>JBCCDT010000081.1:0-19131 GCA_039030635.1 Pseudomonadota bacterium
CCACGGCGCGACGATGGAGGCGATGGCCAAACTGCGCCCGGCCTTCACCAAGGATGGCTCGGTCACGGCGGCGAATGCCTCTGGCATCAACGATGGCGCGGCGGCGACGCTGCTCATGAGCGCGGACGAGGCCGAGAAACGCGGGATCGAGCCGCTGGCGCGCATCGCGAGCTACGCCACCGCCGGGCTTGACCCGTCGATCATGGGCGTGGGCCCGATCCACGCGAGCCGCAAAGCACTGGAAAAGGCGGGCTGGTCTGTGGGCGATCTGGATCTGGTCGAGGCCAATGAGGCGTTTGCCGCCCAAGCCTGCGCGGTGAACAAGGACATGGGCTGGGACCCTGAGATCGTGAACGTGAACGGCGGCGCGATTGCCATCGGCCACCCGATCGGCGCCTCTGGCTGCCGCGTGCTGAACACGCTTCTGTTCGAGATGAAGCGCCGCGACGCCAAAAAAGGCCTCGCCACGCTCTGCATCGGCGGCGGCATGGGTGTCGCCATGTGCGTGGAGCGCTGAACCCAGATGCGAGGGGATTTCACCCTCTCGCGCTCCCCCGAGAGTATTTCTGGCAAGATGAAGCCAGGGGACAATGAAATTTAAGGAGAAGAATGAATGGCACGTGTAGCACTGGTCACTGGTGGCAGTCGCGGTATTGGTGAGGCGATCTCAAAAGCGCTGAAGGCTGACGGGTACGAGGTCGCAGCGACATACGCCGGCAATGATGAGAAGGCTGCGGCCTTCACTGCCGATACCGGCATCAAAACCTATAAATGGAACGTCGCGGATTATGAGGCCTCCAAGGCCGGGCTGGCCCAAGTGGAGGCCGATCTTGGCCCCATTGATGTGGTCGTCGCCAATGCGGGCATCACGCGCGATGCGCCCTTCCACAAAATGACGCCTGAGCAGTGGCACGAGGTGATCGACACCAACCTGACCGGCGTGTTCAACACGGTGCACCCGATCTGGCCTGGCATGCGCGAGCGCAAGTTCGGCCGGATCATCGTGATCTCTTCGATCAACGGTCAAAAGGGGCAGTTTGCGCAAGTCAACTATGCTGCCACGAAGGCGGGCGATCTGGGGATCGTGAAATCACTGGCGCAAGAGGGCGCGCGCGCGGGCATCACCGCCAACGCCATCTGCCCGGGCTATATCGCAACCGAAATGGTCATGGCCGTGCCGGAAAAAGTTCGCGAATCGATCATTGGGATGATCCCGGCAGGGCGCCTCGGAGAGCCCGAGGAAATCGCACGCTGCGTGAGTTTCCTTGCCTCCGACGATGCCGGCTTCATCAACGGCTCCACCATTTCTGCCAACGGCGCTCAGTTCTTCGTCTGAGACTGCGCACCTGGAAAAGTTAAAAAAGGCCGCGCTGAGACGCGGCCTTTTTCATGAGCGGGGACTGGGAAGCGCCCCGCGCCCAAGCTCTTCATCGACTTGCAACGATCAATGGGAGCGTGTCTGACCTGTGATCCAGCGGAAAAACTCTGTCATCGCCTCAGCGCGCGCTTCGTGGGCGGCGCGGTAGGCGTCACGGGTGCGGGTGTTTGTTGGTGTCTCGATCATGGCGGGTCCTTTCAGATCGGTGATTTCTTGTCTGATACGAATATGGCGGCTGATAGAGTGCCCGACAAACGAGACTTTCTTCCACTTCACTTAAGTGATACTTAACTGAACATGCCGGAACGCCTGCCTCCCCTGACCGCCTTGCGCGCCTTTGATGCCGCCGCGCGGCACATGTCTTTTCAGAAGGCCGCGGCAGAATTGAACGTGACGCCTGCCGCCCTGTCCTTTCAGATCAAATCCCTTGAGGAGCATTTGGGCGCGCCGCTGTTTCGGCGGCTCAACCGGGCGGTTGAATTGACGGAGGCAGGTCGCGCGCTGGCCCCGGGCGCGCGGGACGGGTTTGAAGCTTTGGGCGCGGCATGGCGCCAGGCCTCTCGCATCCATGATCAATCGTCTTTGACGGTTACGGCTGGTCCGGCGTTCACGGCGACCTGGCTTGCGCCGCGTCTGTTCAGTTTTGCCCAAGCTCATCCCGAGATTGAACTGCGCCTCAGCGCCACATTTGGGATTGTCGATCTCACCCGATCAGAGGTCGATGTGGCGATCCGATTTGGCTATGGGCCCGACCCGGAGGAGCTGTATTCAGAGCGGTTTCTCGGGGACTGGGTAACGCCAGTGATGTCGCCAGAACTGGCCGCGCAGTATCCAGGCTATGACGGGCTGCAAAAAATTCCGCTCATTCATGCCAAGGACATCACGTTTCTCGATCCGCCCGCCGACTGGCCTGCCTGGTTTCACGCCGTGGGCCTGCCGGAACGGGATTGGACCGGTCAGCAATATTCGCAGGCCGATCATGCGATTGATGCAGCACTTTCTGGCGCAGGTGCGGTCATGGCGCGGATCAGTTTTGCCGGGCGGTTCATTCGTGACGGGCGGCTCGTCGCGCCATTCCGGCCCGCGCTCGACACGATCGCGCACTACCGGTTTGTCTGTGCAAAAGGGGCGGAAACGCTACCCAATATCCGCGCGTTTCGGGAGTGGCTGGTGGAGCAGGTGGCCATCACTGCCAGCCATGAAGAAGATCATGACATTCTTGACCCGCGCAACTTGCCGGGTTGAGAAGCGGAGCCTACCCGCCCCTCTCTCGTTCGAATGAGAACCCTTGAGCGCGGGCCGCTATGGGCGCCCGCGCTACAACGTCATGCCGTATCTCAGGCGTGGACCGAAAGGCGCGTGATCTCTTCTTTGACGCGGAGTTTCTGTTTCTTGAGTTCGGCGATTTCAAAGTCGGTGGATCCGAGCGCGCGTTGCGCTTCTTCGACCTTGTTTTCGAGGGTTTGATGTTTTCTGTGCAATTCCTCAAGGTGTGAACCCAAGCTCATTGGCAGTCTCCTCTGTTTTAGCCACTCCATCTTCAGTTCCGTGAGTGCAGCACAGAATGAGGCAAAAGTCACGCCGCAGGCGCAACAGGTAGCGCAAACAGAATTTCAGATTTGAGTTAAAGGCCTAAGAAAACGGCAGGGGCGCCCCATCCCGCAGGACTGAAATCGTTGAGGAAGTGTAGTTTTCCCGGTCCACATCATGGGCAAGCCCCTCGTGCAGAACCCAAGGCGACAACAGGCGGAAATCAGCGCGCCCGTTCTTGCGACCACGCAGCAAAACCATACGGGGGCGTTTGTTATTTCGCGGGGCCAGCGGCAAAAGGTCAAGACTGCCGAGGCGCGTTTGAAAGGCCGATAGCAGCTCTGGCAAGCGCTCAACGCGGTGAATGAATGTGACAGATCCCCCGGGGGCGACCCGTTTGGCCGCCTGCTGCACCCAGTTCGACAAGGGGGTCTCCTCGCCCAAGGCACGCTCCTTGTCGGGGGCCTCTGAGGGTGTGCTTTTGCGACGGTCGAAATAAGGCGGGTTGGCGATGACGTGATCAAACTGCCGCGCCTTGAAGGGTGCGGGCATGTCCGCCAAATCCCCGGTTATCACCCCGAATGCGATCCCGTTTTCAGCCCCGTTCCTACGGGCCAGATCCGCGTACATGTCTTGCATTTCCAGCCCGGCCACCAAAGCGCCCGGAACGCGACGCGCCAGACAGAGCGCGGCCGTGCCAACACCGCAGCCCAGGTCCAACACACTTTGGCCTGCCTTTGCATCGACGCTTGCGGCCAGCAGGACAGGATCCACGCCAGCGCGATAGCCATGTTTGGGTTGCAACAGGCGCAGCGCACCGCCCAGAAATTCATCCTGCGTCAGATCGGCGCTGTTGGCGGCCTCAAGGCTGTTCATCCACCTCGATCCCGTTGTCGGTCAGGGTCACGACGGCATCGTGATAATCCGCATCTGCCACCATGATTCTACGGGGAAAAATGCCGATCCCGCCTTCTAGAACGCTCATATTTACGTCCAACTCGAAGCACTCTATACCCTCGCCATCCAAAAGGGCTTTGGCAAAGGCGATTGACGCCATGTCGGTTGTTCGCAAAAGCTGTTTCATGCCCTAAGTGGTAGAAAGAACAGCGCGGCTTGTCGAGCCGTGTAAGCGGGGCGAAATGGTGTTGGATCACGCAGCAACGAAACCTCATGAAGAATTGGCCCGTCATCTTGCCGAACGGTTGGATGGCGTGAACGTGCTTATCCGAGAGCGGATGGCGTCCGAACACGCGCCGCGTATTCCGGAAGTGACCGCGCATCTGGTGGAGGCGGGCGGTAAGCGCCTGCGCCCGATGCTGACCTTGGCATCGGCGGATCTTTGCGGTTACTCCGGTGCCTATGACGTGCATTTGGCAGCGACGGTGGAATTCATCCACACGGCCACCTTGCTCCATGACGATGTGGTCGATGAAAGTCAGCAACGGCGGGGTCGGCCCACAGCCAACCTGTTGTGGGACAACAAGTCGAGCGTTCTGGTCGGCGATTACCTGTTTGCCCGCGCGTTTCAGTTGATGGTCGAAACCGGCTCTTTGCGGGTTCTTGATATCCTGTCGAATGCCGCCGCCACGATTGCCGAGGGCGAGGTTCTGCAACTCAGCGCGGCACGCAATCTGGCAACAGATGAGGCGGTGTATCTGCAGGTCGTTCGTGGAAAGACGGCCGCGCTCTTTTCCGCCGCAACCGAAGTGGGCGGTGTGATCGCCGATCAGTCCGAGGATAAAATCCGCGCGCTCTTTGAGTATGGAGATGCGCTTGGAATTGCCTTCCAGATTGCCGATGATCTTCTGGACTATCAGGGCGATAGCGCGTCAACGGGCAAGAATGTCGGTGATGATTTTCGTGAGCGGAAATTGACATTGCCCGTGATCAAAGCGGTGGCCGGCGCGTCCCAAGAGGAGCGCGCCTTCTGGCAGCGCACCATTGAGAAAGGCGATCAGCGGGACGGCGACCTGGAACAGGCGCTTGAGATCCTCGCGCGCCACGATGCATTGGAACGCACCCGGGCGGATGCGATGGCATGGACGGAGAAATCCAAATCAGCAATGGCGAAACTGCCCGAACATGACGTGCGGCGCATGTTGCTTGATTTGGCGGATTACGTCGTCGCTCGACTGGCCTAACAGGCCGGGCCACAGAATTTTTTAAAATTCTGATGTATTTTCTTTCAAAGAAAATGCCGCCAACGTTGGCGCAAAAGTCTTGATAAGACTTTTGTACCGCGCTCAGAAAAACGCGCCTGTCCTCAATGATACTGAGGCGCGTTGAGCAACGTGGCCGCCACCCACCAGGCGGGATGGCTTTCGCGCAGACGCCCAGCAGCAGACCGCGCCGTTTCTTGATCGTTGTAGATGCCAAAACATGTCCCGCCTGAGCCAGACATCCGCGTCAAAAGACAACCGGGCGTTTTCTCAAGCGTGTCAAAGACCTGCTGGATCACCGGTTCTTTCTCAATCGCGGGTTCCTGCAGGTCGTTGCGCATACCCTTGAGCCACCGCGCAAACTCTGCTGGCGTGTCAAAATGCGGCAAGCGGTCCGGCATCGGCCGATTGACCTTGTGCTGAAGCCGTTTGAACACATCCGCCGTCAGGACCGGCAATCTCGGGTTCACGAGCACGGCATGCAAAGGCGGCAGATCATGCATCGGCGTCACAACATCCCCGATCCCTGTGACGCGTGCAGGTTCGGATTGCAGACAAAGCGGCACATCAGCACCCAGCTCAATCCCATCCCCTGGCACCGCTTTGCCAGCAAAGCCCGAGAGGATGCGCAAGGTCGCTGCGGCATCGCCTGGCCCACCGCCCAGCCCGGCGGCGTTGGGGATGTGTTTCTCCAACACAAAATCCGCCTTCATCCGCATCAACTGGGCCGCACGAATAACCAGGTTGGTGTGATCTTCCGGCACACCGTCGGCCATCGGCCCTTCCAAAGTCAGGTTGTAATTCCCCGGCATCGTAATGGTCATCCGGTCGCCAATATCGGCAAACATGGCGAGGCTATCCACCGTGTGATACCCGTCATCGCGTTGACCGGTGACATGGAGTGTCAGGTTGACCTTTGCCGGAACAAAGGTCTCAACCACCGTCATCCACGGCCTCCTCGACAACCCTCAAGGGCTCAGCGCCTTCTTCTTCCAACACCTCATAAAGGCCGACCTCAAGCTTGCGCCGAATGCGATCGGGTTCGACATCAGGGGATGGGTTTTCGGGGTCCACAAAGGACAGGGCGCGCCGCCATTGGAATTCCGCCTCGGTGTAGCGGCCCACAGCCCAAAGCACATCGCCCAGATGGTCATTGACCACCGGATCAATCGGCATCAGCTCGGCTGCGCGTTCCATGTGCACGATGGCCTCGTCGTAGCGGCCAAGCCGGTAGAGCACCCAGCCCAGGCTGTCCACGATGTAGCCGCTATTGGGTTCTGCCGCGACGGCACGCTCAATCAGGTCCAGCGCCTCATCCAGCTTGATGCGCTTTTCCACCAGCGAATATCCGAGGTAATTCATCACCTGTGGATGGCCTGGATTCATCTCAAGCGCTTTGCGGAACCCGGCTTCGGCCTCGGGCCAGCGGCCCAGGCGCTCTAGGCTGATGGCGCGGGCGTAATGTACGAACCACTGCCCTTGCTCCAGCGCGGCATAGATCTCAATCGCGCGGTCATAGGCGGTGACAGCATCTTCAAACCGTTCCATCTGACGGGACAGATCGCCCACTGATACATGCACCAAAGGCAACTCAGGATGCGTGCGCGCCAGTTGTTCCAGCACCTCTACCGACGCTTCCGGCTTGTCCGCGCGGCGCAGGCTTTCGGCGCGGCCCATTTCGGCTGCGGCATAGGCGGGATGATCCCGTGGCACGGATTTGTACACCGCTGTGGCCAACGCGTAGCGCTCCAGCGATTCCAGCAACTCGGCCGTCATCATCACCGCATCGATATGGCCCGGGTTGAGAAACTCAGCCGTGCGCGCGTAGAGCAGGGCATAATCCTCGGAGGTTTCCGACAGAAGCGCGCGGCCCAGCGTGTAAAACACTTCGGCAATGCCGTGATCCGCAGACCCGATCAGGCTGAACGGCGCGGTCTCACCCGCGGCGATCCTGTCACGCAAACCCCTGACCTCAGGGTCCATCGCGCCGCCAAAGGCCTCATCCAAAAGCGCAAGCGCCTCGTCATTGCGCTCCAATTGGCTCAGCGCCTCGGCATGGGCAATGGTGCCGCGGCGCGTGCGCTGCACCGGGCCGTCACTTTCACCGGAAAATATCCCAACTGCCGCCTCAAAATCCCCGACAGAGGCCAAGGCAAGCGCCTTGTGGTAGATCGCAAAACTGCGCAGGCCCGGGCTTTCTGCGACGGTGTCGAACTCGGCCAAGGCCGTGCGGACATCGCCGTTGCTCAGATGCGCCCATGCGAGGATCAGCCCATCTGCCAAATCGCCAATGCCGCGATCATCTTGCATCCGGGTGATCACCTCAGCGATGCGACCCTCTTTCACGTCATCGGCCACCAGGGCCATATGCGCGATATGGCTCAAAAGCCCGTCTTGTTCGATCTTGCGTGCCACCGGAATGGCCAGGTCCAACCGGCCCAGCGACATCTGCGCGATCACCGCGCTTTCCATGATGGCGGGGTTTGACGGATCTTCGGTCAGGGCGCGGGTAAAATACTGCGCCGCGGCCTCATAATCATAGTCAAACGTGGCTTGTCTGGCGGCGAGATAAGAGCCGACAGATTCTTGCGCTGTTACGGATGCGGGCGTGACCTGCGCCAGTCCAAGCACCAGCGCGATCATGGAAATGGATTTGCGAGTCAAGAAGAGGCGCCTCTGGTTGATTGCTGCACGAGCTTAAACCTAGCTCTGCCGCCCCTCTAAAGCAATGCGGGGCCGCCTTTCAGCCGCCCCGCATGATCACAAATCTGCCAGTTTACATGTTGGGATAGTTCGGGCCGTCGCCCCCCTGCGGTGTCACCCAGGTGATATTTTGGCTGGGATCCTTGATATCGCAGGTCTTGCAATGCACGCAGTTTTGGAAATTGACCACGAATTGCGGACCATCTTCTTTTTCGACCACCTCATACACACCCGCCGGGCAATAGCGCTGCGCCGGTTCAGCATAGCGCGGCAGGTTTGTCATGATCGGCACGCTTGCATCCGTTAGCTGCAGGTGCGCGGGTTGGCTTTCTTCGTGGTTCGTCATCGAAAAGCTGACATTGGTCAGACGGTCAAAGCTCAGCTTGCCATCGGGCTTGGGGTATTCAATCGGCTTGTGATGGTCGACAGTTTCCGTCGCCTCCGCATCCGTCTTGCCATGTTTGAGCGTCCCCATCAGGGAGAACCCCATCGTGTTGGTCCACATGTCCATCGCGCCCAGACCCAGGCTGGCCAGCATACCGTATTTCGACCAGAGCGGTTTGACATTGCGCACCTTCTTGAGGTCCTTGCCGATATCGCCTGTGCGCACTTCGTCTTCATATGCGCTCAGCTCATCCGCGGCACGCCCGCCTTCAATCGCCTCATGCGCCGCCTCTGCCGCGGCCATGCCGGAGAGCATCGCATTGTGATTGCCCTTGATGCGCGGCACGTTGACCATACCCACAGAGCACCCCAGAAGAGCGACACCGGGTGCCACCATCTTGGGCATCGACTGATACCCACCCTCAGAGATCGCCCGCGCGCCATATGCCACGCGTTTGCCGCCCTCAAGCAGGTCTTTCATCATCGGGTGATGCTTGAACCGCTGGAATTCCATGTAGGGGAAAAGATGCGGGTTCTTGTAGTTCAGGTGCACCACGAAACCCACGTAAACCTGATTGTTCTCAAGGTGATAGACAAAAGAGCCACCGCCCGCATTGCCACCCAAAGGCCAACCCATCGTGTGGGTCACGGTGCCTTCTTTGTGCTTGGCGGGGTCAACCTCCCAAATCTCTTTCATGCCGACGCCGTATTTCTGCGGCTCTGCATCTTTGGCGAGGTCGAATTTGGCGATCACTTCCTTGGACAGGCTCCCGCGCACGCCCTCAGACAGGAACACGTATTTGCCATGCAACTCCATCCCCGGCTCATAAGACGGGCCCGGCGTGCCATCGGCGTTTTTGCCGAACTCACCGGCCACAACACCCTTCACTTCACCGTTTTCGCCATAGACGATTTCAGAGCACGCCATGCCGGGGAAAATTTCAACCCCCAGCTCTTCGGCCTGTTCGGCCATCCAGCGGCAGACATTGCCCATCGACACGATATAATTGCCGTGGTTGTTCATCAGCGGCGGCATCGGCCAGTTCGGCAGACGGATCTGACCTGCCGGCCCGAGCATGTAGAAATTATCGGCCTCAACCGGCGTGTTGAGCGGCGCGCCTTTGTCTTTCCAATCCGGGATCAGCTTGTTCAACCCGCACGGATCCAAGACCGCGCCCGACAGGATATGCGCCCCAACCTCGGACCCTTTTTCAAGCACGACCACCTCGCGCGAGGGATCAAGCTGTTTCAGGCGAATGGCAGCCGACAGACCGGCAGGCCCTGCGCCCACGATCACGACGTCATACTCCATGGCTTCGCGTTCAATCTCTGACATCTCGCTCCCTTTTCGTTATGCCCATCACTGGCGGCGCGGTGGCTACGTAAATTCAGATGGTAAGTGTTATGGCTGCGTTGCCAAATTCTTCAATCGAAACCCGGCGTAATTCGAAACGAAAACGCCAAATGCGGGGGTTTTGAGACCTTATGACGCTGCGGTCACGCTTCCCCACTTGCCAAGGACGTATTGCTCAGGCCAATCTGGCGCGACGACAAACATGACCCTGGAACCCCTGCCCAAGCGGCGGCAGCAAGACCCAAAAAGGCGTCCAGATGGAAAAAATACCTATGACACGCGGTGGCTACGACGCGCTTGAGGTTGAGTTGAAACAGCTCAAATCAGAAGAGCGTCCGGCGATCATCAAAGCCATCGCAGAGGCCCGTGAGCATGGCGATCTCAGCGAAAACGCCGAGTATCACTCCGCCAAGGAAAAACAGTCTTTCATCGAAGGCCGGATCAAGGAATTGGAAGGCGCAATCAGCCTGGCAGACGTGATTGACCCCACCAAATTATCCGGGGCCATCAAGTTTGGCGCGACAGTCACGTTGGTCGACGAAGACACCGATGAGGAAAAGACCTATCAGATCGTGGGCGAGTATGAGGCGAGCATCGAAAAGGGTCTTCTGAACATCAAATCGCCCATCGCGCGGGCGCTGATCGGCAAAGAAGAGGGCGATAGCGTCGAAGTGCGTACTCCTGGTGGCGAAAAAGCATATGAAGTGCTAAAAATCGCCTACACCTGAGCAGGGCCCCAAATGGCAAATACCAAGAAAGACCCCCCAACCTCCTTGGGGATATATGACAAGGCGCGCAAAGACCGGATCACAGCCGTTGAAATGGTCGCCATTAGCCTGTCTATTCTCTGGCTGGCCATGTGCGCGGTTTTCTTTCTGGTTCTGGGCTCCGGCGATCTCGACGAGGGCGGCACGATCAGCTTCATGATGATCATGCTGACTATTTTTCTGCCCGTCGCGATGATCTGGGTCGCTGCAACGGCTGCGCGCGCGTCCAAGGTGATGCGCGAAGAAAGCCAGCGGTTACAGGTGGCGATCGACGCGATCCGCCATGCCTATGTGGCGCAAAATCAAGGCCGCCACGCGGTGGCAGAGCCTTCGGTGGCCAAGAAACTAGAAGAAATCGCCACGGCCCAGCGCAAAACCGAACTGGCGCTGTCCAATTTTGCCGTGCGCGCCGCGGCAGAGCCGTCGCCGCAAGTGGTTGAGCCTGCGCCTGCGCCGGAGCCCGATGATCAGGTCGCGCTGCCTCTTGGCACCCCGGCCGAGGAACTGCGCCCGCCGCTGGACACGGCTGATTTCATCCGTGCGCTGAATTTTCCGGAGACGGCGGAAGACAAGGACGGGTTTGCCGCCCTGCGCCGCGCATTGAAAGATCGGCAAGCGGCGCAACTCATTCAGGCCTCGCAGGATATTCTGACGCTGATGTCCCATGACGGCATCTACATGGATGATCTGCGCCCCGATCTGGCCCGGCCAGAGGTTTGGCGGCGGTTTGCCGCCGGGGAACGCGGTCGCTCTGTTGCGGTCCTGGGCGGTATCCGGGATCGATCTTCTTTGGCCCTGTCCGCGGCCCGGATGAAAAGTGACCCTATCTTTCGCGACGCCGCGCATCATTTCCTGCGGCTCTTTGACAAGATGATGGCCGATTTCGCCGACAAAGCCACAGACGCCCAATTGACGGAGCTGTCCAACACCCGAACCTCGCGCGCCTTTATGCTGCTGGGGCGGGTGACGGGGACGTTTGACTAGAACAGGGTTTGCAATGAAACAGCTCACAGGACGGTGTTTTTGCGGGGCGGTCCAATGGACGGCTTCAGCGGACATTCTGTGGGCGGCGATTTGCCATTGCGAAGACTGCCGCCGCGCCGCCTCGTCCGATTATGTCAGCTGGTTTGGCGTTGAACGAAAGCATGTTACCTGGTCTGGCCCGCGCCAAACCTACCATTCGTCAAGCCAGGTCACGCGCAGCTTCTGCGCCAAATGCGGCGCGCCGATGTCCTTTGAAACAGACGTCTTTCCAGAAGAAACGCACCTCTATGCGGCGACGCTGGACACGCCTGAGGTCTACGAACCCAGCGCGCATATTTTCTGGTCAGAACGGCTGCCATGGGTGCAGCCGGGCGATGATCTTCCCCGGCACGAAAAAGGCCTGCAAAACGCCGCAGCAGAAGGCAAGACACTGCTCTAGACGCGGGCCGTTATCCTGTCAGTTTCAAGAAAGACCGCAGACCGTTGCCTCCTCGGACTGTTCCGGGCATCATGACGGTCCGGATCAGGAGGACCTCATGCGCAAATTTCTTGTCGTGCTCGACGACAGCCGCGAATGCCTGAACGCGATGCGCTTTGCCGCGATGCGCGCCAAGAACACGGGCGCCGGCGTCGAAGTGCTCGCCGTGATCCCGCCCGATGAGTTCAATCACTGGGTCGGTGTGGGCGACATCATGCGTGAAGAGGCCCGCGAACGCATTCAGGTCCATTTTGAGGTCTACGCCAAATGGATGCGCGACCGGCAGGGCATTGACCCCGAACTGGTGATCCGCGAAGGAGAGCCCTTCAAAGAGATCATCGCCCAAGTGCAAGATGATCCCGAAGTGGGCGTGCTCGTGCTGGGTGCCGCCACCGACAAAAAGGGGCCCGGACCGCTGGTCACGCAAATTTCCAAGAATTCCGGCGATCTGAGTGTCCCGATGACCATCGTGCCCGGGGATCTGTCCAAGGAGCGGCTGGAAGCGATCACATGATCCAAACCGCGCGATTTCTCTTGATTTATCCCCAAGCCCCGGCAAGGCTGAGCCAATGAGCTTTCAAAGCCCCACCCAATTTCCCGGCGCGCAGGCCGCGCAAGTCACCTTCCACCGCACAGAACTGTCGGTCATCCTGTCCCTCTACGGGCGCATGGTCGCCGCCGGAGAGTGGCGCGACTACGGGATTTCGCATCTGCGCGACGTGGCCGTTTTCTCTGTCTTCCGCCGCACCGCCGAAAACCCGCTTTACCGCATCGAAAAACGCCCCAAACTGCGCGGCCGTCAGGGGCAGTACGCGGTGATCGGCATGGACGGCCAAATCCTGAAACGCGGTCAAGACCTCAAAACCGTGCTGCGCGTGCTGGAACGCAAACTCATCCGCGCGGTGGAATAGACGCATTCGCGGTTTGACATGGCGTTGCGCCACAATTTAGAATAATTCCAAGTCTTGAAACAGGCGCGTCACCCGCGCATATCTGTTCTGTCAAACCGAAAGCGCTCGCACATGTTCATCCAAACCGAATCCACGCCCAACCCTGCCACGCTGAAATTCCTGCCCGGTCTCGCCGTGCTGGACGCAGGCACGGCTGATTTCCCGTCGGCCGAAGCGGCCGAGAAATCACCACTGGCGCAGCGCGTGTTCGGGGTTGAAGGCGTCTCTGGTGTGTTTTTCGGTCTGGATTTCATAACAGTGACCAAAGCCGAAAACGTCGAGTGGGATCACATCAAACCGGCGATCCTCGGCGCGATCATGGAGCATTTCCAATCCGGCCAACCGGTGATGACCGAAGCCGACACCAGTGGCGGCCACGCAGAACATGACAGCGAAGAAGACGCGGTCGTCGTCGGCCAAATAAAAGAGCTGCTCGACACCCGTGTGCGCCCGGCCGTGGCGCAAGATGGCGGCGATATCACCTTCCACGGATTTGATCGCGGCGTGGTTTACCTGCACATGCAAGGCGCCTGCGCGGGATGCCCGTCCTCTACAATCACGCTCAAAATGGGCATCGAAAACTTGCTACGCCACTACATCCCAGAGGTCACAGAGGTGCGCCCGATTGAAGCCTGAGTTGCTCACGCTCGGATTTGATACATCGGCCGCGCACTGCGCGGCCGCTTTGCTGTCTGGCACTGAGGTTCTGACAGCAATATCAGAAGATATGACCCGCGGTCAGGCCGAACGCCTGATGCCAATGATTGAGGAGATGCTCACCGCCCACGGTCTTGGCTGGTCTGATCTCCACCGCATCGGCGTGGGCATCGGCCCTGGCAATTTTTCCGGCATCCGCATTTCTGTCTCAGCGGCGCGGGGCCTTGCCCTATCGCTTGGCATCCCCGCTGTGGGCATTTCGACCTTTGACGCGATCGCCCTCACCGTTGATGCCGGCCAAACCCCGGCCGTGCCCGCACCGCAGGATCGGGTGTACATCGCTCTACCTGGCCATGAACCAAAGCTCGTATCCCGCTCTAAAGGCCAATCTTTGGCGCTGCCACCGAATGGCGCTCTCTTGGCCACCAACATCGCGCGGCTTGCCTCAAAAGCAGAGCCGCCTTTCACCCGACCGGCCCCGCTCTACATCCGCGCGGCAGATGCCGCACCGCCGCGTGATGCGCCACCTGTGATCCTCGAAGATGACGGCTGACGCGCTCGCAAAGCGGCACGCGCGGGCGTTCCAAAACGATATGCGCCCTTGGACGGCAGAAGAGTTTTCCAACCTTCTGGCATCACCTCACAGTCACCTCATCCAGTCCGATCACGCCTTCGCCCTGATCCGTGTCGTGGCCGATGAGGCAGAGCTTTTGACGCTCGCCACAGACCCCGACCATCGCCGTCAGGGCCTTGCCCGCACCGTGCTCGAAGCTCTCGAAACTCGCGCGCGTCAGGCCGGCGCGGTGACGATTTTTCTCGAAGTGTCTGAAGCCAACACCCCTGCCCGCGCGCTCTACGCGTCAGCGGGCTACCACGAAACAGCGCGCCGCCCGGACTATTACAAAACGCCCACGGGCCAGCGGATCGACGCTCTGATCCTGACAAAATCTCTCTCATAACGCTTCTTTCTTGTCACAAATACCTCGGGGGTTTGGGGGCAGCGCCCCCAAAGAGAAGTGCATTTGGGCTTGCTCCAAATTCCGCCAATAAACCTCCGCTCAGATATTGACGCGTCCGCCCCACTGCGCCCTAATGCGGTGCAATCAAAACGCCTGCCTAACCCCCTGGGAGAAACACATGACGCTGCACAAAACCCTCATGACCACCGCCGCTGCCCTCGCGCTCAGCGCGGCATCGGCCCTCGCCGATCCTGCGCTGATCTTTGATCTTGGTGGCAAGTTCGACAAATCCTTCAATGAAAGCGCCCACAACGGCGCGCAACGCTGGGCCGAAGAAACCGGCGGCACCTACAATGAGGTCGAACTGCAATCTGAGGCCCAGCGCGAACAGGCGCTGCGCCGCTTTGCCGAGTCCGGCGCAAACCCGGTGATCACCATGGGCTTTGCCATGGCCGACGCGCTCGGCACCGTGGCCCCGGATTATCCTGACACCAAATTTGTGGCGGTCGATGTGACATGGCTCGAATCCCCCAATATCCGCCAGATCGGCTTTGCCGAACATGAAGGCTCTTACCTCGTGGGCATGCTCGCCGCGATGGCCTCGGAGTCCGGCACAGTCGGTTTTGTCGGCGGCATGGATATCCCGCTCATCCGTCACTTTGGCTGCGGTTATGCCCAGGGCGCGAAATCAGTTAATCCTGACGTCCAAATCGTGGCCAACATGACCGGCACCACGCCCGCCGCCTGGAATGACCCGGTCAAAGGCTCTGAGATTACCAAGGCGCAGATCAGCCAGGGTGCGGATGTGGTCTATGCGGCCGCTGGCGGCACCGGCGTGGGCGTTCTGCAAACGGCCGCGGATGAGGGCATCCTCTCCATCGGCGTGGACAGCAACCAAAACTATCTGCATTCCGGTCAGGTCCTCACCTCAATGCTCAAGCGCGTCGATGTTGCTGTCTATGAGGCGATGAAGGCGGGCGATGCGGTCGAAACCGGCGTCTTCACCATGGGCCTCTCGGATGAAGGCGTGGGGTATGCGCTCGATGAACACAATGCCTCGCTCATCTCTGATGACATGCAAGCCATGGTCGATGAAGCCCGCCAAAAGATCATCGACGGTGAGATCGAGGTGACGGCCTATTACACCAATGACAGCTGCCCGGTTCTCGATTTCTAAATCGACACCCGCACACTGACCCCTCAGGAAGGCCGTTGGACCAAACGGCCTTCCCCAAGCTGCGGAGGCATGGATGAGCGACAGTATCGAACAGCTGTTTCTGGCTTGGGGCGACCCGGATGCGGGTGCCCGTACTGCAACGCTCAAATCCACCCTCGCGCCCGCCTTTTATTATGCGGACCCAAACGCGCCTGACCCCATCACAGATGCGGATGATTTTGCGGCCTATGTCGGCATGTTCACCCAATACGCCCCCGGCGCGACGGCGCGGGTGGCGCAGCTGACAGAGTGCAAGGGTCATCACCGCGCGACGGTAATCTTTGAGATGGCCGACGGCAAACAACAGTTCGGTCAGTACTTTGTCGACCTTGATGAGGCAGGTCTGATCACGCGCATGATCGGGTTCGCCGGGCTAGGGGCGCCCGAGTGACGCCGCCAGCGATCGAACTGAAGGGCATCTCCAAAGCCTTCGGCCCGGTGCAGGCCAACAAAAACATCTCCATCCGCGTGGCCCCTTCCACGATCCACGGCATCGTGGGCGAAAACGGCGCGGGCAAATCCACGCTGATGAGCATCCTCTACGGGTTCTACGCCGCCGACAGTGGTGAGGTCTGGATCAACGGCACCCAAACTGCGATCCCCGACAGCCAAGCCGCCATATCCGCGGGCATCGGCATGGTCTTCCAGCATTTCAAGCTCGTGGAAAACTTCACCGTTCTGGAAAACATCATTCTGGGCGCAGAAGAGGGCGGTCTCCTCCGCCCCAGCCTTGCGAAGGCCCGCAAAGTGCTCGCTGATCTGGCGCAAGAATACGAACTCAACGTCGATCCCGATGCCAAGATCGAAGAGATCGGCGTCGGCATGCAGCAACGCGTCGAAATCCTCAAAGCGCTCTATCGTCAGGCCGATATCCTGATCCTGGATGAACCCACCGGCGTGCTGACCCCTGCTGAGGCGGATCAACTCTTCCGCATCCTCGCCCGCCTCCGGGACGAGGGCAAAACCATCATCCTCATCACCCACAAACTGCGCGAGATCATGGAGATCACGGATGAGGTGAGCGTCATGCGTCGCGGTGAAATGGTCGCCACGGTCAAAACGCCCGACACCAGCCCCGAGCAACTCGCCGAGCTTATGGTCGGTCGCAAAGTGCTGCTGCGCGTGGACAAGGCCCCGGCCAAACCGGGCGACGATGTGCTGCACGTTCAAGATCTGCGCGTGATCGATGGACTGGGCGTGGAACGCCTGCGAGGCGTTTCCTTGTCAGTGAAGGCCGGTGAAATCCTCGGGCTTGCGGGCGTCGCGGGCAATGGCCAATCCGAACTTCTCGAAGTGCTGGGCGGCGTCTGCCCGGCCACAGGCGCACTCTCGGTCAACGGGACCGCACTGCCCCTATCCGGCCCGGGCGCGGATGGCCGTGCACGACGCGCAGCGGGTGTGGCTCATGTCCCAGAGGATCGTCAACGCGACGGGCTGATCATGGATTACACCGCGTGGGAAAACATGATCTTCGGCTATCACGGCGACCAAGGCCGCATCATGAAAAACGCCGCCATCGAAACCAATTGCCAGGCCAGCATGGACCGTTTCGATGTTCGCCCACCCAACGCGCGGCTGGCGGCCAAGAACTTCTCCGGCGGCAACCAGCAAAAGATCGTTTTGGCGCGAGAGATTGAACGCAATCCCGATGTGCTGCTGATTGGCCAACCCACGCGCGGCGTCGACATCGGCGCGATTGAATTCATCCACAAACAGATCATCGCCCTGCGCGATGCGGGTAAGGCGATCCTCTTGGTCTCTGTTGAACTCGATGAAATCATGGCGCTCTCTGACCGCATCGCGGTGATGTTCGATGGCCAGATTATGGGCGAACGCCTCCCTGCGGAAACCGATGAGACAGAACTGGGCCTGATGATGGCCGGCATTTCCGAAGGGCGGGAGGTGGCCCATGGATAAAATGCCCGGCTGGGCCGACGCGATCCTCGTGCCCCTCATTTCCATCCTGCTGGCCGCGATACTATCTGCCTTGGTGATCCTCGCAATTGGCGAAGACCCCATTGAGGCGGTCAAGTTGATGGTCACCGGCGCGCTTGGCTCCAGCTACGGCTGGGGCTTCACGCTCTATTACGCGACCAACTTCCTCTTTACCGGGTTGGCCTTCGCCGTCGCCTCCCACGCGGGCCTCTTCAACATCGGCTCAGAGGGTCAAGCGATGATTGGCGGTCTGGGCGTGGCGATCATCTGTCTTTTCATCCCTTGGCCTCACTGGGCACTTGCCCTGCCCGCTGCTATCCTCGGCGCGGCGGCTTTCGGCGCGCTTTGGGCGCTGATCCCCGGTTGGCTTCAGGCGAAACGCGGCAGCCACATCGTGATCACCACGATCATGTTCAATTTCATCGCTGCTGCCGTGTTGAATTACGTTTTGGTCAACATCCTGCGGCCCGAAGGCTCCATGGATCCGGCCACTGCCAAATTCCCAGAAGGCGCGCACCTGCCCACGCTGCATGAAGTCCTCGCTCCCATCGGCATCAATTTTTCCAAAGCCGCGCCCGCCAATGTAAGCCTTTTCGTGGCGCTTCTGGCCTGTGTCGGCGTCTGGGTTCTGATCTGGCGCACAAAGCTTGGCTATGAAATCCGCGCCCTTGGCCACTCTGAGAGCGCCTCGCGTTATGCAGGTATCCCGCCCACGAAGATCGTCGTCATTGCGATGCTCATCTCCGGCGCGCTGGCGGGGTGCATGGCGATCAACAACGTGATGGGTGAGGCCGAGCGGCTGGTGCTCAACGCCACCGAAGGCGCAGGTTTCATCGGCATCGCTGTGGCGCTGATGGGCCGCAACCACCCGGTCGGCATATTCTTTGCCGCGATCCTCTTTGGCTTTCTCTACCAAGGCGGCGCGGAACTGGCGCTTTGGACGTCGATCCCGCGTGAACTGATCCTCGTGATCCAAGCGCTTGTCATCCTCTTCACCGGCGCGCTCGATAATATGGTTCGTATGCCGCTAGAACGGGTCTTCCTGGCGCTCCGGCGGAGGGACGCATCATGAGCGATTTGCCCCTCTACCTCCCCGGCATCCTGGCCGCTTACTCGATCCTTCTCGTCGGGGCGTCCTCCCCTGGGCCAGCGGTCGCCATGCTGCTGGGCATCTCCACCACCCAAGGCCGCACGCAATCCCTTATCGCGTCGCTTGGGATTGCGACCGGGTCCATGACCATAAACATCCTGACCATGGCCGGCATCGGCCTTCTGCTGTCTGAGGCCGCCTGGGCGATGACGGCCCTGCGCATCATCGGCGCGACCTATCTGATATGGCTGGCCTGGGGCGCGTTGCGCAAGGCCATTGATCCCCCCTCCGTCACAGTGACCCAGGTCACCCCCAAACCGGCGTCTGTTTTGTTCTGGCAGGGCTACCTGCTGCAAGTCACCAACCCCAAGGCCATCGCTTTTTGGTTGGCCATCGCATCCGTGGGCGCGGTGATCGGGGCGGGGCCCGTGATCATTGGGGGCTTCGTCCTTGGGGCCTTTGTGATCTCATTTGCGGCCCATGGGGCATGGTCCATCATGCTTTCGACGCGTCCGTTTCGCGCCGCCTACGCGCGGGCAAGGCGATGGATTGAAGCCGCTCTTGGCGCGTTCTTTGTCTTTGCCGCC
>JBCCDT010000082.1:0-18982 GCA_039030635.1 Pseudomonadota bacterium
CGGATCAGCGTGGTGGCGGGGTTCATCCTCAAGCAATTCTGGCTTTGGCTCACGCGACGCTATCACCGGCATGGCTATGCCGCGGTGAGTTTTGGCGCGCCTGTGTCACTGAACGCGTATCTGGCCGAAAGCCCTGACGCGTCTGTCGAAGATCTGGGGCAACGGTTGATGGATCGCATTGGCGAAGAAGTGCCCGTGCTTCCGGTGCCCGCGGTTGCGCATGTTCTGACAGAGGCGGATGGGCCGATCTCCAAAGAGGTATTGGTTCAGCATGTGGGCCGTTTGGTTGAGGCCGTGCCCGAGGCGCATGTCCATTTGCCACGCAACAATGATGCCTATCTGGTGGACGTCGGTCTGCGCAATTTGCGCAAGCGCGGCATGGTCACGGAGGGCCCTGATGGCATCGAAATTGCCGAAAAGGATCGCGCCCTGGTGGCCTATTACGCGCGGTCCATTGCCCACTTGGTGCCGCGATAATTCGCTCAAAAAACCCGTCTACCGGCGATGTGATCAACTTGGGGTGGAAATTCGCCGATCCGGCGCGGTAAATATCGGGGTGTTGGTAGGCGCATCCCCCGGGGCTGCGTGTGTGAACCGCAAAGTAAAGAGCGACCATGAAACTCATTCTGCATATCGGCAGCGCCAAGACCGGGACCTCTACACTGCAGAAAACGCTGCGGACCCAGGAGGACGCGCTCGTCGCGCAAGGCGTGCTGTACCCGCGCACCGGGTTTTCACCGGTGGACAACCAAAGTTCGATCGCCCTCGAAGCGATCACGCGGGGCGTGCCACGGATCTTTGAGCAAAATGGCCCGCTGAGTGCGGCAGACGTGACAGAGATGTATGAGGCCAGTTGGCGCAATATCACCGCCGAGATCGCCAAAACGTCGCCGCACACTGTTGTCTTATCGAGCGAGTTTTTGTTTCTGACGCAGGACACGGCGAACCTTGATCCGATGCTGACGCGCATTGGTGCGCTGTTCGACGAGGTGGAAGTGGCCTGTTACCTACGGTCGCCCGAAAGTTTCTATGCCTCCAAATCCTTGCAGATTCTGCGCGGGGCGACCCGCCTGCCCCGACCGGGCAAGTTTTCTTATCTGGGCGTGTTGGACAGCTATAAGGCCTATTTCCCGACCCGTGCGCGGGTCTATGCCCGGGATGCCTTGATTGACGGGGACATCGTGCAGGATTTTCTGACCTGTTTTCTGCCCGGCGTGACGCTGGAGCCTGTCGCCGATGAGGCCAATATCTCTATCTCGGCCGAGGGCATGTATGTCGCGGCTGAAATTCGCAAACGCTTTATGAACCTGCCTGAGAACAAGTTCACGCCTGAGCACACACGGCTGATCCGCAAGATCGGCCGGGTGGAAGAGACGCTTGGGATCAAGAAAAAACCGAAACTTCGACCTTGGGTTCTCAAGGAGCTGTACGGTTTCTTTGAGCCCGAACGCCAAGCCATTGAAGAAATCTACGACGTGCGGTTTCCGCCTGTGGCCTTCAACGGAGATCTGGAACGGCGCCCGGGAAGTGATCTTCCGATCCGGCAGGTGTTTGCGCTGGATGACACTCAGATTGAAAACATCATGATGCGTCTGGCATATGCGGATACGGTCCACGAGGCCAAATAGCGCCCGTTCTGGGACACACCCGGCCACATGGGAAAGCCGCTGCAAACGCCGCGCGGCCATGCTGCAATTGCAAAGACATAAAATTACAAAAAAGGGCGTTTTGGCATTGCAATGTTGCGCGGCCAATTATATCCCACGCCAGCACACCGCGATTCTGCAGCGCGGCATTTATATCTCAAGGAGACGCACATGGCCCTCGATACGGAAACGAGCATCGCCCCCTACGACGCGCCGAAAAAAGACCTTTATGAGGTTGGTGAAATGCCACCTTTGGGCCACGTGCCCAAGCGGATGTATGCCTGGGCCATTCGCCGGGAACGTCACGGTGTGCCCTCTGAGAGCTTTCAAGTTGAAGTGGTGGACACCTGGGAGTTGGACAGCAACGAAGTGCTGGTCCTCGTGATGGCCGCGGGCGTGAATTACAACGGCGTTTGGGCCGGTCGTGGCGAGCCGATCAGCCCCTTTGATGTGCATGGTCAGGACTACCATATTGCAGGCTCTGACGCCTCCGGCATCGTCTGGCAGGTCGGCGCGAATGTGAAAAACTGGAAGGTGGGCGATGAGGTTGTCATCCACTGCAACCAGGATGATGGCAATGATGAAGATTGCAACGGTGGCGACCCGATGCTGTCACCCACGCAGCGCATCTGGGGCTATGAAACCGGTGACGGGTCTTTTGCGCAATTCACCAAGGTGCAGGCCCAACAGCTGATGCCGCGGCCCAAGCACCTGACCTGGGAAGAGGCCGCGTGCTATACGCTGACGCTGGCCACCGCGTATCGGATGCTGTTTGGCCACCACCCGCATGAGCTCAAGCCCGGTCAGAACGTGCTGGTCTGGGGCGCGTCGGGCGGTTTGGGATCCTATGCGATCCAGCTGGCCAACACGGTGGGCGCCAACGCCATCGGCGTGATCTCAGACGAAGATAAGCGCGATTTCGTCATGTCCATGGGGGCCAAGGGCGTGATCAACCGCAAGGATTTCAATTGCTGGGGTCAACTGCCGACCGTGAACAGCCCGGAATACAAAGAGTGGTTCAAAGAAGCCCGCAAATTCGGCAAGGCGATCTGGGACATCACCGGCAAGGGCGTGAATGTCGACATGGTGTTTGAACACCCTGGTGAGAGCACCTTCCCGGTCTCGTCACTGGTGTGCAAAAAAGGTGGGATGGTCGTGATCTGCGCGGGCACCACCGGGTTTAACTGTACCTTTGATGTGCGCTACATGTGGATGCACCAAAAGCGCTTGCAGGGCAGCCACTTTGCCCATCTCAAGCAAGCGGCATCGGCCAACCGTTTGATGATTGAACGCCGTCTGGATCCGTGCATGTCGGAGGTGTTTCCATGGGATGAAATCCCTGAGGCGCATATGAAAATGTACCGCAATGAGCACAAGCCCGGCAACATGGCAGTGCTGGTGCAATCGCCCAAGACGGGCTTGCGCACGGTCGAAGAGGTGCTGGAGGCGCGTCGCTAACTCACGGCGAAGGTCTGGCTTATGGTTTTAGGGCGAAGCGTAAGGGTATCTTTACGCTTCGCCCTCACCATTTAAGGGGAGTAATAATTCGCGAATACACGCATAGGATGAATTTTCGTAAGCTATCTTAAGCTTTCGTTAAGGATCATTAAGGAGTCTGACGATGGAATATGAGTGGATTCTCGACGTGATCGCCGATGTGAGGACATTCGCCCGTCAGAATGGTCTGCCGGATTTGGCATCGCACATGGACACGGCTTGGCTTCTGGCTTCAGCCGAGATTGCGTCGCTGCCGAAGGATGAAACCTACGATGAACGTGGCGCTCCCGCAACGCTTAGAGACCGTACTACGGTCAGTTGAGGCTGCGACACAGCGCAATGAGCTGCAAGACGCAGTGCTTCGCCTGCGCGACGTTCTGGGCATTGACCACCTGATTTATCACTGGGTGTCCAATACGGGCGATCAGTTCGCCGTGGGCACCTATTCGCCCGAATGGGCGGCGCGTTACATGGAAAACGATTATCAGCGCATCGATCCGGTGATCATCGGTGCCTATCAAAGGTTTCACCCGCTGGATTGGCGCCGGCTGGATTGGTCCAGCAAAGCGGCCAAGGCGCTGTTGGAGGATGCCGCCCGCAATGGTGTGGGCAATCAGGGATTTTCTGTGCCTCTGCGCGGACCCAACGGGCAGTTTGCCATCTTTACGGCCAACCACAGCTGCGACGAAGACACCTGGGACATGTTCATCGAGACCTATCGCAGGGATCTGTTGTTGGTGGCCCATTACTTCAACCAGAAGGCCTTGGAGTTTGAGCCCGACCGGGTGCCCGGCGCACGGCCCAGCCTGAGCCCTCGGGAGGTGGATGCGATCACCCTGCTGGCGCTCGGCTATGGTCGGGCGCAAGTGGCGCAGACACTGGCCATTTCAGAGCACACGTTGCGGGTCTACATTGAAAGCGCTCGGCACAAGCTGGGGGCGATCAATACGATCCATGCCGTGGCGCGGGCGCTGACGCTGGGCCTGATCATCTTGTGAGGGATCGCGCGCGTATCACTGCGGCTTCATCTTGCCCCAAACACTCATTGAGCGATATGGCCTTTAGGGGGCCAGCCCGGCCATTTCGCACACAATCTCCCATTCCGCAGGTGTCACAGGCTGCACCGACAGGCGCGAGTTCTTCACGAGTATCATATCCGCCAGGCGCGGATCGGCCTTGATCTCTTCCAGCGTCACCGGACGTTTGACCGCCTCCACGGCCTTGATATCAACGCAGTCCCACCTTGGATCGTCCGTTGTGCTGTCGGGGTGGGACGTGGCGATCACCTCCACGATGCCCACCACGGATTTCTCTTTCATCGAGTGGTAAAAGAAACCCCGATCCCCCAAGGCCATCTGACGCATGAAATTGCGGGCCTGGTAGTTGCGCACGCCATCCCATTCCTCGCCCGCCTCGCCTTTGGCGGTCTGATCCTCCCAACTCCAGGTGTTGGGCTCTGATTTGAAAAGCCAATATGGCATCAGATGACCTTGTTCCAGGCGATGAGCTCCACGCTTTCAAAAAGGCCGGCCTTGCCATACGGATCCCCGGCCACAAAGGCTTCCGCGGCGGCCATATCCTCCACATCCAGCACGATGAGGGAGCCGCACATCTCGCCGGCATCGCTGAGCAATGGGCCGGCTTGACTGACACTGGGGCTGGCTTTGAGATAGGCCACATGGGCCTCACGGTTTTCAAGACGCGTCTGGAGGGCACCGGGTTTGTCACGGGCGATGAGAGCGATCAGCATGTTTCTTCCTTCAATGGTCTGGCCAACAGCATATCCATGGCATCCGACACCTGCAATTCACCCGTGGCAAGGGCCGTGACCGCACGCGTGATGGGCAGGTCAAGACCTTGCGCCTCGGCCAGATCGCGCATGGCACTGGCGGTGGCGACGCCTTCGATGGTGATGTTCTCTGGCAAGGCCACTCCGCGTCCCAGGGCCAGCCCTGCCTGATAATTGCGGGATTGCTCAGACGAGCAGGTCAGCACCAGATCGCCAAACCCCGACAATCCAGACAGCGTGAGCGGGTCCGCCCCCTGAGCCTGCGCGACGCGGACCATTTCGGCAAACCCGCGCGTCATCAAGGCAGCGCGCGCGCTGTCGCCCAGACCCGCACCGATGGCGGCACCGCAAGCAATGGCGATGACGTTCTTGAGCGCGCCGCCCAGTTCCGCACCAATAAGATCAGTCGTCCGGTAAACGCGTAAGTTCGGCGTCGTGAGCTGCGTTTGCAGCGCGGCGGCAAGCGGGCCATCCGCGCAGGCCAGCGTCAGCGCCGTCGGCAGATCGCGCGCGATATCCGCGGCAAAGGACGGACCGGTCAGTGTGGCAATCGTCGCGTTCGGAAAATGCTCTTCCAGGATCTCACTGGGGCGTTTTCCCGTGCCCAGTTCGATCCCCTTGCAGCAGGCCACCAGCGGCACATCAGATGGCAAGGGATCGACCAGCCCGGAACAGAACGCGCGCAATCTCTGGGTCGGAACGGCCAGCAAAACCGCCGTCAGGTCATCGACCCCAAGCCTGTCCCCAAAAGTGATCCCTTGCGGGAGCGAGACGCCGGGCAGGCGACGAGCGTTTTGCCCGTCTTTTCGCATCTCATCAGCATGGGCGCCATCCCGGGCAACCAAGAGGACATCCTGAACAGCACTCAGAGAGATCGCAAGGCTGGTGCCAAAGGCCCCGGCCCCCATCACCGCAATCATGCCTTTGCCCCTTTCTTACCGCTGCCCAACATGGCCGGGCTGGTCTGGTCCAAGGGCCAACGCGGGCGCGCCGACAGGGCAAGATCATCACGATGACCCGCGCGGTGCAGCTCTGCCCCGGCATAGGCGATCATCGCAGCGTTGTCGGTGCACAGCGACAGCGGAGGGGCAACACTGCGGGCGTTATGCATGTCCGCCACAGCGTCAAGGGCCGCACGGATTTCCAGATTGGCGGCAACGCCGCCCGCGATCGCGATAACCGGCGCGGTGGCAGTCTCATCCGCAAAAAGGCTCAGCGCGCGGTCGGCCTTGGCACGCAGCACATCGGCAACAGCGGCCTGAAACGACGCGCAGAGATCCGCCTGATCCTGTCGGCGCAAACCACCGTGATCCTGCACCACCTTGTCTCGTGCGCGCAAAACAGCGGTTTTCAGACCCGAAAATGACATATCGCAATCGGGCCGATCAAGCAGCGGACGCGGAAGGGCAAAGCGATCGGGATCCCCAGATCGGGTACAGACCTCAACCGCCGGGCCACCGGGCTGCGCCAGTCCCAGAAGCCGCGCGACCTTGTCAAAAGCCTCGCCCGGGGCGTCATCAATGGTGCCGCCAAGGCGTTTGAAATCATCCGGGCCGCGCACAATCAGAAACTGACAATGCCCGCCCGAGACCAGCAGCATCAGGTAGGGATAGGGCAGATCATCCGTCAGACGCGGGGTCAGCGCATGACCGGCCAGGTGATTGATCCCAATAAGCGGCAGGCCCGCCCCGGCGGCCAGACCTTTGGCGCACATCACGCCAGACAGGACCCCGCCGATCAGGCCGGGGCCGGCTGTGACAGCAATCAGGTCCACCTCACGCAGCGACAGCCGCGCCTGCGACAGCGCCTCCTCCACGCAAAGATCCAGCTTCTCGGCATGAGCGCGGGCGGCGATTTCCGGCACAACGCCGCCAAACTTTGCGTGAAGCGCGCCTTGCCCCTGCACCACAGACGCCAAGATCTCAGCCTTGTCGCGCACGCGCACCACGGCCGCTGCGGTGTCATCACAGCTGCTTTCCAATCCCAATACGGTCAGGCTTTCGGTCATGGCGGGCCCGTTGCGGTCGCGGTGATGGGCAGGTAACACCTGAGACATGGACAAACAACTGACCGTTTTGATCACGCGGCCCAAGCCCGGCGCAGAGGCGTTCGCTAAGATGCTGCCCGGGGTGCCGGTGGTGATCTCACCCATGATGGTGATCGAAAAGGTCGCAACGGATCTGGGCATGGCTGATGCGGTGGTGCTTACCTCGTCCCACGCGATCGAGGCGGCATCAGAGATCGGGCGCACTGTGACATGTTACTGCGTGGGCACGGCCACAACCCAAAAGGCCAGGGCACTGGGGCTCAAGGCGGTGTGCGCTGGCGAGACGGCAGAGGCCGTCGCCGACCACGTGATTGCGCAAAACCCGCACGGTCGGGTCGTGTACGCGCGCGGGCGGCACGTGGCGTTTGACATGGTGGGCCGCTTGCGCGCGGCCGGGCTACACGCAGATGAGGCGGTGGTTTATGATCAACGCGCCGCACCTCTCTCAGAGGACGCGACAGCGCTTTTACAAAGCGGCGAAGACGTGGTTCTACCGCTGTTTTCGGCCCGGTCGTCAAAGCTGTTTTTCGACGCCTGTCCGGCCGGGGCTTGCCTCAAGATCATTGCCATCAGTGACACGGTGGCCAACACCGTGCCGGACCCGCACAAGGCCAACATGACCGTCCTGCCCAAACCGGATTCACCGCATATGGCGCAGGCTGTTCTATTCAGCGCATCAGGTGGGAACCGACTTGAGCAGGATAGGTCAGCGCAGTAGTGTCAGTGGGTGGGCAGCACACCCCGCATCAGCAAGGTGATTCACGTGGCCAAAAAGACAACATCAGGCAAGGCATCAACGAGTAAACCTGCGTCGCGCCGAAAAAAGCCAGCCGATACGGTGGAAGACGCACAAATCGTTGAGGATCGCGCGGAAGCCAATGAACAGGAGGGCGCCGCCCCGGATACGTCCCCTACGACATCTGAGGTCGACGCGATCGATAGCGCGCAGGACGCAACACCTAAAGAGACCGCGCAAGCGCATGACGCACCTTCGAACGTGTCCTCGGAGCCAGATGACAGCCCGACCCAAACGGACGACGCAGAGGCCGAACGCCCCGCATCGACCCCCAGCTCGGCGACAGCCCCTCAGCCGGAGCAACAGGGTGCCAACCCGATCGCGCTTGTCTTTGGTGGCGTGGTGGCCGGTGCCATCGGCTTTTTCGCCGCTTACGTGGGCGGTGGTCTGAATCAGGGCCCACCTCCGGAGGCGGTCGACCTGTCGGGTATCGAACAATCGATCGAGGCACAGGGCGGACGCTTGGAAGAGCTGGCCGCCTCTATCCCCGAGGCCAGCGCGGCACCCGACCTCAGCCCGATCACAGACCAGCTCGATGCGCTCTCTGAGACGCTGACCGGTCTTGAGACGCGCGTCACCGCACTGGAAAACCGCGCGCCGGGCGTTGCGAGCGAAACGGACCCTGCCCTTCTGGACGATCTTGATCAGTTGAAATCGACCATTGCCGCGCTTGAGGCCGAAAACGAAACAGCCAAGGCCAATGCCCGCTCTGCCGCAGAAGCCACGCTCAGGCGGGCGGCCATGACGCGGGTGCAAACCGCACTGGACACAGGCGCGCCATTTGCCGGCGCGGTGGCGGAGCTGACGGATTTGGGCGTGTCCCTTCCTGACGTTTTGGCGCAGAGCGCGACCACCGGGGTCACCAGCCTCGCCAGCCTGCAAGAGGCCTTCCCCGATGCTGCCCGCGCCGCACTCACCGCGGATCGCGAAGCAGCGGCTGAAACCGGTGAGACCGGCGGTTTGACGGGCTTCTTGCGCTCTCAGCTTGGGGCGCGCTCCTTGACACCGCAAGAAGGCGACAGCTCTGACGCGGTCCTATCCCGCGCCGAAGCCGCCCTGCGTGAAGGGCGGCTGACAGATGCGCTGGCGGAATTGGACACCCTGCCCGACGTGGCGCAACCGGCCATGTCCGCCTGGGTCGGGCTGGCCTCTGCCCGGGTCAATGCTGTGAACGCGGCGCAATCGCTCAGCGACAGTTTGAACTAGTATCGGAATACGAATGCTTTGGTCCGTCACAAAAATCATCGTCTTCATCGGCCTCGTCATCGCGGCGAGCTTTGGGTCGGTTTACCTGCTCGAACTCGATGGCGGCGTCACAATTCAGATGGCTGGGCAGGAATTTGTCCTGACGCCGTTCAAAACAGCCATTGTGCTGATCCTGTTGATCTTTGCGATCTGGCTGTTGCTGAAACTGGCCTCGTTCCTGATCGCGGTTTTGCGCTTTATCAACGGGGATGAAACCGCGATTTCGCGTTATTTTGACCGCTCGCGACAGGAAAAAGGCTATCGCGCGCTCTCTGAGGGGATGATGGCGCTGGCCAGCGGTGAAGGCGATCTGGCCCTGACCAAGGCCTCCAAGGCGGAACGCTATTTGCGCAAACCCGCGCTGACCAACCTGTTGACGGCACAAGCCGCGGAAATGAGCGGCAATCGCAAAAAGGCCGAAGAGGTCTATAAGCGGCTGCTGACCAACGAGAAAACCCGCTTTGTGGGCGTGCGCGGGATCATGAAGCAGAAGTTGGCGGATGGGGATACGGAAACGGCGCTGAAACTGGCTGAGACCGCTTTTGCCCTGAAACCGCGCCATGTGGAAACGCAGGATACGCTGCTGCAATTGCAGGCCAAACATGCCGATTGGAAAGGCGCGCGAGAGACGCTGCGCAACAAGCTCAAATACGGGTCCATGCCGCGTGATTTGCACAAGCGTCGCGATGCGGTGCTGGCCCTCACTGAGGCGATGGCAGAGCGCGAAGAGGGCAATGAGGACGCAGCCAACACATTTGCCATCGAGGCCAACCGCCTGTCGCCCGACCTGATCCCGGCGGCCGCCATGGCCGCGCGGGCCTTCGTGAAAACCGGCAACAAACGCAAGGCAGCGGGCATCATTCGGAAAGCATGGGGTGTCAGCCCGCATCCCGATCTCGCCGCAGCCTTTGCCGAGATTGAACCAGACGAGACGCCCGCGGCGCGCCTGAAGCGGTTTACCAAGCTTTTCAAGCTGAAGCCCGACCATCGCGAAACCAAGCTGGTCGAGGCGGAACTGCATATCTCGGCGGAGGATTTTCCAGCCGCCCGCCGCGCGGTCACACAGCTTGTGGAAACCGAGCCGGATGCGCGCGCCCTGACCATCATGGCCGCGATTGAACGCGGCGAAGGCGCCTCGGACGCGGTGGTCAAGGGTTGGCTTGCCCGGGCCCTCACCGCACCACGCGGCCCGGCCTGGGTGTGCGATGTGTGCCAGCATATCCATTCGGAATGGCGCGCGATTTGTGAGAATTGCGGCACGTTCGACAGCCTCTCTTGGCGTGCTCCGCCCGCGTCGGATGTCACGTCATCGACAGGGGTTGAAATGCTGCCACTGATCGTGGGCGCGATTGAGGATCAAAGCTCTGATTCCGACGCAGAAGAAGAGGTTCTTGAAGCGGAAATGATCGAGATGCCAGATGATGCTGAGGCGCAGACCGCATCAGAAACCGATGCCCCGATGAGCGATGCCGCCAAACCCGCTGCTGCCAACAATTAAGCCTTTTCGCACGCCAAATCGGGTGCTATAGCGCCGCCTCACGGGGCCGCTGTAGCTCAGATGGTAGAGCACGTCATTCGTAATGATGGGGTCGGGGGTTCGAGTCCCTTCAGCGGCACCACTTTTAGTTGGCCTACCGCGCGGAGCGCTACTTGAGGCCAGATTTGGTTCGAGGTTTGTCCTCTCACCCGCACCATCCTTTATCTCGCGGCGCGCGGTGCCTTTGATGGGGCGGCCTGACCGGCCGGCGTGCCGTCGTACGCTTAGTGGGACGGCTTCCAAGTTCCCCCCCTCAACTGCATCACTATTAGCTGGGCTTCCGCCCTCGGCGGCTGTCCGGAAAACTGGTGTTGCCGCCTTAACAGAGACACCACGTACCTTGGAAAGATGAGGGCGGTCCCGTCACATTTCGGCGCGTTTTTGACCAGTGGATGCCCTTTGCTGTCCTTAATTCTATGTCATCTGGCATGCGGTGAGTTGCCAGTGTGAGAGCGACGCAGAATGCGATGTGCCCGAGTGTGCCAGGAACCGAAATGACGATCACAAACGCCAAAAAAAGGCGGGTCTTGAGGCGGAAAGTCCTTTTTATCCACGGCTTTGATCCGCGCGACGCCCAGCGCTACAAAGATCGGTATGCGGCGGAAAGTGACAAGCAGGCGCCTTTTGTCGACTATAGGCTGACGGTCTCCGACCTTGCCGAGGACGGGTCTGAGGACAGGACGTGGTGCACGCGGTGGCAAAAGGACGGGTGGCCTGTGACCGTCACGCATTTTGAGGCGTTGGAGTGGGGCGATCTGGTCCGGGATGTCATGCGTGGCGGCATCGTTGCCACGTTGACGTCCGCGCTGCGCAGCTTTTGGATATTGCTGCGCACTGGCACTTTGAGCGCGCTCTTGCGTCTGGACAGCTTCAAGGCCATCGCGTTTTTGATCCCCTATCTTGTGGTGATAGCCCAGGTCCTGTTTGCCGGGCTTTTGGGCTGGTTGGGGCATAGATTGGGCTCTGAGGTTTTGGCGCCTTGGGGCTCTTGGCTTGTGGCCGCAGGGCTTTTTTGTGCGGCCTTTTGGCTGATGGGCCGAACGCGCGGATTTTTCATGACGTCCTATTCGCTGCATCTTTATGGCTTTTGCGTCGGCCAAAACGGGGCCTATAGCGCGGCGACCGAGGCACGCATCGACCGCTTCAAAGACGAGATCATCGGCGCACTTGGGCAGGATTACGACGAGGTTGTCGTGATCGGTCATTCCTTTGGGGCCAATCTGGCGCTCTCTGCAGTGTCGGATGTTCTGACATCGGAAGAGATGCCGCAACACGGTCCGCAGCTGAGCCTCGTGACACTCGGGGCGTTTTTGATCAATATGACGCTCTTGCCCAAGGCCTGGCGACAGCGGAGGGACATGCAAATGTTGGCCGGGCAAGAGCGCGTGGCGTGGTTTGACCTATCCGCGCAGGCGGATCGCTACATCTTTGCGCTGTTTGATCCGGTCAAGGCCAGCGGGGTTGCCCCGGATCCACAGCTTTGGCCCAAGATCGTGCCCGTGCGGTATCGCCATAATCTGCGCCCAAGAACCTACAGGGCGCTCAGGCGCAGTTTCTTCGACACGCACCTGCAATATATTCAAGCCTTCGATCGCCCGCGCGATTACGACTATTTCGCCCTGACGGCGGGGCAAAGCTATGTTCGGGATTACTTTGCCAAGCACACATCCGCACCGCGCGGTCAGGGCCGCGCGATGGGCCGATATCATAGCACCGCGCCCTGAAGGCCGTCAGACGCTTTTGCAGCGCTTGACCTCTTGCACCATCTCCTGAAACTCATGCAGGGCGGCTATCTGCGCATCGCTGAGCTTGGTGCGGTCGAGATTGGCTTGATCAATCAACACATCAAGCGCCTCGGACATGCGCCCGATCTGGCGACCATAGCTGCCGACCTCTTGCAGGATCTTGCGCTCAAGCTCCGGTTTTTCGGTGCGGCCTAGGTCAATGTTGATAAAGCCCAACTGCCCGACATTTTCAAACCAGCCTGACCAGATATCAAACGCCTGGGTCACTGCGCCACCGAAGGGCGCAACCATTCGCATTGTCATACTCTATCTCCTTGATCAAATTTGCTGCAGTGCAGCATGATCAGGGATGCGGGTCAAGATTTCACTGTATGGTGCTATTTCGTATCTGCTGCGCCAACGCGGCCCCTTCTGTCGGGTGGCGATCGGATTGAACCTCGCCATGTCCGAACACATGCTCACGCGGGATGCCAAAGACCGCAAAGAGACCCTGGACGAGCGACAGCGTGGTGGTTTTCTGACAGACGGTTGGCGCAGAGCCCTCCGGCTCTTCCGCGCCCACGCATGTGATGCCAATGGCATTGCTGTTTTGCGCGATCCGGCCGATGTCAGTGCGGACGCGGTAGCCCAGACCTTTGACATGGTTGGTGCGGACAGTCAGGGGCGCGCCTTGGTACACCACGCCATCTTGTTCGATGTAAAAGTGATAGCCAAAATGCCCGCCGCGTGTCGGGTCCCCGTTGATCTGGTAGGCCATCAGCCAATCGCGCGATCGGTGTGGTGGATTGTGGTGCAGAATGATCGCGGCGAAGGCCTCTTTGGCTTTAGTGGCCAGCCTTCCGTAGTCACAGCCGCTCTGACCGCAATAGTGGATCGCGGCCCCGTCCAGGGAAAGGGCCACGGCCCCGTCCGCAGACAACCGGAGCGAGGATTGGCCAGAGGAGGGGCGGGGTGTCACGGGGTGCTGCCTCGGTCTTGGTGGCGCAGTTTGGTGGGGACCCTATACGACCCTCTGACGGCTGATAACCCACTTGTGCCACTCCCCGGGCCATAGGGCTGATTGTGACGATGCGCGCAACATGGTACCTCTCAGGTTCTTCTACTGTGTGGGGATCAGTGGGCGCCGATGAAGATTTTGCTGACGCAGCGAAAACTGGAAGGGTTCGGTGGGACCGAGTTGATCACGCTGGAACTGGCCAGCGCATGGAAACGTCACGGGCATGATGTCTGTGTGTATTGTCCCAGACCCGGCAAGGTTTGCGATCTTCTGGCCTCGAACGGGGTCGCGTCTTACGACGAGATTGAGGCGCTGCCCTGGCGGCCGGATGTGATCCATGGCCATCATCAGCTTCCGGTTATGGTGGCGTTGACGGCCTTTGGGGATGTTCCTGCAATCTACGCCTGCCATGGCGTTCGGCCCTGGGTCGAGCAGGCCCCGTTGCACCCCCGAATACATGCCTATGTGGCCACCTCTGACAAGATGGCGGCGTTTTTGGCGACCAAGCATGACATTCCGCCAGAGCGGATTTCGGTGGTCCCCAACTACGTGGACACCCAGCGGTTCAGCCGCGTCGGCACCCGGCCCAAAGAGGGCGCGCGCAAGGCGCTTTTGTTTGGGCAAAAGTTTCAATCTGACGAGCTTGCCGCGCTGGAAGAGGCTTGTGCGGCCAATGGTCTGTCGCTCGACAAGATCGGTGCGGCCTATGGCAACCTGAAAACCAACCCGGAATTGATGCTGCCGGATTATGACGTTGTCTTTGCCGTTGGGCGCAGCGCGGTTGAGGCGATGGCCTGCGGCTGTGCTGTCATTCCGGTCATGCCGCGCCTGGCTGGGCAGCTTGTGACGCCGGACAGTTTTGATACGTGGGCTGGGCAGAACTTTAGCCCCCGGTTTTTCACAGGCGCGGAGCAGATCTCAACAGCTTGGCTGGCGCAACAATTGGACGGCTGGAACCCGCAGGAGATTGAAACCGTCACCGCAAAAATTCGGGCGGATTTCACGCTTGGCGCGGCCGTGGCGCGGTTTGAAGAGCTGTACACCCGCGCCTTGACCCACCCTGTTGAGGCGGATGACACCGATGCTTTGGTCGCGCATCTTCAAAAGCTTGCCGTGGAGGTTGATGAGAACTGGGAGCGTCAACAAGGATTGGAACAGACGCAGGTGCGTCAAAGGGATCTGCTGAGGGATCAAACCGCCGCGCTGCGCTTGGTCGAGGACCAGGTTCGGACGCTGAGCCGGTGCCTGTTGTCTGCCCCGGGATTGATCCCAACCCATCCGGGCGCGGCGGAGTGGGCGCATGCCATAGAACAAAACGGTGTGTTCGACCGGGACTGGTACCTTGCGACCAATCCGGATGTTGCGGATTTGGGCATGGACCCTTTGCTGCATTACATCACCCACGGGGCCGAGGAAGGCCGAGAGCCGCGACCCGCCTCTGATGCGGCAACGGAGGCGCAGCTTTATGAGGCAGGCCTGGCCCTGATGCAGCATACGGCGGCGCAGCTTTTGGTGATGACGCAAACCCAAGCGGCCCAAGAAAAACCACCCTTGAGCGCCAAGGGATTCGACTTCATTAAGGTGTGGAAGGCACTCTTTCGTCCAAAGGGTCGGAGTAAGGGGTAACACATGGGTCATGTCGGACCTGTCGATAAACGCGTGCATCAGTTGCCGCAAAGCAAGGCGGAGCGTCGGTTGGCCGCCCGGTTGCACGAAGGCCGAGAGCGGATGGGCAACCTGCAATGCGTGTCCCTGGCCAAGCTGGCGGTTGACGATTTTCGCAGCGTGCGGAGCTGGCGGCGTGGTGAGCCGGTGCTGTCAAAGCGGTTTCCGCCAGGCACCCCCATTGCCACCTTTCTGGATCGGGACGGCAAGGACAGTGCGCTCTATGATGGGGGTATCGGCGTCGGCGCGCCCGGCAACATGACCACGCATGCCGCCGTTCTGGTCGACTACATCGAAGGGGCAGACGGCGAGATTGATGGTATTCTCGTCCTTGATCAACACGCGCTGTTGGATGGATTTCGACGGATGATCTACCCTGTGGATTGGGCGGCCTACGGCACGGCGACGGCCACGAACTACTTTACCATCCACGACGACACGGGCACGCCTTTGGGCGGCACTAAATTTGACAAAGCAACACCGGTTTCCTTCGCCCCAGATCAGAGCCTGACAGATCGGCCGGGACAGGAGCCATGGGCCGTCTCCGCACCGGGGCGCTAGGATCACGCGCGTTATGGCCCATGATTTTCGACAGATCGATGCGCGCAACATCGCGCCTCTGTCAGATATGTTCGAAGTCTATTCTGGTCGCCCGCTCCATAAGGAGGGCATTTTACGCAGTGCAGATAGCTGCCCCGCCTGGTCGGTGTGGGATGGGGATCGCGCTTTGGGATTTTACTACACGCTGCGCTTTGCCCAAGACGTATTGAAACTGACGCATATTTACGTGTCCCCCGAGGCACGTCACCAAGGCGTTGGCAGCGCGATGTTGCAACATGTGTTCGATGTGATGGGGCCGCCCTATGCCAGCGTCATCGCCGTGAACAGCGCCCTCTTTCAGACCCGCGAAGCAAAGACGGACCCGGAGCCGTTTTACACGCGCCATGGGTTCACCACGATTGCCCAAACCGAGCATTCCAAGGTGTTTTGGAAATCAAAGTAAGACGGGGTTTGGGTACCCCCGGAGATGCACCACCCCCGGGGGCCTTTTCGATCAGTTCAACGCGGCGTCCGTGATCACGTGTGTCCAGGCGCCTTCGGGCTGCTTGGTGATCACCGGGTCGGACCCACCGGCCAGCAAGCTGTCGACCGTACGCTGGAAATCCCCCTCAACCAGGGCGCCGTTGGAGCCCGCCGTCAGCTTGGCCACTTCGCCCATCATGCGGACCTGATGCGCCTCGGTCTGGGCGCCGGTTTCATCGTAGTCGAGCACGATCATCGCGGCGTCCTCTGGGTTCTCCTCGGCCCATTTCCAGCCTTTCATGGAGGCCCGCACGAAGCGCACCATTTTGTCTTGGAAGGCGGGATCTTCGAGGTTCTCTTCGAGCACATAAAGGCCGTCTTCGAGCGTGGCGACGCCCTGATCCTCATATTTGAACGTGACCAGATCCTCAGGTGTGAGACCGGCATCAATGACCTGCCAGTATTCATTGTAGGTCATGGTGGACACGCAGGCCGCCTGCCCGTTCAGGATCGGATCGACGTTGAAGCCCTGCTTGAGCACTTCGACACCGTCATCCCCGCCATCAGTGCTGACGCCCAGCTGGGACATCCAGCTCAGGAACGGGTATTCATTGCCGAAGAACCAAACGCCGAGCGTTTTGCCCGCGAAATCATCCGTCGTGGCCACGCCCGCATCCTTGCGGCAGGTCAGCATCATGCCCGACGATTTGAACGGTTGCGCGATGTTGACCATAGGCAGGCCCTTTTCACGCGCGGCCAAGGCGGATGGCATCCAATCCACCGTCACATCGGCCCCACCGCCAGCAAGGACCTGCGTAGGCGCAATATCCGGCCCACCGGGTTTGATCGTCACGTTGAGGTCTTCGTCGGAATAGTAGCCGTTTTCGAGCGCCACGTAGTAGCCGGCGAACTGGGCCTGCGTGACCCATTTCAGCTGCAGCGTTACATCATCAGCGGCCCATGCGCCACCGGCCATAAGGGAGAGCGCCCCCGCGCCCAATGTTGTTTTCGTCAAGTTCATTACACTTCCTCTTCGGTTACAAACTTTGGTTCTAGTTTACTGTGCTCAGCCTCTTTGTGATGGATGCCAAAAGGTCATCCGTTTTTCTGTCCAGGCGACCAGACCATACAGCGCGCTCCCCACAAGCGCGGAGACAAAAATCTCAGCCCACACCAGATCGATCGCCAAGCTCCCCACGCCGGTGGAGATACGGAACCCCATGCCGCGTGTGGGTGAGCCAAAGTACTCCGCCACGATCGCCCCGATCAACGCTAGGGTCGTGGCGATCTTAAGACCATTGAAAATGAACGGCAGCGCCGCGGGCAGCCGCAGTTTGATTAAAGTTTGGCCATAGCTGGCGGCATAGGTCTGCATCAAATCGCGCTGCATCTTGTCGGTCTCGCGCAGGCCTTGCACGGTGTTCACAAGGATCGGGAAGAAGACCATCACCACGACAACCGCCGCCTTGGATTGCCAATCAAACCCGAACCAGTTCACCAGGATCGGCGCGATGCCCACGATCGGCAGGGCCGCCACGAAATTGCCAATGGGCAAAAGCCCCCGGGTCAGAAACGGGCTGCGGTCGATCACAATGGCCACCACAAAAGCCGCCAGCGCCCCGATGACAAACCCGCGCAGCGCACCTTTGACCACGGTTTGCACGAAATCGACCCAGAGGATGTCTGTGGAGGCGGCAAAAACAGTCATGATCTGGCTGGGGGCAGGCAGGATGACCTGACTGATCTCAAGGCCGCGCACAAACCCCTCCCACAGCACAAGGATGGTCAGCCCAAAGAGGAGCGGCACCGCGATCCGCACCGCGCGGCTGGCCGCAAAGCGCGCATTGGCGAGGCGGATGTTGAGCAGCCACGCTGCCGCCCAAAACACCAATGCGCCGATGATCCACGTCATGCCTGAAACCCCATGCGTTTGAGCGTGATGCGTTGAGCGATGTCCAGAAGCGTGACAAGCGCGCCCGCCAGCACAGCCGCACAGAAAAGCGCGGACCAGATGGCAAGCGGTGTACCAAACTGATCCCCAATGAGGATCCGCGCACCCAGACCACTGATCGCGCCGGTGGGAAGCTCGCCCACGATGGTGCCGACAAGGGCCGCCGCGACGCCCACTTTCAACGCGGTAAAGAGGTAAGGCACGCTGGCGGGCAAGCGCAGTTTGAGAAAGCTTTGGAACCCACCGGCACTGTAGGTCTTGAGCAGGTCCAGCTCAGACGGTGTGGGCGAACGCAGTCCTTTGACCATGGAGACCAGCACCGGAAAGTAGCACAGATAGGCGGAAATGATCGCCTTGGGGAAGGTGCGGCCGTCGATACCCACTTGGTTGGACAGCACGATGATCATGGGCGCGAGGGCCACGATGGGAATGGTTTGACTGATGATCGCCCAGGGCAAAAGGCTCATATCCACCACGCGGCTATAGACAATGGCAACCGCGCCCAGGATCCCAAGCGAGGTGCCGAGCAGGAACCCCCAGAAGGTCGACTGCAAGGTGATCCAGCCGTGATAGATGAGCGACCTCTTGGACCACGCCCGCCCGCGCAGCACCATCGCGCCCGTCGTTTTCCAGATCTCTTGGCCCACTTGCGTCGGCGTGGGAAGGCGAGGACGGTCCAGCGCGTAGCCGAGCGCCACATGCTCTGAATTGTTGGCCATCAACCGCCATACCGATATGTCGCGGCGCTCCACGGTACTGGGCGGTATGATCTCCGTCCCGCCGCGTTCGGCGATGTCCAAGGCAGGGCGCACATTCATCGGTGCCACGGCAAGCCACCAGACGGCCAGAAGCGCCAACAGAACCGTCAGAACAGGGAGCAAGCTACGCATCACGCGACACCCGCCCCGGACGTGATCCGGGGCCGCGTGGTTTTTAAAAACCCACGCCCCCGATAAACTACCGGGGGGGGGTTTTTAAGTTTCTAAAAAAATCTATATTAAAAGCTGTGGCCCGCGCGCAGCCCCAAGCGCAACCGGTTTTCCC
>JBCCDT010000083.1:0-18955 GCA_039030635.1 Pseudomonadota bacterium
CCCAGAGGTGCTTGTCGATCAGCAAGGGGCGGAGATCACGGTGCAATGTGACGCGATGGCGTTTTCTGAGGCCTTGATGCAGCGGTTGCCGCAAGACATCGCGCCGAAATGGAATACAGATGAAATCACCCGCACCAAAGCGCGCTTCAAGGCGGAAACGGATGCGGAGCGCCCGGGCATCACCGCCGTTTGTGATGCGCTGTCCGCGGCTTTGCCTGATGATACGATGATCTATTCGGACATGACGCAGTTCGCCTATGTTGCCAAAGAGGTTTGGGACATGCCGCGCGCGGGTCACTGGCATCATCCCAACGGGTTCGGCACGTTGGGCTATGCGCTGCCTGCCTCCATCGGCGGGGCTGTGGCGCGCAAAGGTCTGCCGACGCTCTGCATCGCGGGGGATTATGGGTTTCAATATACTGTGCAAGAGCTGGGTGCGGCGGTGGAGCTGGGCTTGCCCCTGCCCATCATTGTCTGGGACAATGGCAAGCTGAAAGAAATCGAAGACAGCATGGTCCGCGCACAGATTGCCCCCAATGCTGTGATTGCCCAAAACCCTGATTTCGCCGCACTGGGCCGGGCCTATGGCGCGCTGTCCGAGACGCCGCAAAGCGTGGAGGACGTGGCGCAGGCTGTGCTGAATGCGTTCAAGGCTGACCGTCCGACAGTGATACATGTGGATGCGGGCGTTGCAGGATAGGTGCTAGGGCGCGGAATCAAGGGCTTTAGCCCGCCGCGCCTTCGTCAGGCCACGCCCAGGGCCTGGCGAATTGGCAATGGCAGAGAGCCGCTCGAACGGTGTCCGGGACCCCGAAGATAAAGGGCTGCTATGCAATGCTCAGAATCGCCAGGCCGGGGCCCGCCGAAGCCGCTATTCTGTCATCTGAAACGAGCGGCTGCATACTGAAATCAATTCAATGTCGTTGAAAAACGATTTAGTCTAACCCGCATGCGACATCTCTTTGCTCTCCTTCTCATCTGTGTGGCCTTTCCTGCAAAGGCAGATATGCGCGTGCCAGGCAGCCAATCGGAAATCTCCATGGGTTTCGTGCCGGTGGTCGAGGCCGCAACCCCCGCTGTGGTGAACATTTATGCCCGCCGCATCGTCAACGTGCGCAGCCCCTTTGCCGATGATCCCTTTTTTCAGGGCCTTTTCCGCGATTTCGGCTCACCGCGTCAGCGGGTGGAAAATTCGCTGGGTTCAGGCGTGATCCTGAGCACGGATGGCATTGTCGTCTCAAACCATCACGTGGTGGGCGATGCCAGCGACATTCGCGTGGTGCTCAATGACCGGCGCGAGTTTTCGGCGCGCGTTTTGCTATCGGACCAGGAAAGCGATCTGGCCGTCTTGCAGATGGAAGACGCCCCTGACATGCCCGCTCTGGCCCTGCGCGACAGCGACACCGTTCAAGTGGGCGAGTTGGTCTTGGCCATCGGCAACCCGTTCGGTGTCGGTCAGACCGTTTCAAGCGGCATTGTCTCAGGGCTCGCCCGCTCTGGCACGGCTACGGGCAATTTGCGAGGCTATTTTGTCCAGACGGATGCGCCGATCAACCCGGGCAATTCCGGCGGCGCGCTGGTGGATATGAACGGCGATCTGATCGGCATCAACACCGCGATCCTCAGCCGGTCTGGCGGATCGAATGGTATTGGCTTTGCCATCCCCTCAGCCCTTGTTGCGCAATTCGTGGATCAGGCGCGCAATGGTCAAACGCAGTTCCAACGCCCCTGGGCCGGGATCGATGGGCAGACCCTGACAGCCGACATGGCCGAAGGGTTTGGCCTGGACCGACCGGGCGGCGTTGTCATTTCTCAACTGCACCCGCTCAGCGCCTTTCTCACCGCCGGTTTTCAGCCCGGCGATGTGGTCGTCGCGGTGGATGGGCAAGAGGTGAACACCCCGCCCGAAATGATCTATCGGATGTCGGTCAGTGGCATCGGCAAAGCGGCCCGGATCACTCATATGCGCGACGGTCGCGAAGTGACGACTGACGTGGCGATGATTGCCCCACCGGATATTCCCGCGCGGGCGCAGAGGGTCACAAGCGAAGATTCCGCCATCCCGGGGCTGACGATGTCGACGGTCAATCCAGTGACGCTTGCGGAATACGGTCTTGTCTTGTCGGTGCGTGGGGCGGTGGTGGATGATCCCGGTCCCGTGGGGCGGCGTGCGGGTTTGCGCCCGGGCGACGTGCTGCGCGTGATCAACGAAGTGGATGTCACCGATGCAGACACCGCCGATGCGCTTTTGGAAACGGCCCGGCGGCGGCTTGAGCTAGAAGTGCAGCGCGGGGCAAGGCGTCTCAACATGAATTTCCGGCTCTGAGCCATGGCTGACCTGTTTGACACAGCGGCAGGTGGTGGCAAGCCGGACACGCCTGACACAGCGCCGCGCCCATTGGCAGATCGGCTGCGCCCCAAGGCCTTGGATCAGGTGGTGGGTCAAGCGCAAGTTCTCGGCCCGGACGCCCCGCTTGGCGTCATGTTGGCCTCTGGCGCGCTGGGATCGATTGTTTTCTGGGGTCCGCCCGGCGTGGGCAAGACCACGATCGCGCGGCTTTTGGCCGATGCCACCGATCTCCATTTTGTGCAGATCAGCGCGATCTTTACGGGCGTGCCCGAGTTGCGCAAAGTCTTTGAGCAAGCCCGGATCAGGCGCATGAACGGGCAGGGGACCTTGCTTTTCGTCGATGAGATCCATCGCTTCAACAAGGCCCAGCAGGACGGGTTTTTGCCGCATATGGAGGATGGGACGATCCTGCTGGTCGGGGCCACGACCGAGAACCCAAGTTTCGAACTGAACGCCGCGTTGCTCAGTCGGTCGCAGGTGCTTGTTCTGGAACGGCTCAGTTTGACCGATCTCGAACGCTTGGCCCAACGGGCGGAGGCCGACCTCAATCGCAAGCTGCCGCTTGACGGTGTTGCGCGTGAGACGCTGCTGGAGATGGCAGATGGGGACGGGCGCGCGCTGCTGAACCTGATTGAACAAGTGGCCGCGTGGAAGATCGAGGGCAAACTGGATGAAGCCGCATTGCGCCAGCGCCTCACGCGGCGGGCGGCGAAATACGACAAATCCGGCGACGAGCATTACAATCTCATTTCGGCGCTGCATAAATCCGTGCGCGGGTCTGATCCCGATGCGGCTGTCTATTGGCTGGCACGGATGCTGGAGGGGGGCGAAGACCCGCGCTACTTGGCCCGCCGCATCACACGTATGGCGGTGGAGGACATCGGTCTGGCCGATCCGCAGGCGCAAGCGCACTGTCTGCACGCTTGGGAGGTGTACGAACGCCTCGGCAGCCCGGAGGGTGAGTTGGCCTTGGCACAAGCTGTCATCTATCTCGCGCTCGCGCCCAAATCCAATGCCGCCTATGTCGCCTATAAGGGCGCACGGGCGGAGGCCAAACGATCCGGCAGTGAGCCGCCGCCCAAACACATCCTGAACGCGCCCACTCAGATGATGAAGGATCAAGGGTATGGCGCCGGCTACGCCTATGATCACGACGCGGAAGACGGGTTTTCGGGGCAGAATTACTTTCCTGACGGGATGCAGCGGCCGGTGCTCTACACGCCGCCTGACCGCGGGTTTGAAAGAGAGCTCAAAAAACGCGTTGAGTATTTTTCAAAGCTGCGGATGAAAAAGAACTGAGGGTCAGAGCCGCCCGCGGTTGACGTGGTTGCCCCGGTATCTTAGGTGCCAGAGATGGGCAATCTGGGCGTGTCCGTTTGCGACATGCTCGGATACCAGCCTCCGGTCAAGGCCCATGTGGATTTGGGAAAGTCAGGCATCAAAACCGACGCCGCCAAATTCAAGGTGCACTGGGCCCGTGCGACTCCTTTGTCGTTTTTGACACATTTTTCTGTCCAGAGCCTGTGCGGATTAGACCCTATGCCGGTCAGGCAGCTTGGGAAATGCCTGTATTTCTACGCGATATAGCAAAAAAAACAGCGTTTTACTTGCGAAGGGGGTAGATGCCTCAAAAGTTTCGTGTTTTGTTAATGTCATGTCGCGAACGGGCCATCCTTACTCCAGAATACAGGACAGGCTTTAAATACCTTCCGCGCGAGCGGAGGACAAAAATAACGTAAAAAGTGACCAGGGAGACACTATGACCAAGATCACAGATCAAGCGATGATTGACCGACTGTCGGAGGCTGCTCGTCAGGGCAAAATCTCACGTCGTTCTTTCATGAACTATTCCATGGCGGCAGGCATGACAGCCACGACCGCCACCGGCTTGTGGACGACCACGGCCAAAGCCGCGCCTCAATCGGGCGGTACTTTCCGCATCGCGCAGCATGACGGTAACACGTCTGACACGCACGATCCGGGCACATACCTGTCGTTTGGTTCAATCGCGCTGGCGCACACGCACCGCGCGTATCTGACCATGATCAACACCGACCAAACGCTGGGTGGGGATGTGGCGTCTGAGTGGTCTGCATCGCCTGATGCGACCGAATGGACCTTCAAGCTGAACCCCAATGCCACGTTCCACTCCGGTGGCAAGGTGACGGCCGAAGATGTGGTGGCATCGATGAACCACCACCGCGGTGAAGACAGCAAGTCGGCGGCCAAGGCGCTGCTCGACAGCGTGGAAGACATTGTGGCCAACGGCGACAGCGTGACCTTCAAACTGTCCTCGCCCAACGCCGACCTGCCGTGGATCATGCCGGACTACCACCTGCCGATCCTCAAGGCACAGGCCGATGGTTCCATCGACTGGGCATCCGGCGACGGCTGTGGACCTTATCGCCTCGTGGAAAACGAATTCGGCGTGGGTTCGCGTCTTGTCCGTCACGATGACTGGCACGGCGAAGGCGCCTATTTCGATGAGATCGTCTACACCATCATCAACGACCCGAACGCACGTCAAACAGCCCTGCTGACGGGTGATGCGGACTCTGTGTCGCTGATTGAGAACAAGACGATGTCGCTTCTAGCACGTGACCCCAATGTCGAGATTGACAATGTGTCCTCGGCGCAGGCGATCACGATGCCGATGCATTGCGATACAGCGCCGTTTGACAACCTGGCTGTACGTCAGGCGCTCAAGCACGCGATCAACCGCGAAGAGCTGGTCGAGAAGATCACGTTCGGCGCGGCCACGGTGGGCAACGACTTCCACCATTCGCCCGCGATGCCATATTGGCCCGATGACATTCCTCAGACGCCGTACGATCCGGACATGGCTCGTAAGCTTCTGGCGGATGCCGGTGTTGAGAACCTGACCGTGAACTTCTCCACGGCGGATTCGATCACAACGGGTGCGGTTGACGCGGCGGTTCTGTTCTCAGAGCACGCCAAGGCAGCCGGGATCACCGTCAACGTTGTGCGCGAGCCCAACGATGGCTACTGGTCCGATGTCTGGCTCACCAAGCCGTTCGTCATGGTCACATGGGGTGCGCGTCCGACGCCGGACGTCATGTACACCCTGGCCTACAAGGACGACGCGCCGTGGAACGAAAGCCGCTGGCAGAATGCACGTTTCAACGAGCTGCTGCAGCAAGCGAAAGCGGAGCTCGACGATACGAAGCGCGCCGGAATGTATCGCGAAATGGCGATGATTTCGAACACGGATGGCGGGACAATCATCCCGTACTTCCCGAACTTCGTGTATGCACGTCGCAAGAACGTAAAACACACTGGCCAGCTGGCCGCGGCATGGGCCATGGATGGCGCCCGCGCACCGCATCGCTGGTGGTTCGAAAGCTAAACAAAATTGCCCCGGCGCCAAAGCGCCGGGGCTTTTCGTTTGCCTGACGTTACAAAACTGCAGGCAGACCAAATCGCGAGGTGGGATCGCGATCGGGGACATTACCGGACAGATGCCGCCAAGCTAAACAACCATCCGTGGGGCCCGATTAGATGCCGGTCCACCACATAGGAGGGACACATGGGAGACATCTTGGGGCTCGTTGGAAAACGGCTCGGGTTGGGTCTGATCATTCTACTGGTTATATCCATCATCATCTTCTTCATGGTTGAATTGCTACCCGGCGACATCGCGCAAGCGGTGCTGGGGCAAGGCGCCACAGAAGAAAACCTCGCAGCCTTGCGCGAGCAAATGGGTTTGAACAAACCGGCGGTCGTGCGCTATCTCGAATGGCTGAGCGGCGCGGTTCTCTTGGACTTTGGCAGCTCAATCGTGACGCAGGCCCCGGTTGTCCAGGTGATCGGCGAACGGTTTATGAACACGCTGTTCCTTGCGGCCTATGCCGCTGTGATCGCGGTTCCAATCTCGATCATCCTGGGTGTTCTGGTGGCGCTGTTGCGCAACACGATTTTTGACCGTGCAGCCAACGTTGTCACGCTCTCCTTTATCTCTTCGCCAGAGTTTTTCCTGGGCTACATTCTGATCCTTTACTTCGCGGTGAAGTGGCAGATGTTCCCGGCGATCTCGTCTTTGAGCGACGGAATGACCTTCCTGGAACTTCTTGAACGCACGTTCCTCCCGGCCCTGACGCTGGTGCTTGTGGTGATGGCGCATATGATGCGCATGACCCGGGCGGCGATCATCAACCTTCTGGCCTCGCCTTATATTGAGATGGCCCGTCTGAAGGGCACACCGCCCTGGAAGGTCATCGTCAAGCACGCGCTGCCAAACGCTTGGGCGCCGATCATCAACGTGGTCGCGCTGAACCTCGCTTATCTGATCACCGGTGTGGTGCTCGTGGAAGTGGTGTTTGTCTATCCAGGTATCGGTCAGGCGCTCGTGGACTCTGTGGCCAAACGGGACTTCCCGGTGGTGCAAGCCTGCTGCTTGATTTTCGCGGCGACCTTCATCCTGCTCAATCTGGCAGCCGATGTTGGCGCAATCCTCACGAACCCGCGTTTGCGGCATCCGAAGTAAGGGGATCGCGAAATGTTTGTACTTGTCTACTTTACGTTCCTAGTGCTGTGCTTTTTGGTATCAGCCTACTTTAACCAGCGGACAGCATTCTTGTTGTCATTCTCCTTGTTCCTCATCTCGATGATCCTGTTCATCGTAGGCGGGGAAGGGGCGCTGCAATCCGTGGCCATTGCTGCCGCACTTCTCGCAGGCGCCGCGGCCGTGTCCTACGGCTTCAAGGAGTTCCTGGTCCAGATCGCTGATGGCGATGCCGGGTCCTTCTTGCGCGGGGGCATGTTTTTCCCAGTATTGGGAGGCTTCGCCCTGTTGGCCTTTGCGTCTGCCTATCTGGGTTGGGGCATCACCGAGTTGTTCATCACTTTGGTGGTCTTGGCGTTGATCCTGGCGCCGATGTCGCCGGATTTTGCCAAGGAGCTGCGCACTGCACCACTGACGGCCGCCTTCGGGATGTTCGTGATTTTCGTGGTTGCGATCATGGCGATCTACGCCCCGGCGATTGCGCCGCATGGGGAGGCGGAGGTGATTTCCTCGGCCTTTGCTCCGGCGGATGAAGACATGCTGCTCGGCGCGGACCAGTTGGGCCGCGACATGTTCAGCCGTGTCATCTACGGCGCGCGGAACACGGTGACACTGGCGCTTTTGGGTACGACGCTTGCGTTCATCCTAGGCGCAATGGCAGGTCTTCTCGCGGCCACGAAAGGCGGCATGTTTGACCAGGCCATGGGTCGGACGGCAGACGTGATCATGTCGATCCCGTCTCTGATCTTCGCGCTTTTGATGCTGTCGATCTTCGGCGGCTCGTTGGCCAGCCCATCGACCAGCTTCTGGTTGCTGTTCGGCTTTGCCATCATCGTGGGGCTCTTGTTCCTTGCGGCGGCGGCTGAGGGCGCTACGGGATGGCTGATTGGTGCGCTGATCATGGTCGGGTCCGGACTTGCCTTCGCGGCGGCGGGCACAACGATCTTTGATGCCTCCGAAGTGATCTTGATCCTTGTCGTTGCGGTGATCTACTCACCCAGGGTCTTCCGTCTGACGCGGGCGGTTGCCGGCAACGTGGTGGTGATGGACTACATTGAGGCGGCCAAGCTGCGCGGTGAGGGTAACTGGTACCTCATCCGTCGTGAAATCCTGCCCAACTCCACGGCGCCTTTGGTCGCGGAATACGGGTTGGAATTCTGCTTTGTGTTCCTCTTGATCGCGGGTCTAAGCTTCCTTGGCCTCGGTATCCAACCGCCCACGGCGGATTGGGGATCGATGGTGCGGGAAAATGCGACCCTGATCTCGTTTGGAGACCCAACACCGCTGATCCCGGCTGCGGCGATTGCCCTGCTGACGATTGCGGTCAACTTCGTCGTCGACTGGATGCTGTTCCGGTCCTCTGGCCTGAAGGAGCAATGATCCATGGCTGACAAAAAAGAAGTCCTTCTGGAAATCAAAGACCTGAAGATCCAGGGCTATTCCGATGAAACCTGGGTCGACATCATCAAAGGTGTCGATCTGACCCTCCACCGGGGTGAAGTGATGGGCCTGATCGGGGAATCCGGCGCAGGCAAATCCACCATCGGTGCGGCCGCCATGGGCTATGCCCGTGACGGGACGCGCATCACGGAAGACTCGTCTATCGAGTTTGACGGGATGGAGCTGACCACCGCCACAGAAAGTGAGCGTCGCGCGTTGCGCGGCTCTCGCATCGCTTACGTGGCCCAATCCGCGGCGGCGTCGTTCAACCCGGCGCACAAGCTGATTGACCAGCACACGGAAGCGCCGTTGCAGTATCGCATCAAGAAGCGGGTGGAAGCTCAGGAAGACGGGGTTGAGCTCTATCGCCGTCTGCGGCTTCCCAATCCTGATGAGATCGGTTTCCGCTACCCGCACCAGGTGTCGGGCGGGCAGTTGCAGCGCGCGATGACGGCAATGGCCATGTCGTGCCGGCCTGACCTGATCATCTTTGACGAACCGACCACAGCTTTGGACGTGACCACGCAGATCGAGGTTCTGGCCGCGATCCGTGACATCGTGGAGCAGTTCAATACGGCTGCTCTCTACATCACCCATGACCTCGCGGTTGTGGCGCAGATGGCGGACACGATCAAAGTGCTGCTCAAGGGCAATGAGGTGGAAGAGGCCTCTACCGAGGAGATGCTCAACAATCCCAAGGAAGACTATACCAAGTCACTTTGGGCTGTGCGCGATTTCACCAGCCCGCAGCGGTACCGCCCCAAGGACGGCGTGCCGCTGATTTCGGTGAAGAACGTGGATGCGTCCTATACCGGCGGGGCCAAGGTTCTTGATGATGTATCTTTTGACATCTACGAGGGCATGACCGTGGCCGTGGTGGGCGAATCCGGGTCGGGTAAATCGACCACGGCGCGCTGTATCACAGGGCTGTTGCCGCCGTCCAAGGGCGAGGTTCTGTTCCGTGGTGAACCATTTGAACCGGATTACCGGAAACGCCCTCGAGAACAGCTGCGGCAATGCCAGATGATCTACCAGATGGCGGACACAGCGCTGAACCCGAAGGTGAAGATCTCTGAGATCATCGGCAGACCGGCGCAGTTCTATTCCGGATTGACCGGCGCTGCGTTGAAGAACCGTGTGGATGAATTGCTGGACCTGATCGAGCTTGATCCATCCAAGTTCTACAACCGCTATCCGCCGGAACTCTCCGGTGGTCAGAAGCAGCGGATCGGGATCGCCCGTGCTTTGGCGGCGGAACCGACCTTCATCGTCTGTGACGAGGTGACGTCGGCCCTCGATCAGCTGGTGGCCGAAGGCATCCTGCGCTTGCTGGACAAGCTGCAGAATGAACTCAAGCTCGCCTATATGTTCATCACCCATGACCTCGCAACAGTGCGGTCTATCGCCGATGAGGTGGTGGTGATGCAGTATGGCAAAGTGGTGGAGCAGGGGCCCAAGGACGACATGTTCAAGCCGCCGCACCATCCCTATACCGACCTGCTGCTCAGCTCAGTGCCGGAGATGGACCCCAACTGGTTGACGACCCTGTTGGAAGAGCGCGGCGTCGACAATGTGGGCGATGCGGCCTCGGCCAAACTGGCACAAGACAGCAAGTAAGCCAGTCACAAGAGACAAAAAAACGGCGGGGTCATTTCCGCCGTTTTTTTTGTGCATGGTGTAAGCGAGACGCGCCCGTCAGGGCAGCGACGAGCGCCCATTTAGTCCCAACAGCTGACCAGAACGGTGATGCCTGTTGCCATCTTGGCCAGGGTTTCTGGCGGCACCGGCGCGCTGGCGCTGGAGGCTTGCGGGAAGACGCCTGCCTGCTCCAACACCCGCGTCAGGGCATCCGAATTGGCGGCAAAACTCACCCCGTCGGGCAGCTGACGATCCTGGGCACCGCCGGGCAACAGCATGCCCACAACCGCCCCGAACCCGTCCACAACCGGGCCACCGGCGTCGCCTTCCAGTGGCGCAAGGGCAAGGCGTTTGACTTGGGTGTCGCCATCCAGCCCGCGCACATCAGCCAATTGGCCAAAGGTCAGGGTGGGCGAGCCAAGCACGCCACCATAAGAAAATCCAGCCACAGCGATCTCAGATTTCAAACGAGGTGAGATCATCTGAAACGAGGCCACGGTATTGGGCGCAAGCGGGTTGGCCGGTCGCAGCACCGCGATGCCCACCGTGTCGTCAATGGCCACGACATTGGCCGTATAATCTTCGTCGATGGTCACCCGCTCACAGCCTTGCACGGCGTCAAGCGCGGTCACGACGGTGCCGGAATTGTCCACAAAGAACCCTGAGACGGATCGGTTGGGCCGACGGATTTCCAGGCCAGAGATCAAATCAACGCGCTGCTCTTCGGCGTCCCCCGCGGCCGGATCCAGCACGCCTTCGATGCGCTGAAAGCTGCCTTGGATTTCGCTCAGAAGCGCGCGGCGGCGCACCTCATCGCCCGCAGGCCAGATCAGGGTGAAGCCTTTGATCTCCCCGTTGCGGAGCCAGGCCTGGGTGTGGGACATGATCTTGCTGTTTTGTCCGCGCAGGGTGAACCCTTCGCCTTCGATCGCGCGTTCACCGATTTCGGGGACAATTTCAAGCGTCTGCATAATATCGTAGAGCGCGATCAGTTTGTTGCGGTCGCCCGGTTGGCTGATGAGCAACATGCGCGCCTCGGGCACTTGGCCTGTGCCTTCGAAGAACACGAACGGTGCTTCGTATTTGTCGAATTTCACAGTCGCCGTGGGCACAGTGATCTGGATGCCAGAGGCGTCATCTTGCACTGTCCGCATGTCCAAGTCTTCCAGATCCGCCCCGAACTGCCCCAGAAGTTCCGCCCGTTGGCGTGCCGTCAAAACGCCTGTCGGCTCATATCCAAAATTGCTCTGCCAGGCGCGCATGCCAGCGCGTGTGCCGGGTCCGAAAGAGGCGTCAATTGCGCCAAGATAGAACCCGCCAGCTTTCAGCTTGCGTTGGATTTCCGCGCGCTGTTCCTGGTTCAGTTGCAGCTCGCTCTGGCGGGCCTCAAACTGGTTTTCCTCGGGGATAACCTCTTGTTCGACAGGTGTCAGGATACGCGGACCCGACTGCGCCTCAACCCCCGTGGTGGTGCCGGCGAGCGAAAGGCCCAGAAGAAAAATAAACAGTGAGCGCGTCATAATAAAACCATCGTCCCCTTGATGTGGCAGCAGCATTTTGATCATTTGTAACAGGTTGAAAATCCCATGCACCCCAAAATTGCGCCGCCGTGTGATTGACCCTCTCGGTCCTGCGCCTTAGGAGGATGAACGCTTGCATACCCTGTTGCGCCTTCCCTCTGGGACGTCAGTGACAGGTGAACCGCTGGCACCGATTGGAGTAGAAGCTGCGTTGCGCGACAGGCTGTAACGCAGATGTTTCGCAAAACGCTTGAGATGGGTCATGAACATGTCTGACACGGCTGATAAACCGCGCAGTTTCCAAGAGATCATCCTGCGGCTTCAGGGCTACTGGGCCGCGCAGGGCTGTGCGATCATGCAACCTTATGACATGGAAGTGGGGGCGGGCACGTTTCACCCTGCAACTACTTTGCGGTCTTTGGGGCCCAATTCCTGGGCGGCTGCCTATGTTCAGCCCTCGCGCCGTCCGACCGACGGGCGTTATGGCGAAAACCCCAACCGTTTGCAGCACTACTATCAGTATCAGGTGCTCATCAAACCGAGCCCACCCAACTTGCAGGATCTTTATCTTGGGTCTTTGGCGGCGATCGGGATCGACATGGACCTTCACGACATCCGCTTTGTTGAGGATGACTGGGAGAGCCCGACCCTTGGGGCTTGGGGCCTGGGCTGGGAAGTGTGGTGCGACGGGATGGAGGTGAGCCAGTTCACCTATTTCCAGCAGGTGGGCGGGCATGATTGCCGCCCCGTCTCGGGGGAGCTGACCTATGGGTTGGAACGGCTCGCGATGTATGTTCTGGGCGTCGATCACGTGATGGACATGCCGTTTAACGACCCGGATGCGCCCATTGCGCTGAGCTACGGTGATGTGTTCCGCCAGACCGAAGAAGAATACAGCCGCCACAATTTTGATGCGGCCAACACGGACGTTCTGTTGCGCCACTTTGAGGAGGCCGAAGCGGCCTGTGAGGCGCTTTTGTCCGCATCTGATGAGGATTCCAAGACCGACAAACGCATCATCATGGTGCACCCGGCCTATGATCAATGCATCAAAGCGAGCCATATCTTCAATCTGCTTGATGCGCGTGGGGTCATCTCCGTCACTGAGCGTCAGGCCTATATCGGGCGGGTCCGCGCTTTGGCCAAGCAATGTGCCGATGCGTATGTCCGCACGGATGCAGGCGGGTTTAGCGCCTGATGGGGAAATTTCTGTCCATTGTGATTGTGGCATCCGCGCTGATTGCCGGCGTGGGGCTTTACTATTTGCAGGTCTATCACTTCTACCAAGAGGTGATCCCGACAGGCGTGGATGACGTGCAACTGACGGCACGCGCCACGGATACGACCGAGGTGATCGGTTATGACGAATTTCAGGCCATTGATGCCGACAGCTCCCCCATCCGATACCGCGCGTGTTTCACCACGCCCACGGACATGACGGCCCTTCGCGACACCTATGTGGCCTATGACGACCCTGTGCCGCTTGAGGCGCCGGGCTGGTTTGAGTGTTTTGATGCGGGTCTGGTGGGAACTGCGCTTGAAAGCGGATCCGCCCAAGCCTTTCTCGGGCAGCGCGACGTGATTTATGGAATTGACCGTGTGGTCGCGATTTTCGATGACGGGCGGGGGTTTGTCTGGCATCAGATCAACCCGTGCGGGGAGGTGGTGTTTGATGGCCAACCTGTGCCGGATACCTGCCCAGAACCACCCAGCTGAGCCGCCAAAGTGAGAGACGTGACATGCCGGATCTTTTGATCGAACTGTTCTCTGAGGAAATTCCCGCGCGGATGCAGGCGCGCGCGTCCGAGGATTTGCGCCTGCGCATGACGGATGGGCTGCGCGAGGCGGGTTTGAGTTTCAGTGCCGCAAATTCCTTTGCCACCCCGCGCCGGTTGGTTTTGAGTGTCGAGGGCCTCGACGCCCAAAGCCCCACCGTGACCGAAGAGCGCAAAGGCCCGCGTGTGGACGCACCGGAAAAAGCGCTGGAGGGGTTTCTGCGCGGGGCGGGCGTGGCGCGTGAAGATCTTGAAGTGCGCGACGAGAAAAAGGGTCAGGTGTACTTTGCCAAGATCACCAGACCCGGGCGCACGGCGGAGGCGATTGTGGCGGAGGTGCTGGAGGCTACGGTGCGCAATTTCCCCTGGCCCAAATCCATGCGCTGGGGCGCGGGCAGTTTGCGTTGGGTGCGTCCGCTGCAATCGATTTTGTGCATCTTGACTGAGAATGGCGCGGCGCGCGTGGTGCCGCTTGAGGTGGATGGTATCCTGTCTGGCGACACCACCGAAGGGCACCGGTTCATGGCACCAGGGCGGTTTCAGGTGTCGTCTTTTGCGGAGTATGAGGCCGAGCTGGCCGCGCGCAAAGTTGTTCTGGATCCGCAAGCGCGGGCGGAGACGATCCAGACGGCGGCGGATGCGCTGGCCAAAGAGGCCGGGTTGGACGTTGTCGACGATCCCGGCTTGCTGAGGGAAGTGGCCGGGTTGGTCGAATGGCCGGTGCCGTTGATGGGCGACATTGGCGAAGATTTTCTTGGGCTGCCGCCGGAGGTTCTGCAAAGCTCCATGCGGGAGCACCAGAAGTTTTTCTCATTGCGCAACCCAAAGTCAGGCCAGATTGAGCGGTTCGTGACCGTGGCCAATGTGGAGACGGCCGATCAAGGCGCGACGATCCTTGCAGGCAACCAGAAGGTGCTGGCCGCGCGGTTGTCGGATGCGAAATTTTTCTGGGAGAATGACCTGCGCGTGGCCAAAGAAGGCATGGGCGCATGGCTCACGCAACTTGCAAATGTAACCTTTGAGCGGACGCTTGGAACGCAGGCGGCGCGGATTGACCGGATTGAGGCCCTGGCGCGCGATCTGGCGCCTGTTGTGGGTGCGGATGCGGACCTCGCCGCGCAGGCCGCGAAGGTGGCGAAGGCCGATCTGAGTTCTGAGATGGTGGGCGAGTTTGCTGATCTGCAGGGCGTGATGGGGCGTTACTATGCGTTGGAAGCGGGTCTTCCGGAGGATGTGGCGGCGGCGTGTGAGGAGCATTACTCGCCGCTTGGGCCCTCTGACGAGGTCCCTACGCGTCTCGTCTCTGTCGCGGTGGCGCTGGCCGATAAGCTGGACACGCTCACCGGGTTTTGGGCGATTGATCAAAAACCCACCGGATCCAAGGATCCGTTTGCGCTGCGCCGTGCAGCACTTGGGGTTATTCGCTTGGTACTAGAGAACGATGTACGGGTGTCGCTCACGGATGCGGCCGAGGCGCATTTTGGGCGATTTTCGGTGGATGCGCCTGATGGGGCAGGGAGGGATCTACTTGGGTTCTTCCATGACCGTCTGAAAGTGTATCTGCGCGATCAAGGCATTCGGCATGATGTGATTGATGCCTGTCTTGCGCTGCCGGGCAGTGATGATCTGGCACTTGTGGTTGCCCGGGCACGGGCGTTGCAGGCGGTTTTGTCGACTGAGGACGGCGAAAACCTGGTGCAAGGGTTCAAACGTGCCAACAACATCCTCACGCAGGCTGAAGAAAAGGACGGGGTCGAGTATTCCTACGGCGCCGATGTGAAATTTGCCGAGAGCGCCGAGGAAAAAGCACTTTTCGCGGCGTTGGACAGTGGTGAGGCGGCCATATCCAAGGCTGTGGCGGCAGAGGATTTCACAGCCGCGATGGGGGCCATGGCCGCGTTGCGCGCACCGATTGATGCGTTTTTTGAGGCGGTTCAGATCAATGCCGACAATGACATCCTGCGCCGCAATCGCCTGAACCTGCTGAGCCGCATAAGAGAGATTTGTCGCTCTGCCGCGGACTTGAACCGGCTGGAAGGTTGAGATCCAGACAGGCTTGAGTGTCGCGTGTACGTGACACATCAGGGTTGCTTTTGTGTCATACTCGGGCAAGAGTGCCGCGGTGCAGCAATATGATCAACATATCACCCTGATCACACCGGATGCGCCGGTGTCTGTGGCCACGCATGGCGGGCGCGCCAAGTGTTTGCAGCGCTTGGTGCGACTGGACCTGCCGGTGCCGCAAACGCTTGCGCTGTCGTTTCAAACGGTGCGGGGCATTGCGTCCGGTGAAATGCCGAATGCGGCCATGTTGCTTGCGCCTTTCAAGGACAATGCGGTGTTGTGCGTGCGACCCTCCTCGGAGGATCCGGATTGGGGCGGGCCGGGGGCTGTGCTCAATATCGGGATGAATGACGAAAATCACGCCGATCTGGCCCGTCATATCGGGGATGAGGCGGCCTCTGAGCTGTATTTGCGGTGCGTTCAGGCCTTTGCGATCCATGTGGCGCGTTTGGATCCCGAGATGTTTGAGGATGTCTCGGACGACCCGGTAGAAGGGTTGAAGCAGGCGCTGGCCGCCTATGAGGATGAGACCGAAGAGACATTCCCGCAAGATCGCGGTGCGCAATTGCTGGAAGTGCTGCGGTCGATGGCACGGGCCTGGGAAGGGACGACGGCGCGGCTTTTGCGGCAGGCCAAGGGTGCGCCCGCGGATGCGGGGCTTGGCCTTGTGGTGCAGGAGATGGCGCTGGGTCTGGGCAAGGGCGAAAGCGGATCAGGTGTGATGCAACTGGTCAATTCCGCGACCGGAGAGCGCAAGATCACCGGGCGGTATCTAAGTCAGAGCCAAGGGCGCGAGGCGCTGTCCCAAGGGGCGGATGCCTTGTTTCTGGAGCGTGATCCGCGTGGGCCGTCCTTGGAGGAGTTGGCCCCTGAGGCCTTTGCAGAGCTCAAAGAACATACCGGCGTGATGCGGCGCAGGTTGCGCGAAGAAATGCAGGCCGAGTTTACCATCGAGAATGGCAAACTGTTCCTGCTGGATGGCATCCGCGTGGCACGGACAGGCCGGGCCGCGGTGGCGATTGCCGTGGCTTTGGCGGAGGATCACATCATTTCTCATGAAGAGGCGCTTTTGCGGATTGAGCCGCGCGCCCTCAATGAACTCTTGCATCAACAGGTGGACCCCGATGCCCAGCGGGATGTGCTGGCACGTGGGATTGCGGCCAGCCCGGGGGCTGCCAGTGGCCGGATCGTGTTTGATGCCGAAGAAGCGCAGGCCGGGGATGCACGCGGGGAGGCGTGCATTCTGGTGCGCAAGGAAACCAGCCCGGAAGACATTCGCGGGATGCACGCCGCCGCGGGCGTTTTGACCGAACGCGGCGGGATGACCAGCCATGCAGCCGTGATCGGACGCGGGATCGGGACGCCGTGCGTGGTGGGGGCATCGGACATTGAAATACGGCCTCGGCGCAAACAGTTGAAACTGCCGGATGGGCGTGTGCTGAAGGCTGGCGACCGGTTGACCATTGACGGCACGAGCGGGGATGTTCTGGCCGGGGATACACCGCTTTTGGAAGCAGCGCGGGATGCGTCACTCAACACGTTGATGACCTGGGCGGATGAGGCGCGCGACATCAAAGTTCGAGCCAATGCCGACACGCCGGCTGATGCAGAACTTGCACGCGGCTTCAAGGCGCAGGGGATCGGGCTTTGCCGCACGGAGCACATGTTCTTTGAGCCGGAACGCATGACCGCCATGCGAGAGATGATCTTTGCCGATGAAAGCGAGGATCGCGCTGCGGCGCTGGACCTGCTTTTGCCGATGCAACGGGCCGATTTTATAGAGCTGTTTCGCATCATGGCAGGTCAGCCAGTCTGCATTCGCCTGTTTGATCCGCCCTTGCATGAGTTTCTGCCCACCGATCGGTCGGGCATGCGGGAGCTCGCCGAGGCGCTGGACCTGCCGCTGTCGGATGTGACGCGGCGGGCGGAAAGCCTTATGGAATATAATCCCATGCTGGGCATGCGCGGCGTACGGCTTGGGATCACCGTGCCTGAGATTTACGACATGCAGGCGCGGGCGATTTTTGAGGCCGCGATTGAGGCCAGCAGAGAAGGCGATCCGGTGACGCCGGAGATCATGATCCCGCTGGTGAGTGCCAAGCGCGAAGTGGAGCTGGTCAAAACGCGTATTGATGCGGTGGCCGCGGCGGTGCGTACCGAACAAAAAGCCGATTTTGACTTTGAACTGGGCGTGATGGTGGAAACCCCGCGCGCGGCTTTGCGCGCCCATGAAATCGCGCCGCAAGTGTCATTCTTAAGTTTCGGGACCAACGACCTGACGCAGATGGCCTATGGGCTGAGCCGGGACGATGCAGGGCGGTTCATGTCAAGCTATGTGCAACAGGGCGTCTACCCGGAGGATCCGTTCCATTCCCTGGACACCGAAGGTGTGGGGGAGCTTTTGACCATTGGGGCGGAGCGTAGCCGCGCGGTCACACCCGGTCTGACATTGTCGATCTGCGGGGAGCATGGCGGCAATCCCGAATCGATTGCCTTTTGCCGGGCTGCGAAGTTTAACTACGTGTCATGTTCCCCGTTTCGTGTGCCCGTTGCGCGGCTTGCCGCCGCTCAGATCGCGCTGTGCGAAAAGATGGGCAGTGGCCTGAAATAAAACAAAAAATCAAGATTGGTTAACGGCCGTGCACGGCATGGGTCCGGCGCAACAGTGCCCGGTGCTTGGGCTGGGGTGGACCTTTTGGTATGAATGGCTTAGGAGCCGCGATTGATTTCGCGGATTTGGCCGCGATTGCATGGGCTTACACGGCTTTCTTAGTTTGATTTGGGGATGGTGTAACATGGTGCGTTGGTGTTTTGCGCTGCTTTTGGCAGGAACGGTCTCGGCATCTGCGGACACATCGGTGACCGATCTTTTTGCCAGCGAAAAGAAGATGTTAAACGCGGTTTCGGACAGTCGGTTGGAGCAGATGCTCACGCGGCCCGATCTGGATGTGACCTATTCGGCGGAGTGGCTGGCCGCTCAGACGTTTGAACCCACTGGCGGGGATTGGCGGTGTTTGGCGGAGGCGCTGTACTTTGAGGCGCGGGGCGAAAGTGTCAAAGGGCAGTTCGCGGTGGCGGAGGTGATCCTCAACCGCGTGGACAATCCCGACTTTCCCAGTTCCGTTTGCGCGGTCGTGCATCAGGGCACAGGTCGGAAATATCAGTGTCAGTTCACATATACCTGTGATGGGCATAAAGAAGTGATCACGGAGCCGCGTGCCTTTGAGCAAGTGGGCAAGATTGCACATTTGATGGTGGAGGGGGCGCCTCGGCCCCTGACCAAGGGGGCCACGCATTATCACACACGGGCCGTCAGCCCGCGTTGGTCACGGGTTTACCCGCGCGTGGCGACGATTGGCGTGCATCATTTCTACAAGCGGCCCACGCGGGTGTCTTCTAACTGAGATTTGGGAGAATCCGGTTGACTTGACCCGTCCGCCGGGTAAAAGGCGGGCTTCAAGGAATTCGACGGGTCACAGAGTGTATTAGGGCCCGGTGTAGGAGCGAAACGCATGGCTAAGCCAACCACCATCAAAATTCGCCTGAACTCAACCGCTGGCACGGGACATTTCTACGTTACCAAGAAGAACGCGCGCACAATGACCGAAAAAATGGTCGTGCGGAAATATGACCCCGTGGCGCGCAA
>JBCCDT010000084.1:0-18729 GCA_039030635.1 Pseudomonadota bacterium
ATTGTCGGGGCCTCCGTGGTGCTCTTGTCGCTTTTGGCGCTGCCCCGGTTGGTGGAGGCGGGCTATAGCGACCGGATGAGCGCGGGGCTCGTGACCGCATCTGGAACTTTGGCGATCCTCATTCCGCCGTCGATCATGCTGATCATCTTGGGGGATCAACTGAAGACGCCGGTGCCGTCCATGTTTGCGGGTGCGATCGGCCCAGGACTTTTGTTGGTGACCGTCTATGCCGGGTTTGTGTTGTGGCGCGCCCGGGGGTTGCCGTCGGCGGCCCCGCAAGACGCCGCATCGCCTTTGAGCCTCCTGATCGATTTGGGCCCGCTTCTGGTTTTGGTCTTTTCTGTTCTGGGCTCGATCATAGCCGGGTTTGCGACACCCACGGAGGCAAGCGGTGTGGGTGCCTTTGGCGCGGTCCTGATCACGCTGCTCTATCGCAAGTTCAGCTTTGCCATGCTGATGAAGGCCGCAAAGCAAACGGTCATCACCACCTCGACCGTTCTGTTCTTGATGATCGGGGCCACGTGTTTTTCCGCCGTCTTCAAAGGTGTGGGCGGCGATGACATGGTCGAGGCGGGCATCTTGGCCTTTGGTGACGGGCCTTTCATGGTTTTGACGGTCGTCATGCTGGCCATCTTCCTTTTGGGCTTTGTCCTGGATTGGTTAGAGATCACGCTGATCCTGATGCCCATTTTTGCGCCCATCGTGGCCGGTCTTGATTTCGGCAACGGACTTTCGGGATCGGAATTGATGATCTGGTTTGGGATTTTGGTCGCAGTCAATCTGCAAACCTCATTCCTGACACCGCCCTTCGGCTTTTCGCTTTTCTATCTGCGCAGCGCCATCGGCGACCGTATCGCGACCACGGATATCTATCGCGGCGTTTTGCCGTTCATCGTGCTCCAGCTTTTGGTGTTGGGGCTTCTGATCGCATTCCCGGGGTTGATCACCGGGCTTTTATAAATGGGAGGACAACAAATGAAATTCACACTGACAGCTGCGGTCTTTGCAGCCACGATTGCCGCAACCGGTGCTGCGGCGGAAAACTATACGTTGCAAAGCGCCTTTCCAGGCTTGCCTGTCCTGGATCCGACGGCGAAACGCTTTGTCGAAAATGTGTCGACCTTGACCGGTGGCGAGGTGGATTTCGACTATCTTTTGGCCGGTGAACTTTCCCCACCCACAGAGATTTTTGACAATGTGGGCGTCGGCGCGATTGATGCAGGCTGGTCCTATGCGGCTTATGCCGCGGGCAAGGAACCGGCGGCCGCGCTCTTTGGCTCTGTGCCGTTCGGCGGGGACCCCCTGTCTTACGTCAGCTGGCTGCATCACGGTGGCGGGCTTGAGCTTTGGCGGGAGATGTATGCGCCCTACAACATCGTGCCCATGGCCTGCGGCGTGATTTTGTCTGAGGCAGGTGGTTGGTATACCAAAGAGATCAACAGCCCCGAAGACCTTCAAGGCCTCAACATCCGCATCGGCGGGCTTGGTGGCGCGATCCTCGCCAAGCTGGGTGCCAATGCAACGAGCATCCCAGTGGCCGAAATTTCCACCTCACTCGAAACCGGGAGGCTGGATGCAACGGAATTGAGCTTTCCCTTGGTCGACAAGCTTCTGGGCTTCGACAAGGTGGCAAAGAACTATTACTTTCCGGGCTGGCATCAGCCGGCGGGCTTCATCGAATTCTATATGAACAAGGACAAGTGGGATGCTCTGACAGATGCCCAGCGCACGGCGGTTGAGGTGTCCTGCGCCGATGCCAACCTTTATGCGATGGGCGTGGCCGCAGGTGCCCAAAGTGCCGTGTTGGAGGAATTCCGCGCCAATGGGGTCGATGTGAAGCGTTTCCCCGACAGTGTGATGGAGGCCCTGCGCGCCGCCGCCGATGAGGTCTATGCCGAAAAATCCGCAGAGGACCCAACCTTCAAGACGGTCATCGACAGCTATCGCGCCTATGCGGAAGCCTACGATGAATATCAGGCCCTCTCAGATCTCAACTAAGCATATGGGCCCCGTCTTGGCGGCGGGGCCCAATTGAGGCCGTTTGACATGACCTTTTCCTTGCGTGATTTCGGATCCTACACGGCGGGTGGCCGCGTGATCGAAGTGACCGAAGGTGCGCCCTATGAGGTGAACTTCACCCGCTCAGCAAGTTTCGAAGTCGACCCGCGCGGGCATTTCGCGGTTGAACATGCCTATGTGCAGTATTTCATTCCCGAAGCGCGCTTTGACGCGCCGCCGGTTGTGTTGGTCCATGGCGGTGGCATGTCGGGCAGCTGCTGGGAGACCACGCCTGACGGACGCCGTGGTTGGCTGCAACACCTTTTGCAAATGGGGTATGAAGTGCATGTGGTGGACGCGGTCGAACGGGGCCGCGCGGGCTTTGCACCCGGGCTTTGGGATGGCGAACCGATCCTGCGCAGTTTGGAAGAAGCGTGGTCCTTGTTTCGCATTGGCCCCAAAGATGGGTTCGCGTCACGCACGCCGTTTTCGGGTCAACGGTTTCCGGTTGCCCATTTCGAACGCTTTGCCCGCAGCTTTGTCCCGCGCTGGCTTGGAACAACCGCGCTGCAGGTCAACGCGCTCTTGGCCGTCTTGGAGCGCACCGGCCCGGCTATCGTGATCTGTCACAGCCAAGGCGGCGAGGTCACGTTTGACGCCTTGGCCCAGCGTCCGGACCGATTTTGCAAAGTCATCGCGATTGAACCCTCACACACACCCAAGGGCGATGAAGAACCACAGGACATCCCAGTACATGTTGTCATCGGTGACCATCTGGACTGTGATGCATTTTGGGCCCGGCGTCTGGAGACCTGGACCTCAATGACCGCGGCCCGGAACCACACACTTCATGACGCGTCTGACCTTGGGTGTGGCCATAGCCACATGTTGATGTTGGACCTCAAATCAGACCATGTTCTTTCGTCTGTTCTGTAAGGCAGCCGATGCGTTTGACTTAGTCGTGTGCGTGTCGCTCATGCAAAAAATGTCTGAGGTCCACCAACTCTTTTGTGTCCAGAGACACGTAGACAAAGGACAAGTTTGTACGCTCTGTCACCATTTCCCCGGGATAGGGGAGATAGCTAAGCTCTCGCGATCCAAATGATGGGGATGCGGTTCCAACCTGCCATTCCGTGCTGAGTTGCACGTCCACCAGTTTCACCGGCGCGCCACCGTCAGCGGGCTGGCGTTCAAGTGGCACGCCCGCGAGGCGGAGATAGGCCATCTTGTCCTTGGCCTCAACAAAGCCGTCAATGAACTGCGTCGCCAGAACCTGAAGGTCTGCGGCCTCGTCTTCGGGGGGCAGATGGCTGTGCAAATGATCATCTGCGTGGTTGTGCCCGATATGGCCGCCTACGATGTCATGTGGCATTGGACCACCTCTTTCCTTCAAACTCGCCATGCGGGATCGTCACGGGCTTGTCGATATGGGCCTTGTGTTTGCCCAGATTGCCCGACGCCACAAGCGAGCCCAGCACATCCACGATCACGCGGGTGCCCATGAGGGCTGTGATCTCTGAGGTGTCATAGGGCGGGGCAACTTCGACAAGCTCCATGCCGCAGATGCCTTCCGCGGCCACTTTGGATGCCAGCGCCAGGGCCTCACGAGGCAAGAACCCACCCGGCTCTGGCCAACCGGTGCCAGGCACAAAGCCGCAGTCGATGCTGTCGATGTCAAAGGACATGTAGACCATATCGACGCCGTCCCAGGCCATCTCAAGCGCCATCTCGGCGGTCTTGTCGACGCCCATTTGCTCCATGTCGGACATGGTGATGATATTGGTTTCTCGCTTGCGCGCTTCCTTGACCGCCGGGCGCGGCACCTGCCATCCGCCGATGCCCACCTGCACGAGGTTTTTGGCGGGCACGTTGGGCAAGTTGGTCGAATGGAACCACGGCGTGGTGTGCATCCGCTCATCAAGGTCTTTTTCCTGAATGTCGGCGTGACGGTCGAAATGAACAATCCCGATTTTCTTCGATGTACATTCGGCAATGCCGCGCACGCAGGGGAAGCCGATTGAATGATCGCCGCCAATCATGATGGGCAGGCTGCCGCTGGAGAACACGTGGCTTACGGCCCGGCTGATCTGATCGAAGCTTTTTTCGAGGTTCGCGGGTATCGTGAACACATCGCCTGCATCACAGAGCGTCATCTGCTCGCGTAGGTCGACACCCATTTCGTAATTGTAAGGCGTATAGAGCGCAGAGATCTTGCGCACGCCCTGAGGGCCAAACCGGGTTCCCGCGCGGTATGTGGTGCCCCCATCGAATGGGATGCCAAGAACAGTGACGTCATAATTTTCGACCTCCGTGACATCTTCGGCGTAGGGCGCTTTGAGAAAGGTGTTGATGCCTGCGTAATGCGGCAGCTCCCCACGGGCGAAGGTTGGAATGGACTTATCGTCAATGCTGTCGGCGCCCGTCAGGCCCATCCGCAGCGCCCATTTTGTTTCCTCGACCCAGCGATCGGCGGGCAGATCGGCCTCAGCCATCATGGATTTCCAGCCCTGCAGTTTTGTCAGGTCGGGATGGTGCTGTCGGCGATCCGGGCGTTTCGCGTCAGCTGGGTTGTGCGACCGTGTGCGGTCAGGCGGGCTGAAGAACATGGGTTTCCTCCTCAATGGTCTGGTAGGGAATGCCACCGTTGCGGGCATCGAAATCGTAGGTGATGGTGGCGCCGATGATGTCTGGGTTTGTGGGATCCCAACGCGGTTTGTCAAAGACCAAAACCCGATCCCCCAGCTTGAACCCTTCTTCGAGGTCATGGGTGACCATGAAGACGGTCATGCCTGTCTCAGCACGCAGGTCCATCAGGAAATCATGCATCGCAAGGCGCGTCCCGGGATCGAGCGCACCGAAGGGTTCATCAAGAAGCAAAATGCGGGGTTTGGCGGCCAGCGCCTGACCAATGGCGAGGCGCTGTTGCATGCCGCCCGACAGGGCCGCGGGATAGGCGCCGGCCATGTGATCCAAACCACAACGGGTCAAAACCTCCATCGCGCGGTCATGGGCGGCTTTTTTCTCTGCTCCGAAAAAACGGCCCCATGTTGTGCGAAAGGCTTCGCCCGCGATGACGTTCTCAACAACCGTGAGATGGGGAAAGACCGAATATTTCTGAAAGACCACACCGCGATCAAGGCCCGGCTCCTGCGCGGGGTCCGCGCCGTCAATCCGTATCTCGCCGCGCGTCGGGGTTTCTTGGGCCAAAAGCAACCGCAGAAACGTAGATTTGCCACAGCCCGACGCGCCCACGATCGAGATGAACTCTCCCTTCTCGACGCTGACATTCACGCGTTCCAGGATCGGGCGTGGACCGTAGGACTGAAAGATATTGGTGGCGGTGACGAAGCTCACAGACTGGCCTCCGTCCACGGGAAGAACCGGCGCGATATCCAACGCAGTGTCAGATCCATCAGGAACGCCAGAAGGGTGATCCAGATCACGTAGGTCAGGATCACATCCATCGCCAGAAAACGGCGGACGAGGAATATGCGATAGCCAAGACCTTGTTCTGAGGCGATGGCCTCTGCCGCGATGAGGAATAGCCAAGCCGGGCCGAGGGAGAGCCGCACCGCCTGAATGAGACGCGGCATCATTTGCGGCAGGGCCACGCGCAGGGCGATCACCCCTGTTGAAGCGCCCAGGGTTTCGGCCTTGACGATCATCTCTCGGGGCACTTCTAGCACACGGGCAGAAAGGTCGCGGATCAGGAAGGGCAGGATGCCAACGATGATCAAAACGACCTTTGACAACTCCCCCAACCCGAAAACGATGAACAGGATGGGCAGAACGGCCAGCGGCGGGATCATGGAGATCACGGCCACGAAACCTGCCAATGTCGCCCGCACGTAAGGCAGAAGACCGATCAACAGGCCGAACGCCACGGCCAAAGCCGCTGAGATGCCCACGCCGAGAAAGAGACGCACAAGACTGGCCCATGTATCCCACCAGAACAGGATCGTCTCAGATCGACGGTCCGGTTCGGTCAAAAGCCGGATCGCCGTTTCGCCGATCTTGGCGGGCGATGGCATCAGCTTGTCAGAGGGGTTTTCCGCCAGCCGCGCCTGGCTGCCCAAGGCATAGGCGATAAACAACAGGACAAAGGGCAGAGCAATCAGCATCGCACGCGGCAAAACGCCGGGATGTCGGTTGATGAGGCGCATCGCTCTGCCCTTTGGGTTCGCTTACAGTTCGCTTGCCACCCGCTTACAGTGCGCCATCGGCGGCCATCTGCATGTAGGTCGTGTCAAACCGGAACTGCACGTTGCCGGCATCGCCGGTGGTTGACCCGTCCGGGTATTCCACGCCCACGAAATCAGCCGACGGCGCGCCTTCGCCCAGAATGCCTTTGTCGAACAAGAACTCTGCCACGTTCACCATGGTGTCCGGCAGTGCCGCGCTTGAGGTGAACGCCACCGCCTCTGCGGGGTCATAGAACATCTCGGTCGATGCCAGCTGAGCCTTGTAGCCTTCCAGATCAGTACCGGAGGCTTCGGCCATGGCGGTCAGCACCTCTTCGTCGCCCGCAGCCATCAGCCCCATCACCTCATACCATGCGCCCGCCATCGCCTTTCCGAATGACGGGTTTGCGGCAAGGGTTTCGGTGTTCACAACCATAAGGTCGATGATTTCACCGGGGATGTCCGCGCTGTCGAACAGCGACTTGGCGTTCGGATCTTCCAAGATCGTCGACACCAGCGGGTTCCACGTGACAACAGCCTCCACATCCGATGTCGCAAAAGCGGCGATCATATCGGCATCCGAGGTGTTGATGACGCTGGCGAGGTCAGCCTCTTTCATGTCCACGCTGTCCAGCGCGCGCGCCAGAAGGTAATGCGACACGGACAACTCAACGAGGTTCACAGGCTTACCAGCGAGCGATTTGAGATCGCCATCACCCTTGACGATCACCGCGTCATTGCCGTTGGAAAAGTCCCCGACAATCAAGGCCGTGGTGTCCACACCGCCGCCCGACGGAATGGAAAGCGTATCCATATTCGTCGCAGACACGCCATCAAACGCACCGGCCGTGTATTGGTTGATCGACTCGACATAGTCGTTGATCTGAACAATCTCGACATCGATGCCGTATTTATCGGCCCATTTGTCCATGATGCCGCTGTCTTCGAGATAGCCCCAAGGCATCCAGCCCACATAACTGGACCATGCGACCCGAAATTCTGTTTTCTCTTGAGCAATTGCAGTGCTGGCCGTGCCGATCATCAGCGCGGCCGCGCCTGCAACAATGTGACGTAGAACTTGCATAAGGAGACCCCTTTGCGACGTTCCGCCGATATCAGAGATGTGTGGGACCGTGGCGGAACAGGAGAAAACGGCCATACCTCAGATGCAGTAGTCTCCCGGGATTTTGCCCCGCCGTGTACCGGTTGGAATTTGCCGAACCGGCGACGTCTCTCGGACCAGCCCGTTAAAATAACGGCGGAACCCTAGACGTCCTGCGCTATCAGCCTTGCGTGCAGCTCACCAAAAGGAAACGACCGGCACGTGATTGCAGTTCGGAAAGCGCAGTTTGCTCTTTTAATGGGCAGAATTGAGCGGCAAAGGTGAGAATTCGAGCAGGGCCACCTCCGTTTTGGCGGCGCAGGCTCAGATAAAATCATTCAGGTGCGGGGCGGTTATGCCCAGGTTCTCCAAAGACTGGACTCCGCGGAAAAGGGTCCGCATGGCACGGGGTCTCACGCGTCAGACACCGGCGTGACACCTTCAGGGGGTGATGCGACGATGTAGTCATGGATTTTGCTCAACAATGGTTTGCGTGGGCAGTTTGGGCGCGTCGCGGCCCCAAGTTTGCGCAAATGGCCCGGCCCCTCAAAGGGCACAAAACTGAGCGGCCAGAGGTCTCTTTTAAATTGCTCGGCGGCCAGGGCAGAGACAATCGTGCAATCGTCGGAATGACAGACATGGCGACACACCGTTTCAAAGCGCGTGGCCGAAAGATCAATGCGTTTGGCGGCCCGGTTGGTTGCGTCCGGTGACGGCAGGCGCGTCTCCAAAGCGTATCCAAAAGAATGAGGCAAGCGAATGAAATCATGAATTGGCACCTCTTCCGCTGCCATGGAGGACAAGGTGCTGAGCGGGTGATCCTGACGCATCCCCAGAAAGAGCGGCTCCGTCCAGATGGGCGTAAAGTCCAGAGCGTCATCGTGATTGATCTTGGCCACCAGTGCCGTGTCGAGGTCGTGGTTTTCGACCATACGCAGCATTTTGCCGGGGAGCTCCTCAATCATCACGACTTTCATCTTTGGAAACAGATTTTCAAACAGCTCCGCAAAATACTGCGCGAGGTAAGGCGCCAAAGTGGGTGTCATGCCAATCTTGAACGGGATCGCTTCGGGGTCGCGAAATTCTGTCGCGGTGTCTTTGATCTTTTGGGCATCGTCCAGAATGCGCGTGGCAATATCCACAATGCGTTGACCGCATGTTGTCACGCGGACGTCCCCACTGCGTCGGTGGAAAAGTTCGGTGCCGAGCTCTTGTTCCAGCTTTTTGATCTGATTGGACAGGGCCGGTTGCGACACGTTGCACATGGCTGCGGCCTGACTGAATTGGCCAAGCTTGGCCACGGCACGGACGTATTCGAGATCTCTGAAGTTCATGGGCGTATAATCAAACGTTATGGGTGCGCTGCGATTTGGTCAGCGGATGACGCCATTTCGCAGAATTTTGCCCGTTTTGCCCGTCACGATCGCTGACACATTCGTTATTCGGCGCGACTGAAGAAAACGGATGCCACGCGCGAAATACGTTAGTGAACTGATACTAAAACAAAATTTTATCTCAAATCTCACGCGGGCTGTGACTATTTCCAAAAGTTATAGCGCCGGTTCAAGAGATGAATTTCAGTCCCGCCGGTGAGGTTCCTACTCCTTTGGTTCGTACGACGCCCTCCTTCCGGGCCGACTGCAGGAAAAGCACGACCATGGAGTTACACATGCTTTCAGATATCTTAAACAACCTGCGTGCCGGTCTTTTGACCACATCCACGCTCACCCAGTCGACAACCGCGAACGGTCAGACGCTGTTCAACGGTTTTTTCCAGAACGCAGCGGTGCAAGATGCGCCGGCCTTTGTGCTGGGCAATGACTTCTCCAATTTGCTGAACTTCGGGCAGATTTCGACAGTGAACGCGCCGGCGGCCATTCAGGTGCCTGGTATTGGCGTCAACATCGCCAACTTCCCGTTTGGAAATATTCAGGCCAACAACGGCCCGAACGTTTTGAACGCGGCGGGCATTCAGGTGACGGGTGCGGCCGACATTTTCAATTTCGGCCAAATCTCTGGTGGCTTTAATGGCATTGAGTTCCTGACCGGCGGCGCGGGCACAGGGACCGGTGGCCTGATCAACCAGATCTTTGGGGACGGCAACGGCCCGGCAGGCCTTGGTGTGTTCAACCTTGGCACCATCGCCGGTGACGCGGGCGCTGGCATTGATGTGCAGGTTGGCCAAGACGAAGAGGACGTCGTCGTCGAGGAAGACGTGGTTGCGGATCTCGACCAAGTCGCGCCCGAAGAAATCGTGGCCGCACCAGACGTGCAAGATGACGAGAGCATCAACATCGACGGCGTCGGGGATGCCACCGTTGATATCGTCAACCTCGGGCTTATCACCTCTCAAAGCCCAGAAGGCAACGCGGGCGGCATTCGCATCGCGGACGGTGTGAACGCGCAAGGTTCAATCCTGAACGCGGTGACCGGCACCATCGAGGGTGTCTCCAACGGCATCTATATCGGCGAAGGCGCCCATGACCTCGACATCGTGAACCAGGGCACAATCCAGTCCGACAGCCGCGCGGTGAACATTGATGGCACGGGTGTTGATCTGACCAATGGTGGTGACATCCTTGGCACGGCGGATCAGCGCAACGGCACCGTCTATGCCGATGGCACAGCCGATGATTTCGCAGTGACCAACTTGGAAGACGGCGTGATCGATGCCGGTGACGGCAACCAGGGGTCTGGTTTCGGCGTGGAAATTGGTGGCGCAGAAGACGGCGCAAACACCTTTACGCTTGATAATGCAGGCATCATCCAAGGGCGCGGCAACGCGTCAGCAGCCAGCCCGCTGGCGGGTGACGGTGTGCGCGTTGGCAATGTCGGCAATGTGGGTGTCACAGATGCCATCATCACCAACTCCGGTACAATCGACTCCGAGGGTGCAAACGGCACTGTCGCAGGGGTCCGGTTCGTCAACGGCGTGTCGTTTCAGGGTGAGTTCAACAACTCCGGCGACATTTCCGGCGTTCAGAACGGTGTCTATTTCGGCAACCCGGTCAACGGCGAAGGTGCCGACCATACGGGCGGTGTTTTCAACAATCTCGAAGGCGGCACGATTTCGTCGGACAGCCGTGCCTTCAACATTGATGGCATTGGCCTTGACGTGACCAACGCGGGTGAGATCCTCGGCACGGGTGATCAGCGCAACGGCACTGTCTACGCGGACGGCACCGCCCAGGACTTCACCTTCACCAATGAAGAAACAGGTGTCGTGGACGCAGGTGAAGGCAATCAGGGTTCCGGTTTTGGGGCTGAGATTGATGGTTTCAACAGCTTCACTCTGACCAATGAAGGCACAATTCAAGGTCGCGGCGATGCAGCTGCTGCTACGCCCCTCGCAGGTGACGGCATCCGCATCGGAAATGTGGGCAATGCTGGCACATTCGACGGCACAATCACCAATACGGGCACCGTGGCGTCTGAGGGTGCAAACGGCACCGTGGGTGCGTTCCGGTCTGTCAACAACATCAACTTCCAGGGCGACCTGATCAACGAAGAAGGTGGCGTGTTCGACGGCGGCCAAAATGGTGTCTACTTCGGCACCGGCGACCATACGGGCGGGTCTTTTGTGAACCGTGGAACGGTCACCTCTAACAGCCGTGCGGTGAATATCGACGGGGACGGCCTTGCGGTTGTCAACGAAGGTGAGATCCTCGGCACCGGCGATCAGCGCAATGGCACCGTCTACGCCGATGGCACCGCCGACAACTTCTCGTTCGTTAACAGCGGCACAGTTGATGCCGGTGAAGGCAACAACGGGTCGGCCGTCTCGTTGCAGATCGGTGATGTGGCAAGCGATGTTGTCTCTGGCACGGTGACCAACGAAGCCGGTGGTGTGTTCCAAGGACGCGGCGACGCGACCGAGGGCAACCAGGTTGGCGACGGTCTGCGTCTCTTCACAAGTCAGGAACAGGCGACATTCGTCGGCGATGTTGTCAACGAAGGGCTGATCGCAGGGTCGGCCACGTCTGATGCCGCTGCGGGTATCCGCATCGACGGTGGATTGGACTTTGCTGGTGCCATCCGCAACAGTGGTGAGATCCGCGGCAACGTGAACGCGATTGACGCATCTGACGCAGCTGATGTGACTGTCATTAACGAGGTTGACGGCGTCATCAATGGCGACGTTTTGCTCAGCGAAGGCAGCGATGTGTTCGTAGACCTTGGCGAAACCAACGGAGACATCTCTGCCGGAGCTGGTGATGACGTGATCATCGCGGGCGACCAGGATGATGTCATCATTGGCGGTTTGGGCGAGGACGTCATCGACGGTGGCGATGGGTTCGACACTGCGGACTTCTCTGATCTCGATGTGTCGATCACTGTTGAGCTGGATGAAAACGGCAATGGCAATGTCACCCGTGACACGGGCTTCACCATCAGCACGGATGCGGTTGCCATCCCCGATGGGGCGGGTGCGTCCGTTCAGCCAACTAACGTGGTTGACGGTGATAGCTTCGTCTCAGAGGCTTTGGCCGGAAACTTCTACTTCAACGTTCACACATCTGACGTGATCGGCGGGGAAGTGCGCGGTCAGCTGGACACAGTTGAAAGCGACCAGGTGATCGACGGTGTCCGCACCATCGTTCTGACCGGCGATGTGGACAGCAGCCAAGAAGTGGGCACCGGCAGCGTGAGCGAGGCCACCGGAACCGGCACGGTCATCATCTTTGTCGAAGAGGCCACAGGCGAGGTGAGCTATTCCAGCGAACTGAGTTTGGTCGGGCTGAATGAGGCGGACCTGCAAACACCGGCGCCTGGTGTGGCGTCTGCGATCCACCTGCATAACGCACCCGCAGGCAACAATGGCCCCATCATTCGCGACACCGTCGTGGATGCGGGCGCTGAGGTCGACGGTACTGTGTCCGTAGGTGCAAGCGGTGCAGATGTCTTTGACAACCAGATTGAGGTGGATGTCCTGTCCTCGATCGAACGTGTGGTTGGATCTGACGACAGTGACACCGTGGATCTGAGCCAGTTCGACGGCGTGCGCATCGACCTGGATGTCAACACACCGCAGCCTGGCCCAGCCTCGCAAGAGGGTGTCGTTCAGGTCGACGGTGAAACCGTGCTCGAAGTCGTGGACTTTGAGAACGTGCGCGGCTCTGGCGGTGACGACCTGATCCTCGGCAACAATGAGATCAACGTGCTGGAAGGCCTGGGCGGCAACGACTCCATCCATTCCTTCGGTGGCGCGGATACCATTGACGGGGGTGACGGCACTGACACGGCGCTCTTCTCTGCTGGTGCTGGTGTGGTTGTCGATCTCGATGACGATGGCAATGCCATCGCCCAGGTCAATGCCGAAGAGGGTGCGGTGCTCGACACGGTTCTCAACTTTGAGAACATCAACGGGTCGAACAACAGCGATAGCCCCAATGGCGGCAACGACATCCTGTCGGGCAACGCCTCAGCCAACGTCCTGAACGGCCAAGCCGGAGATGACGTGCTGAACGGTGAGGGCGGCGATGACGTTCTGATCGGCGGCGCAGGTCAGGACACGTTCATCTTCGAAGGGGTCTTTGGCAATGATGTGGTCAATGATTTCAACGTCGAGGAAGACAGCCTGCAGTTTGGCGATTTCGGCGATGATTTTGTCGGCGAGGCTGTGGTTGAGCAAGATGGCGATGACGCCCTGATCACCTTGGGCGATCAAGGCTCTGTCCGGTTGGTCGATGTCAATGCGGCTGACCTCAACCAAGACGAATTCTTCGCATAACCCAACGATTGGAGGGCGGCGTTCTGCCGCCCTTCGACACTTTCAAAAGGCCTTTGATATGTTCCACACCCCCTCCCCCGTAAAACGTGCCTGGGCTTCGCTGTGCAAAGGCTTCTTGGCCGTCGCTTTCTTTAGTTTGTTTCTCAACCTTCTTGCCCTGGCTGGCCCGCTTTACATGCTGCAAGTCTATGACCGCGTCCTGACCAGCCAGAACATGAACACACTCATTGCGCTAAGCCTGCTTTTGGGCGGTGTGTTTGTTGTCACCGGATGTCTTGACCTGATGCGCATGCGGATCCTCAACAGGCTGGCCGCGCAATTTGAACTTGGCGTGGGCGCGCCCATTCTCAACGCCGCCATGCGCCGCCGCGTTCATGGCAAAGCGGGCCCCGGTGATAGCCTCGTGGATGATGTGAACGGCTTTAGAGAGTTCATCTCCGGGCCTACGCTGACGGCGTTTTTCGATGCGCCCTGGATCCCTATCTATCTCGGCGTTCTCTACATTCTGCATCCTCTGCTTGGGATTTTGGGCCTCGGTGGGGCCGCGCTTTTGACCATCATGGCGCTGCTCAACAATGCCCGCGCCCATGCGCCGATGCAGTTGGCCGCCGAGGCGCGCGAAAGATCTGACGCGCTGTTCCAGATCAGTGATCGCAACGCAGAACTGGCCCACGCGCTTGGCATGAAGGCCGATCTGACCCGCCGCTGGGGCGCGTTGCAGCGTGAGGCGCATGCCCACAAAACACGGCTCAATGATCGCATCTCTGGCTTCTCCGTTGTCTCCAAAACCATCCGCATGACGCTGCAATCGGGTATTCTGGGCCTAGGGGCCGCGCTCGCCATCGCGGGCGAAACCACGGCCGGGGTGATGATCGCCTCCACCATCGTTCTGGCCCGCGCCCTGGCACCTATTGACCAGTTGATCGGCCAATGGCGCGGCTTCTTGGCCGCCCGTGGATCTTTCAAGAAACTCACAACCCTGACGGATGAGTTCAAAGAGGAAGAGCGCCGTTTGAAACTGCCCCGCGCGTTTCAGACGCTCTTTGTGTCACTGCGGCAAGCGGGGCCGCCACAGGCGATGAATGCCACCCTCAAGACGATCGACTTCGCCTTGGATGCAGGCGATGTGCTGGCGGTGATTGGGCCAAGTGGCTGCGGCAAAACCAGCCTTGGCAAGATGCTGGCGGGCATCTGGACGCCGCAACGGGGGGACATCTTTTTGGATGGCAACCCCATGTCGAAATGGGATGAAACCGACCTGGGCCGCATGATTGGCTATGTGCCGCAGGACGTAGAGCTGTTCGACGGCACAATCCGCGAAAACATTGCCCGGTTCGCAACAGATATTGACGATATCGAGGTCCTGCGCGCCGCCCGTGAAGCCGGGGTCCATGAGATGATCGTGACCCTCGCCGACGGCTATGAGACGCAGCTGGGCCAAGGGTTTTTCCTCTCTGGTGGACAGCGCCAACGGCTGGCTTTGGCCCGCGCGCTTTATGGAGAGCCCTTCCTGCTGGTTCTCGACGAGCCCAATTCGGACCTTGATTCCGAAGGGGAAGAGGCCCTGCGCCGGGCGCTTCAATCGTGTCAGTCGCGCGGGGCGATTGCCATCGTCATGACCCACCGGCCAGCCACGCTTCAGGCCGCGAACAAAGTCATGATCATGCGTCACGGCACGCAACATCGCTTTGGCGACAAAGACGATGTGTTGCAGATGAACCGGCGCAACGTCCTTGCGACGTCTGATGAGAAGGCCACTCCACCACAAGCCGTACAAACCAAGCCCATGCACATGCCCGCAAAAGGATCCGTTCAATGACCGATAATCTGCCACAGCTTTCTTCGCAAACCCTCGCGCAGCTTGAAAACGCGCGGCGAGCGATTTCAAGGAAGGATGAGCCGTCCATTGGCCGCTATGTGATCTTTGGACTGATGGTTTTGGCTGCGTTCATCGGCGGCGCGCTCTATTGGGCGTTTTCGTCAAAACTTGACGGTGCCGTGGTGGCTCCGGCCTCTTTCGTGGTCGAGGGGCAGCGCAAAACCGTCGAACATATCGATGGCGGGATCATTCGATCGATCCTTGTGCGGGACGGCGAGTTTGTCGAAAAAGGTCAAACGCTCGTCCGCCTCGACAGCACGGAGATTGATGTGGATCTGAACGTGCTGGGCAGCCAATTGGGCGATCTGTCTGTGCGGCGGGCACGGCTTTTGGCGCAGATCATCGCGCAAGACAGTTTCGAGGAACGTGATGTTCGCGATCAGGTGCCCACCGGTGTGGCCCGCGCGCATTGGTACGCCGCTTTTGTCACGCAAAAACAGCTATTCGACACGGAGGCCCGCGCCAGGCGCACCGAGGCAGAGATCAACGATCAACGCATTCTCAGCTTGCGCGATCAAATCAAAGGCCTCGAAGAGCAGCGGGTCTCAACACTCAATCAGCTCGAGATCGCTCGCGTCGAACTGGCGGATCTGGAAACGCTCTTTGAAAAGAAACTGGTCACAGTCGCCCGGATCAGCCCGCGCCGTATTGAGCTGGAACGCCTGATCGGCAATGACGCGCTGTTGCGCACGCAGATCGCGCAGGCTGAAAATCAGATGCGGGAGTTGGAGCTAACGCGCTTGAGCCAACAAAAGCTGCGCGAGGAAACCATCACGACTGAGCTGGCCACCGTTGAGGCACAAATGGCGCTCGTGCTGCCGCAACACATGGGCGCCTATGAACGCCGTAAGCGCGTTGACATCCTGGCACCCGAAAGTGGCCGCGTGGTGAATCTGGGTATCTCGACGACAGGTGGCGTGATCCGCGCGGGCGAGACGATCTTGGACATCGTGCCAGACGACCACGATCTTATCGTCGAAGCCCGCGTGAACACAGGCGATATCGACAAGCTTGAGATCGGGCAAGAGACCCGGATCCGCCTTTCCGCCTTCGCCCAGGCCGATGTGCCCGAAGCGACCGGTCAGATCTACGACATTTCAGCCGACACGTTGCAAGATGACCGCACAGGTGAGGCATTCTACATCGCCCGCGTGCGCCTGAACACCGATCAATCAGATCAGGTCTCCGACTTGAAACTGTTGCCAGGCATGCCGGCCGACCTTCTCATCCGAACCGGCGAGAGAACCGCGTTTTCCTACCTCGCACAACCGATCAATGAACGACTTGCGAAGACATTCACGGAGTGAAAAAGCGCCCGAGCCAAGGGCATACGCACACGAAGGGTCATCTGCGGCCGCGGGCCTTCATTCGGGGCGCATTTGACCCTCGTTGAGTGACAGCGAATGTGACGTGTTCCCGGTTGTCGGAACTGACCATCCCGTGCAACATCGAGATGGGTTTTCGACGGGAGGCAAGCAGGTTGGAGCAAGACGGAACGCAGAGAAACTATGACGTTGGCCCCGGATCCGTCACAATGGATACCAGCGCGCTCATTGAGGCATGTCTCGCATCAGATGGCGTGCTGTCGGGCAAATCAAGTAAGGCGCTGAGGTTCGTCCTCAGTTTTATCGACGTACTTGAAGCGATTGTCCTAAGCGAGAGAATTCACTGTGTAAGACATGGCCCAGGCCCACACCGAGAGCAGGGCGGTTTTGAAAGATACGGACCACTTGGCGTTCTCCTAGAGAAAACAGAAATTCTCTCAACCCAGTACGCCGGCGATCGGGAGAGACACATCAAGGCACGTTTTGCAGAACAAAAGTTCTATTCCGATATCAGTTTCGACGGCTTGAGCATTCCGGAGGACATTCCACTGGTGTGGAATGATAGATATGAATTACTGAACCCGGCGTCTGACGTCCTGGAGTATTGCGCCAACTCGATCGACATCAGTCACAAGACCAACGTTCGGTACATCCCCTCAAGAAAGAATTTTGGCACCTATGTTGCGGTTTACAGGCACAATGCGCGCCAACGCCTATCTCTTCAGGACGAACTTCTCGGCGTTATGACGCGCGGGATGCAGCAGGAATACAAGAGCGTCAGCAGGTATCTGGAGTTTGGTGATATTTTTCTGCCGCCCATTGCCGTTTCAATACTGTCTGAGGCGGATAACCTGGTTCAGGCATTGCTGTTGTCGTTGGAGTATCGGCAAAAGTTTGAGGGAGTTCGGACAAGGCTCCAAGATTACGAGAAAGTTCTGACAGACCCCACATCGCCCCTGTCAGAGAGGCTTGATGCAAGGCTGGCTTTTGAGGCCATTTGCAAAGAAGTTTCAAAGCCTTACTCTGTTTTGGACCGGCTCCAGCTTAGTGAGTGGGTGAGTATTGCCGACCTATTTTCTGAAGCTTTGCAAGACGACCCTTCATTGATATCGGCGGCCAAGAAAACGGCAAAGCTGCCCTTCGACTATCTGATGAACAAATTCAAAATGAGAAATCTTCACATGCTCAATGGTGTGCGCCGTGAAAATTTTAAGGCCCCCAGCCACCAGGTTCTCCTTGAGAAACATTTCGCTCCCCTCGGCGGCGACCTTAGATTTACAGACGAAGCTCTGGGGCTCGTTTCTGCGATTGAGTTATTGTCTGAAAACCTGAGCGAACCAGCAAGATGAAACGCAGACGGGCTGTTTGCATTCGAAATGTTTCTGACTTTGTTGCTTGCATCAGGGGCGGTCGTCTGGATGATATCAACTCAGGAAAAAACGCTTCTGTTTCCGGCCAAAGGAGGCCCTAGAAAAGACGGCGAACGGCGGCTCCTTTCCGCTTTCCTACCGCTCCAACGTTTTGGACGGATGCCTGCGCGAATAGCTGGTGTGAGCCCATTGCGACCCTTGCTTTTGCGTGTCGCGCGGACTCAAGGCCCCTTGGGGCCGCCGCGCATCGTCGGGCCGCCCCTACGGCACGGCGATTTGGTTGCACTAGGCGCACAGCTCAGATGGTTCGCGGCTGTGGCATGGATAAAGCGCTGCTATACACAGGACAGATCGCCATACCGCGGCCCGACACTGCGCGGCTCTGCAAGGGAATGTCTGAACGACAGCTTTGTCCGCTTAGCGGTCATCTAAGTTATTTCTCAACGATGTCTGCTCGGCGAATAGCTGGTTTGAGCCCAAACCTACCATCGCTAGATCAATGAGGGCTCTTCGATTTCTTCTGAGAAACGCCCGCGTTCAAATAGCACAGAAAGAGCGTTTCTTGCGGCAGCAGACAGGCGTATCCACTCGTCTGACGACTTAAACCAATTGACCTCCCAAATGTCTTCATCGGTAGCGTTGGAGACTGTTTCAAAGAGCTTGATGAATTCTTCGATTGCCCTCTTTTCTTGCTCAATGAACACGTTAGGTGCTTTGTCATAGTCAAGAGGGAGCCAGTCATCGATCATATTGATGGCCTCAAATGAACCAATTTTTGCGAGATCATCGAAAGAGCAATACAAGTCCAGAAGATCGATCACGCGATTACGCAATCTTTGATAAAGAAGTTGCTGACTGATCTCATCCATTTCTGATTTATGGTACATCTTCGGTAAGTTGTGAATGGCGGCTATGTCCTGGGTTGCTGACATTTGAACCCGTTATCATAAGCGGCGCGGAATCAAGGCCCTCAGGCCGCCGCGCATCGTCGGGCCGCCTCCACGGCACGGCGATTTGGTTGGGCCAAGCGCGTTGCTCTTGTGGTTCGCGGATTTGGCCGGGATAAAGCGCTACTGTTCAAAGCATAGATCGCCGTACCGCGGCCCGAAGATGCGCGGCTCTGTAGCGAAAAGTTTGATCGGC
>JBCCDT010000085.1:0-18580 GCA_039030635.1 Pseudomonadota bacterium
ATGGAGGAAACACTACAATACAAAACGACCACATAGTGCCCTGGGCTACCGCCCACCGGCCCCCGAAACCATCGTCCAGATGGACCAAAGGCCGATCATGCACTAACAATCAAACTGGACCACTCAGGTGGGGCGGATCATAGACACGGTTTCAAAAAATTTTAGCCAACTTCTGCATATCTTCATACTCTTCACTGCAAACTTCCAAAGCTGTCAGTCGGCCCACTAGAGTTGCTATCCAGTCCGCTGCTTGAATGTTCTGGTTAAGATAACTTTCCACTTCGAAAGGCGGGCTTGCTAAGTTACGGCAAGGCTTGTGGCCGAACATTGTTTTGGAGGCTGTTTCCAGAAGCTCTTTTCGTGCAGAATGCTGATCCATTATAACAACGAAACTGCTGTTTCGATCTTCACAGTACTTGTCTAGTTTTCGCAGCGCATGGGCAAAACAAGTTGTGTAAAGTCCAGTTGGATTAAGGTTTTTATTCAAACCTCTTTTTTTCTCTCGACCGTAGTAGAAAATGTTGCCTCCCAAATCGTCCAGCTTTTTCATTACCCTATGCAAGGTACGCCTTGACTCAGGGTATCGTTCCATAACGCTTGGTCGAATAAATGATGTGCCCTTCTTTTCCCATTTGTATGGTTTTTTGTTACTGCCCTCTAACTCGGAAGCAAAGTTCTGCTCTTTCAATTTCAAGAAAAATGTTGCGAAGGGTCTTACCGCGTTTTCAGGCAGGATTATACCTGCCACTCCAAAAACCGGGCTTTCATTGTGCTTGGGTGATGTTCGCGCGATGAAAGGCCCAATATGACCAAACTCGTCCAAATAAACAAAGTGCATAGACTCAGAAACCCGCACACAAGGTGCGGGGCCTGGAATGAGCGCGGAGGTTATTCCGCATCTCGAAAATCGCAGTTAACACTAGTCGCATGACCTTTCAAGGGCGTAAATGTGTCGGAATTTGAACATTGCCAGCCGCAACACCCACTTGCAAGCTAGAGTTGTTACCGCGCAAATTTCTTGTGTTTGATCCGCTTGGGTTCCAGCGCGTCGGGGCCGAGCCTGCGTTTCTTGTCTTCCTCGTAATCCGCGAAATTGCCTTCGAACCATTCCACATGGGCCTCACCCTCAAAGGCAAGGATGTGGGTGCAGATACGGTCGAGGAAGAACCGGTCGTGGGAGATGACAACGGCGCAACCCGCAAAATCGACCAACGCATCCTCAAGGGCGCGCAGGGTTTCCACGTCCAGGTCATTGGTCGGCTCGTCAAGGAGGAGGACGTTGCCCCCTTCTTTCAAAAGCCGTGCCATATGCACGCGGTTGCGTTCCCCGCCGGACAGAAGAGACACCTTCTTTTGCTGGTCACCGCCTTTGAAATTGAACGCCGAACAATAGGCGCGTGAATTGACCTGTGCATCGCCCAGCTCAATCACCTCCGCCCCGCCTGAAATGGCCTCCCACACGGTTTCGCCATCCTGAAGATCATCGCGCGATTGGTCGACATAAGCCAGTTGCACGGTGTCGCCGTAGGACACATCGCCTGCATCGGGTTTTTCCTGCCCGGTCAGCATTTTGAACAGGGTGGATTTGCCCGCGCCGTTGGGGCCGATGACGCCGACGATGCCACCCGGCGGCAGGGAAAAGGTGAGGTCTTCGATCAAAAGCTTGTCGCCCATGGCTTTGCGCAGACCGTCGACATCAATCACTTTGGACCCAAGCCGCGGCCCGGACGGGATCACGATCTGGGCGCGGGTGATCTTTTCGCGCTCGGATTGGTTGGCCAGGTCATTATACGCGTTGATCCGCGCCTTTTGCTTGGCCTGCCGTGCCTTTTGCCCTTGGCGCATCCATTCCAATTCCCGCTCAAGTGTTTTCTGGCGGGATTTGTCTTCGCGAGCTTCATGCGCCAACCGCTTGGCCTTTTGCTCCAACCAGGCAGAGTAGTTGCCCTCATAGGGAATGCCGCGTCCGCGATCGAGCTCAAGGATCCAGCCGGTGATGTCATCGAGGAAATACCGGTCGTGGGTCACGATCAGGATCGTGCCTTTGTAATCCATCAGATGCTGTTGCAGCCACGCGATGGTTTCGGCGTCCAAATGGTTGGTGGGTTCGTCCAAAAGCAGCATGTCAGGCGCTTCCAAAAGCAAGCGGCAGAGCGCGACCCGGCGCGCCTCACCACCCGACAGCGTGGCGACATCGGCGTCATCGGGCGGACAGCGCAGCGCCTCCATCGATACGTCGATTTGCGCGTCGAGATCCCACAGGTTCTCGGCGTCGATCTCATCTTGCAGTTTGGCCATTTCATCGGCTGTTTCATCTGAGTAGTTCATCGCCAACTCGTTGAAACGATCCAGTTTTCCCTTTTTCTCTGCCACGCCCAGCATCACGTTGCCGCGCACGTCGAGTGTCGGGTCCAGTTTGGGTTCCTGCGGCAGGTAGCCCACATGCGCGCCCTCTGCGGCCCAGGCCTCCCCACTGAATTCGGTGTCCAGCCCGGCCATGATCTTCATCAAGGTCGATTTGCCCGCGCCGTTGACGCCGACAACGCCGATTTTCACACCGGGCAAGAAGCTTAGGTGAATGTTTTCAAAGCACTTTTTCCCACCTGGATAGGTCTTGGACACGCCTTGCATGTGATAGACAAACTTCTGCGCCATGGGTGTGCTCCGCTGCTGCGTCTTTGAGTGTGTGTCGCTGTCTAGAGGATCAGATGCGCCCGCGCAATCGCAAGCGACGCAGGTTAATTTCTGGTCACATGTCTTAAGCTGAAACGCAAAGCGGCCGTGACTTATGCGCCTGATCAGCTTTGCCGGAGAGAGTTGGAAATGGTCGTGAAAACACGCGCTTGCGGCTCCGTGGCGCGCTCGTAACTGGTCTGTTTTTGTTAAGAAAAAATTAACTGTCTGTTAATCTTTAGGTTGTATCTGCCATGCTGGGGAAGGGTGAACTAAGGGATCAAAACTATGCCTGTTTTTGAGTTCGATGAGGGCTCACGCGCAGCGTTTGTTGGCACCAATGAGGCCACGATTGACTTTGTCGATGATGGCGTTGCCTTTTCTTGGAGCGTGACCAGCCCGGATGGGTCGACGTCTTTGGTGCATGAACCAGGCGCGCGTTTTGGCGCTGTGCGGGATTTTCTGGAAGGCAAGGAAGTCAGCGGCGGCACGGATGAGTTCAAGCTCATCTCGGAGAACAACCATTTTGATGGATCGGTCGAGGATCCGGTGCAGTTGAACTTCAACAAGGTCGAAGGTCAGGTCACGGTGACCTTCAAGGTTTTCGACAGCACGGATACCGTGACCCAAACGCTCAATGGACCAGGCTCCGTCTCAGCGGTGGGCGAATTTGACGAGATCATCATCACCACAACGGGCGAGTTTCAGATCGACAGTCTTTCTGCCGAGGTCAACGTGAATTGCTTTCTTGAAGGCACGCAGATCGCTACCCCGACAGGGCAGACGCAGATCGAAAACCTCCGTCCCGGTGATTTTGTGAACCTCGCCTCAGGTGGGCACGCCTGCGTCACATGGGTGGCGCGCCAAACAATGTATCCGAGGTTCCAAAGCGATCATGAGATCAATCCGGTTTGCATCACAGCCGGGGCGTTGGCCGATGGCGTGCCTGCGCGGGACCTCTATGTCACTATGGACCATGGCATCGCCTTGGATGGGCTTTTGATCAATGCAGGGGCCTTGATCAACGATCAGACGATCACCCAGGTGGCGCGCATGCCAAACGCAGGCTTCACCTATTATCACATTGAAACGGATGCGCATGCGCTGATCCTTGCGGAAAATGTGCAGAGCGAAACCTTTGTCGATTACGCGGGCCGCGGCTCATTCGACAATCTGAGTGAACACCCCGCGCCGGATCGGATCATTTCAGAGATGCCATTGCCGCGTGTGACTAGCGCGCGCCTGCTGCCCGCCGCCATCAAGGCCCGGCTTGACGCGCGCGCCTGGGATTTGCGTCTGGATCAAGCCTCCTGACATCAGCGCATGGTGTGGGCGCGTGGTGCAGGCGCATGGTGGGCCCGTTCATGAGACAATTCGCTGGACAACCCGGGCGCGTAGGTCAAAACAGGCGCCTATGCGCTACCACTTGCCATTCTCAAGGCCCGGTCAGGTCATTGGTTTGCTCGGCGGGTCATTTGATCCACCGCATGCAGGCCACGTGCATATCAGCCACGAGGCGATGCGCCGGTTCGGCCTGGATCAGGTTTGGTGGCTGGTCACACCGGGTAACCCATTGAAAACGCGTGGACCGGCCCCCTTGGAGGAGCGTATGGCCGCCTGTCGGGCTTTGCTGAGCCACCCGCGCATGCATGCCAGTGATTTTGAAGCGCAGGCCGGGACACGGTTTACCGCGCAGAGCCTCGACGCCCTGTTGGCCGCGCGCCCCGGTGTTCGGTTCGTCTGGCTCATGGGGGCGGACAATCTGGCCCAGTTTGATCAATGGAAGGGCTGGCGCGACATTCTCCATTCCGTGCCCGTGGGCGTTCTGGCCCGGCCCGGTCAGCGCATTTCGGCGCGGATGTCCAAGGCGGCCCGCGTCTACAGGCCCTATCGGATCAAGGGACGTGAGAGCATGGCCCTTGGCGGGCGTGCAGCGCCAGCTTGGTGCTTTGTGAATGTCCCCATGCGCCACATTTCTTCGACCGAGTTGCGTCAGTCAGGGGATTGGTGACGAAACGTGAACAATCCCGCGTGATTTGAGCCGGAAAACGGATTGTCCTTACGGACGCTTCAGGCATAATCGCCGACATGTTGGGATTCACACGCAGAGTATTTTTGGGCGGTGCCTTTGCCGGGTTGGCCACTTGGGGCCACGCAAAGGCCCCCGAGGTGTCTTTGCGCCCCAAGGAGCGACCAAACGCGTTCGCACCGCGCACAGCACCCAATGTGGATGCCCTCATTGCCTCAGCTGAGCTGGGTGGCAATGTCACGTTCTCCCTTGTGGATATCAAAAGCGGCCAAACCCTGGAAAGTCGGGGCGGCACCACGGCCTTGCCACCCGCCAGCGTGACCAAGGCGGTCACCGCGCTTTACGCTTTGAACGCGCTGGGCCCGGATTACCGGTTTGAAACGCGCCTCATGGCCACCCGGGGCGTGTCCAATGGCGTGGTGCAGGGCGATCTTATCCTGGCGGGGGGCGGTGATCCCACGCTGGATACTGATGCGCTTGCCAGTCTTGCAGCCAAGCTGAAACAGGCGGGCATCCGTGAGGTGCGCGGCAAGCTGCGGGTGTGGGGCGGGGCCCTACCGTTTGAGCGGATCCTCGATGATCGCCAGCCCGAAAGCGTGAGCTACAACCCAGCCATTTCAGGCCTCAACCTGAACTACAATCGCGTGCATTTTGAATGGAAACGCGTGGGCGGCGACTACACGGTCGCCATGGATGCGCGATCCAGCAAATATCGCCCTGATGTGCGGGTGGCGCGGATCTCCGTCGCGCCGCGGTCGCTGCCGGTCTACACCTATACCGACAAGGGCGATCATGACAGTTGGACCGTGGCGCGCGATGCGCTGGGCAATGGTGGGGCGCGCTGGTTGCCGGTGCGCAAGCCAGAGGCCTATGCCGCCGAAGTTTTTGCCACATTCGCCCGGTCGCAGGGCATTCGGCTCAAGATTGGTCAGCCGTTGACCACCGCCCCGGGCGGGGAGGTTGTGGCCCGCCACCGCAGTCCGAAACTGACCGCGATTTTGCAAGGTATGCTGAAGTTCTCCAACAACCTGACGGCGGAATTGGTGGGCATGACGGCCACGGCGCGGTTGCAGGGCCGGCCGCAACCCCTGAAGCAATCCGCCAAAGCGATGAGCGCCTGGGCCCGTGATGAGTTGGGCATGGCTGGTGCCAAATTGGTGGATCATTCCGGGCTGCACGAAACATCGCGCCTGACAGCAGAAGCCATGGCCAAGGCCCTGGCGCGCGTCTATGGGCAAGGGGCGTTGAAGCCCATCCTCAAGGACATTCCGATGCGGCACCAAAACGGCAAGGTGAACGCAGGTCATCCCGTTAAGGTCGCGGCCAAGACGGGCACGCTCTATTTTGTCAGCTCGCTGGCGGGATATATGTCAACGGCGCGGGGCAAGGATATGGCCTTTGCCATTTTCACTGCCAATAATGGGCTGCGGGCCAGCTATGATCCCACCTCCGGACAGAGACCGCAGGGATCGCGCGGTTGGAACAGCCGATCCAAAGCGTTGCAGCAAAAGCTGATTGAGCGCTGGGATCGGTATTACGGCAGCTGAACCACCTTGGGACAGACGAATTTTTAAAAAATTCGCGCCAACGCTGGTGGCGAAATCTTTTCAAGATTTCGGGGCGCCCGGACGCCAGACCAGTCTGCCTGCGACCGCCTGAAACATATGCTCACGTCGATTTTCATGGCATATGATCAGCCTGCGACCGATCTTTTAGCCATGGCCTTGATGACACGCATAACGCCCTTTTGTCCGATGGTGCCCGAGGCGTGCGATGGCCATTAGAACGCTCGTCAAACGCCTCTATCGCGCGCTCAATCCGGGCTTGGTCCGCGGGCGCAAAGGGTTTGCCGACACGCGCGGCCAACGCACCCATGTGATTATCCTCGATGGCACCATGTCCACGCTCAAACCCGGATGTGAAAGCAATGCCGGCCTGACCTATCGCTTGCTGGAGGAGGCGGCGGATCCGAGCATGTCGATCTATTATGAGGCCGGGTTGCAATGGCAGGATTGGCGCTCAACCCGTGATGTGATTGCCGGGCGGGGGATCAACCGACAGATTCGGCGCGCCTATGGGTATCTGGCCAGCCGGTATCACCCCGGCGACCGGATCATTCTGATGGGTTATTCGCGCGGGGCTTTCGCCGTGCGGTCACTGGCCGGCGTGATCGACCGGATCGGGCTGTTGCGCGCAGCGGAGGCCACGGAGCGTAATGTCGAACTGGCCTATCGCCATTACCGCGCGGACGAACCCACTGAGGCAGGGCGGGCCTTTGCCCGGGCCTCGTGTCACGCGGATGTGGAGATCGAGATGGTCGGGGTCTGGGACACGGTCAAAGCGCTTGGGATTATCATGCCGGTGCTATGGCGGCTCAGCGTGCCGAAACATGCCTTTCATGACCATAAGCTTGGTCCGTCCATCCGCCATGGCTATCACGCCTTGGCCAGCTCTGAGAACCGCGTCGTCTATAATTCTGTGCTGTGGGAGGTGCCCGACAGTTTCGATGGCCGGGTGGAGCAGGTCTGGTTTCGCGGCAATCATGCCGATGTGGGCGGGCATTTGCGCGGGTTTCATGCGGCCCGACCTTTGTCGAACATTCCACTTGTTTGGATGCTGGACAAGCTCAGCGACCGTGGTGTCGCCTTGCCAGAGGGGTGGCGCAGCCGGTTCGCGCAGGATGTTACGGCCCCGTCGACGGGAAATTGGCAAGGGTGGACCAAGCTGTTTTTGTCCCGGCGCAGGCGCAAAATGATGCGCGGCCCGTCAGAGCAGATGCATGAAAGCCTGCAAAGATATGACGCGATGGCGCTTTCGAGTGAGCCTGCGCTGGAGTGATCCCGGCCGGGTTCAGGCGGGCGGCGCATCCATCATCAGGCAGGTGGTGGAGCCGGTGGCATAGAGAACGCCGTCGTCCATCCCGCGAATTTCCCCAAGGGCGACAGCGGTGCTGCGGCCCGCATGATCCACGGTGCTTGTGGCGCGCATCTTTTGTCCGGGGGTGATCGCGCGGGTGATATTTACCTTGTATTCCAACGTGGTATAAATGCGCCCCCTTGGCACAACGGTCATCACCGCGCAGCCCATCACACTGTCCAAAAGCGCCCCGTACCACCCGCCATGCACGCCGCGCATCGGATTGAGTGCGTTGAAACCGGGCGCGCCTTCGAACGCCACCTTTCCCATTGCAACCTCAGTCACCGTGAAGTTCAGCGTTTCGGCAATGGGCGCACTGGCCAGATTGCCCGCCAACATATCCTGCACGAATTCCAGACCGGAGCGGGCCCGCAGATCGTCCAATGTGGCCATCTCATCGGGCGTTTGAGCGAAGAAAAGGGACATGCCTGCCTCCTGTTGTGAGCCGTCGTGACGGTGTTTCACGAAAAAGCCCCGGTGGGAAGAACCGCACCGGGGACCAGGGGGGACAACGTGCTGTGTGCCTTACGCGACTTCGCGCAGCGCCACGCGCGGGCGCAGACCCAGGGCCATGCTGATATCGCGCGTCATTTCGGGTTTGTTGAGCGTGTAAAAATGCAGATGCTCCGCCCCGCCCTCTACCAGTTTGGAGCATAGTTCTGTGGCCACGGCGGTGGCCAAAAGATCCTCACGCCCGTCCCGTTCGGCCTTGGCGAACGCATCTTCGAGCCACGCAGGCACCGACGTGCCACACTGCTCGGCAAAGCGTTTGGCCCCGCGCCAGTTCTCAATCGGCAGGATGCCGGGGATGATCGGCGCGGTGATGCCCGCATCCGCACAGGCATCGCGAAACCGAAAGAACGTGTCCGCCTCAAAGAAAAACTGGGTGATCGCTTCATCGGCGCCGGCATCGATCTTGCGTTTTAGCCAGTCGATGTTGGCATGCATGGAGGCGGCCTCGGGATGGGCCTCTGGGTAGGCCCCGACACGGATTTTAAAGCGGCCCGTCGCGGCCAGCGCTTCGATCAATTCACAGGCATTGGCAAACCCCTCAGGGTGCGGCGTGAACGCGGCCTCGCCCTTGGGTGGGTCGCCGCGCAGGGCGACAATCTCTGTCACACCTGCCGCGGCAAACTCATCGGCGATCTTGAGCGTTTCGTCCCGGCTGGCATTCACACAGGTCAAATGCGCGGCCACGTTCAGGCCCGCCGATCCATGCAATGCCTTGACCGCATCCCGGGTCAGATCCCGCGTTGTGCCGCCCGCGCCATAGGTGACCGACACGAATGTCGGGTCGAGACAGGCCAGAGACTGCACCGTGTCCCAAAGTTTGAAAGACGCCTCCAGCGTGCGAGGCGGGAAAAATTCGAAGGAAACAGTTGGTGCCATGTCATCATGTCCTGTTTTGGTGAGGATGCCCCTGTTTTGACAATCTGGCGAAAATGAAGCAACTTCATAAAACTCATGGTTTGGATGAGCCAAACTAATATTGCCCTCCCTGTCAGGCCCGCGCCCATGCACATTGATTTTCGCCATCTCCGCACGATCCGCGCCATTCATCAGGCCGGTGGGCTGGCAAAAGCGGCGGATGTGCTCAACATCACGCAATCGGCGCTGAGCCATCAGATCAAAGGCCTTGAGGATCAAGCGGGCGTGGAATTGTTTGTGCGCCGCTCCAAGCCGCTCAAACTCTCGGCGGCGGGGATGCGATTGCTGCGCGTGGCCGAAAAAGTGTTGCCTGAAATTGAGGCGCTCGAGACCGAATTTGACGGGTTGCGGCAAGGCAGTGCCGGGCGTTTGCACATCGCGATTGAATGCCATGCCTGCTTTGAATGGCTTTTCCCGGTGCTGGAACAGTTTCGTCAAAGTTGGGGCGATGTGGATGTGGATATCCGCCCCGGTCTTGCGTTTGATGCCTTGCCTGCGCTGCAAAAGGAGGAGGTCGATCTGGTGGTCTCTTCTGATCCGGAAGAGCTTCAGAGCGTTGAATTTAAACCTCTTTTTGACTATGAGCCGCTCTTTGTCGCGGCGGGCACGCACCCGCTGGCGGCCAAGCCATATGTTGAGGCTGAGGATCTGCGCAATGAAACGCTGATCACCTACCCGGTGGATCGCACGCGGCTAGATGTGTTTACCGAGCTTTTGATCCCGGCGCGCGTAGAGCCGCGCGCGGTGCGGCAGGTGGAACTGACAGCGGTGATTTTGCTGCTGGTCGCCTCAAATCGGGGTGTGGCGGTGATGCCCGACTGGGTGCTGCGTGAACAGCGAACGCATTCGGGCTATATCACGCGGCCCATCACCCAACACGGGGTGACGAAACGGCTTTATGCGGCGATCCGGCGGGAGGATGAGGATAAGCCCTACATGTCCCATCTGCTGCGGCTGGCGCGCGAAATTCCGGTGAAAATGCAACGCCCGCTGACGCCGATGCCGTGACACACCCTAAAGCGGCCAGTTTTTCACCGCTTGGGATTTTTTCGTGAACATCATGAAAATCGGGCTCAGGAGACCCACCATCCGCCCGGTGAAGGCCGGCCGCCCCGTTTCGCAAAGCGCCTTGAGGTTGCTTGCGATAAACCCTTGAGACGACACCATTTCCTTGGCCAGCTTGCTGCCAGGCACCATGTTGTCGATGCGCAGTTCAAACTCTGTGCCGCCGGATTTTTCGGTCAGCGTGTAGGTCACGGTGACAGGCGGCTCATCAATATTGGTCATGGAAAACGTATGCGCATAGACATGCGGCGGCTCAAATCGCAGCACTTCCCCCACGACCATGACGACCTTGCCACTTTTGCTGACCATTCGGTACGACGCGCCCGGGCGCAGACCGTCTTTGGTCTGACAGATGCTGCCAAAGAAAAAGGGCAGGCTTTCGTCGGTCTTCACAAGGGTATTCCACACGACCTCTTGTGGGGCGTTGATCATCACGCGATTGATATGGGTATTTTCACTGGTCATTCTTCACTGTCCTTCTTGATCTTGGCGGCGGCCGCTTCGGCCACGGATTTCACCAGGCTCATGCGGTCCAGCCAATGGGCTGAAAATGTTGTGGTCCACCGCTCGTAGATCGCTTGTATCGGGGCCGCGTTGAGATAGAGCCGTCGCGCACGGCCATCTTTCTCACTGATCACCAACTGCGCCTCTTCGAGCACTTTGAGGTGATTCATCACGGCAATGCGCGTCACATCGAACTGACGTGCCACGTCGCCCACCGTTTGGCCGGGTGTGTCGCGCAATATGTCCAGCACCTTCCGACGGGAGGTATGCGACAGCGCATAAAACACACGGTCCATCTGTTCATTAGTAAACATGTAATTACATATTTACAATTACTGTTACGAGTCAAGACCCTCACTGCACCTCACGAAACGGTTCCATTTGTTTCGCGCACTCTCCCTTGTTCTGAACAATTTGGATCGTTACGTTGCCCGCTAATCGAGTTGGGGAGCGCTCAAACCAATGCAGGAACCCGTTTCCGTCATCATCCCCGCCCACAATGAGGCGGCCACCATTGAGGCTGTCGTGCGCAAGCTGCGCGGGCTGCCTTGGGTCGACGAAGTCGTTGTGGTCGACAATGGCTCCACCGATGAAACCGGCGCCTTGGCAGAACGCGCAGGCGCGCGCGCCGTGCGGGAAGAGGCGCGTGGCATGGGGCATGCGGTGCGCGCAGGGCTTGGGGCGGCGCGCAATGACTGGGTGATGAAGCTCGACGCTGATCTGGAACGGTTTGACACCACGCTTTTTGCCGCGATGCCCGCCGCGCGCGCGGATGGTGTGGGTCTTGTCAAAGGCGCGTGGAACGATCCCGATGACAACATGCCGATGACGCGGCTTTTGGTGACGCCTGCGATCCGGCAGATGTTTCCCGGTTTGGATCATCTGCGCGCGCCCAATTCCGGGATTTACCTTGTTGATCGCCGCTGGATCGCACATCAGGAATTGGTGGGCACCTATGCGGCGGATCTTGATGTGATGCTGCGCGTCCATGCGTCAGGGGCCAAAGTGGTTGAGGTGGACATCGGGCGCATCGTCCATGACAGCCGCAACTTGGGTCACTACAACGCCATGGCCGATGTGATCATGGCCTTCTTTCTGGAACAGCACACACGGCGGATCAGTCAGGAACTGGTCGTCTTTGCGGAAGATGCAGGCCAAGTGATTGAAACAGCGCTTGGCGCTTTGGCGCGCCGCGCGCGGGCGGGCGGCCCGGTGACCATTTTTCTGGGCGATCTGCATGGACCAGCGTCAGATATCTTGTCCAATGCGCTCGCCCCGTTCCCAACCGTACGGACCCGTGATTTGAATGAGGCGGCGAGGTTTGCACCGATCAGCCCGACGGGTGATGCGCTGTTGTTTGCACCTTATCCTGTGGCCCATGATGACCGCGCCATTCGCGCGGGTCTTGCCGCGCAGGCCTCGCTTGAGGCTGTGCCGGAATTGCTCTTGATGCCGCTGATCCAGGATAGTCCGGTGCGCCGCAGTTTCCGCCCGGATGTGTCGCTCGACATCGGAAATGGCGCGGATATCAAACGCCAAGCGCGCGCAGAAATGGCGCGCCACGGACAGCATGCGACCGGGCCTGATGGCCTGAGGGAATTGTTCCAGAGTTTCGACACGCTGCCCGATCCGCTTCGGATTCAGCTGCGGCCAGAGCCCAAAGCGGACGTGGGGAACTTTTGACGCAATGCGTTAAAACCTGCAGGGGATAGGGGAAAACTGTGGATAACTTTTCCTTCTAGGCCTGATTTTCAACAGGGTTGCCGCCCTAATTGATCAGGACCTGCGCGAAGATCCGTAGCGGTCTGACATCTCGTAATAGTCGTCAAACCCAATCCTGCGGCGCAGATCGGTGAAGTCCATCTGCCCGGGGCGCGCGTCCTGCCGCATGCTTTGGAGCGTTGTCACCATGGCCTGCATCGCCGCCGCCATCAGCGACAGAGGATAAGCCGCAATCGAAAATCCGATCTCATGAAGTTCGGCATTCGTGAGGTCCGGCGTCTCCCCCCCTTCGACGATATTGGCCATCTTGGGCCCGGGCAGCGCATCACATATCCGGCGCATCTCATCCGTCGTTTTCGGGGCTTCGACAAAGAGGATGTCGGCGCCAATCTCAGCATAGGTGGCGGCGCGCGCGATGGCCTCATCCAGCCCGTGTTCATGGCGCGCATCGGTGCGGCCCATGATCAGAATATCGCCACCTGCCGCGCGCAGGGCATCGCGCGCATCGACGGCTGCTTGGATCCTGTCAAAGGCTTCATCCCGGCTGACCACGGCTTTGCCTGGCGTATGCCCACAGCGTTTTGGTGCCAATTGATCTTCGATCATGATCGCGGCACATCCGGCCTTGGCAAACCCGGTCACGGTGCGGCGCACATTCATGGCGTTGCCATAGCCCGTGTCGCCGTCCCCAATGAGCGGGATATCGATCGCGTCGGTGATGTTGCCCGCGGAATCCAAAACCTCTGCGTAGCTCATAAGCCCCAAATCCGGCTGCCCGATGCGGCTGGCCGATGCCGCGAAGCCGGACATGAAGGTCAGGTCATACCCTTCTTGTTGGATCAGCTTGGCCGACAGCGCATCAAAGCAGCAGGGCATGATGTGGCACCGGTCTTGGGTCAACAATTCGCGGAGCTTGGCAGCTTGGGTCATCAGGTCACCATTTGAACGGAATATAAAGCGCCAGATCAGGCACGGCATAGAGCACGGCCACCGTCACCAGCATCAAAAGCAAGAACGGCCACACGCCGCGCGCTACATTGGCCAGACTGGTCCGTGCGACAGCCTGGATCACATAGAGATTGAGCCCCACCGGCGGGGTGATGAGCGCGCATTCGACCATGATCACCATGTAAATGCCAAACCAGATCGGGTCGAACCCAAGGCCCATGGCCGCGGGCAAAAGCACCGGCGTCATGATCAAAATCATCGACAGCGCCTCAAACACCAGCCCCATCAGCAAGAGCACGACCGAGACCAGCAGGATGAACACCAATGGCCCGTCAATATTGGCGGCAATGAAGGCGGAGATGTCTTGTGGAATGCGGTACAGCGCGATGGCTTTGCCAAACACCTTGGCGCCTGCCACGATAAGCAGGATGGCGGCTGTGGTGATCGCGCTCTCTTTCACCGCCTCCCAAAAGCTGGCCCAGGTCAGCGTGCGAAGCCAAAAGACCGTGATCAGCAGGGCCGCGGCAAATCCCACGGCGGCGGCTTCGGTGGGGGTGAATGCGCCCGTGTAGAGACCGACAATCACGATCAGGGCCAGCACCAAAGAGGGCAGGGCCCGCCAGGACGCGGCCAGGCGTTCTTCCATATGTGCCTTTTCGACCGGGACGAACTTGCCGGACAGTTTCGCGTAGAGGATTGAGAAAATGACGAAGAAGGTCACGAGGACAAGCCCCGGCCCGATCCCGGCCAGAAACAGCGCGATGACCGATTGCTCGGTCACAAACCCGTAGACGATCATTGGAATGGAGGGCGGGATCAGAATGCCCAAGGTGCCACCAGCGGCGAGCAGGCCATAGACAAAGCGCTTGTCATACCCACGCGAGATCATCTCAGGGATCGCCACGGTGCCAATCGTCGCGGCGGTGGCCACGGAAGACCCTGAAATCGCGGCAAAAAGCCCACAGCTGAGGATCGTGGCCACGGCCAGGCCACCCGGCCAATGCCCCACCCAGGCCTGCACGGCGGCAAAGAGATCACGCCCCACGCCGCCCTTGAGCAGCACATTCGACATCAGCAGGAAAAGCGGCACGGCGAGCAGGATAAACCCATCGAGCGTCGACAATATCGCCTGCGGGGCCATGAGCGGAGAAAACCCGCCCAGAAGGAGCATGGCCAAACCCAGCCCGCCCAAAGCAAAGGCCACGGGCACGCCCATCAGCAACAGGAAGAAAAGCCCGGCAAGAATGAGGACGATCGTCATTCGTGGCTGGCTCCCAGGCTTTTGGTTGCGTCGCGGGGCAGGGCGATGAGGTCCGTGATGGCTTGCAGCGTCAAAAGGCCAAAGCCCAGTGGCACCGAAAGCTCCGCCACCCAGGTGGGCAGGTTCAACAAAGACCCCGTGGTGCGCCCGCGCGAGAAACTGTCATAAAATATGTCCCAACCCCAGACGGTCACGATGCCGGAAAACACGATGATGCAGGCCAAGGCGAAGGCCACGCACACCTTCTGCGCCCGGCGCGGCAAAAGCGCTGTGACAGCGTTCACCGTGATGTGCCGGCGGGCATTGAGCAGCCAGGCCATGGACAAAAGACAGCCCCAGATGAGGCAAAGCTGACTAAGCTCAGCCGCCCAAATCGTTGGTTTGATAAAGAAATACCGCGCCACAACTTCAAATGTCAGCATCACACCGGTGAGCGCCATCAAAACGGCGCCGGTCAAACCTGCAAGACGGGAAAGTGTGGTGATCAAGGTCATGGGCTGTGAAAAACGGGCGGCTGAGTGACCGCCCGCCCTAGTCACTCAGGTCAGGAGCCGCCCCCGACCGCGTCGAGGATCGCCTGACCCGCTTCGCCCGCGGCCTCAATATAGGCGTCATAGACGGGTTGAGCGACGGCCTGCCAAGCGGCGAGGTCTTCGTCAGAAAGCTCCACCACCGTCATGCCGTTCTCTTCGGCTGCGCCATACGCCGCCTCTTCGATCGCGGCCATCCGTTCACGCACATTGTCTTGGGCAACGGAAGCGGCATCGCTGATATGGCCTTGGATTTCCGGCGACAGACCGGCCCACCACTCATTGTTGACCACGACGACGAACTCAATATTGGCGTGATTGGTGACTGTGATCGTGTCCATCACCTCCCACAGCTTGCGGGATTTTACGCCGGAGACACCGGTCATCCCCACATCGACAGTGCCGCGCTGGTAGGCCAGATACTGTTCCGAGCCGGAAATCAGCGTGGGCGCGCCCCCTGCGGCGGAGACGAAATCACCCAAGGTTTTGCCAAACACGCGGACTTTCTTACCGTCGAGATCTGCGGGTGTGCGGATCGGGCCACCGTTCGACAGCATGATCGCCCCGCCATAGGCTTGCCAATAGAGCACGGACCCACCGGTCTTGCTGATCTCCTTTTCCAGCGCCATCCGCACCGGAGAGCCTGTGGCCACGGCCGCGTTCACCTTGTTTTCGGTGTTGAACAGAAATGGCATGTAGAACACATCGACGATCGGCGCATCGCCCACGTATCGGGTGAGCGAGGCCACGCCAGCCTCAATCGCGCCGGAGCCGACGGCGGCAGGTACTTCTTTGTCTTTGTAAAGTGTGGCGCTGTCATAGATTTCGACATCGATGGCGCCGCCTGTACGCTTTTCAACTTCAGCTTCAAAGAGTTGCAGGTTTTCCCCCAGATGGCTGGTCAATGGCAGCTGAAGGGAAATACGCATTTTTTCGGCGGCGAGTGCTGAGCCACCGGTCAATGTAAGTGCGGCCATCGCGGCCATAATGGATTTGTGCATTGGATCCTCCCTAAGTCACGAATGCGTGTTCGGGAGGGTAGGGAGCAAGTTTCCGCAAGGGAAGGGAAATCTCATCCCCTGCGGTATCTTGTTACGCTTGCAATGGACCCGGCCAGTTTGCATCCGCCTTGGCGATGTAGCCCGGTTTGTCCTGTTCCCACACAGAGCGCACATGCAAGTTGAAGTTCAGGTAAAGCTGATCCTCGTGCAGGGACCATGCATTGGCCGATGTGGGCGCGACATAGTTCAGCGCCGCCGCGTAGGAGCAATAGCCGCCATAGCGCGGTGTGAATTTTTCCGGATCGGCCTCAAAGGTCGCCTTGTTCGCCGCTGAGGCAAACAGAAACGTGGCGTTGTTCCATTCCACCACATGGGATTGGTCGCCGCGCACCGGGCCCGATGTCATGAAATACGCAACTGGGTCATAGCCGCCAATCGCCGCCCCGTTATAGGACAGGATGGCAGGTTTGGCGTTGGGGGCAATGCCCGCCTGAACATGGCTCGCAATCGGCATGGCGGCGGCAGTCAGGAGAAAATGGCGTCTCGTCAACATAAACTTCACTCCGCTGAATGTTTGATCATGACGCTGAATATAAGGGAGACCGCGCCCAAAATACGGCGCTGCACAGGGTTGTGAGGCGAACTGATCAGGCGTGAAGATCCCGTGATCGCGCTGTGATCTCTGCCCTATGCGGGCTTGGCGAGAAAAAGATGTGCGTGAAAGCGGCCTTCGGATTCAAAACCGTCCGTGTCGTGGCCCCGTGCCTGGGCATTGGCGATCGCGCGGCGCTGTTCATCGGCATTGGAAAAGGCGCGATGGGGGAACGGCTCGGTCAGATGATGGTCCACCCGAAGTCCATGCGCCCTGAGCACGTCAAACGCCTCTGCGGTGTCATTGCCGCGAATGGGGGACATGACCACCCAAGGTTTGCGCGGACAGGCCGACAATAAATGATCCAGCGCATCGGGCAGCATATGCGCGACACTGCCACATTCCACGATCAAATCGACCTGCGCCAATTCCTCAGCAAGCGCCGCAGATGGTGGGCCATCTTGCAGGTTCTCGGGGAAAACGGCGTCGAAAATACCCACGTCCCGCCCGTAGGACAGCGCGTTGCCCGCAATATCGATCCCAATATAGCGATCCGCCTCATCTCGACGGTTCTCGGTCAGCCAGGCGCGGTCGGCGGCAATCACCTCGGCCTCCGTGGCATCATCAAACCATTCTTCGCGGTACCGCGACAGCACATCGTCCAACCCAATGGTGTGACGCATCAGTTGCGCGGCGATGCCATACCCGCTGGCGAAATCCACGACACTGACCTGCGCCAGATCCCGTTCCGCCTTGAGGGCAGTCAGGGCGTCACGAAAGACCACTGTGGCAAAATGTGCCGTGCGGAACCCGGCATGATCCATCGCGCGATAATAGGATCGGCAATCGGGCAAATCGTAGATATCGTCATAGATCGTGACAATTTTCTGCGCGCGGGTGCCTTGGTTTTCAATCATTTGGGTCTCCGAAATGAGCCAACTTCGCCCATATGTTCCTTTCGCGTGTCCTTTACCGCCGCACAAGTGGCTTTTGCACGCGAACGTGAGCGCGCGTTCCTCGTGCGTGACCGGAACGCTGCGTAAACCCCTGTTTTTGAAATATTGTTTCGAAAATTCGCTTTAGCTTGATCGCGCGTCAGTGCCATTGCGCTTGTTTTCGAGCGCATTTTGCCCTGTCATAGTGACAAATTGCACGCATCCGGCCAAACGCGGATGGGCTGTGCAAGACGCCGCAAAATCGCGTCCAGAGGGACAGAAGGACCATAGCATGACCAACGCAGCAGCGCCCGCCGCCGGAGCATCCAAGGTTTTGATGGGGGCCGGGCTGATTTGGGTGGCGGTCATCATCTATGCGGCTTCCAACTCCATCGTGTCGCTGCTGGCCGATATCGGGCGCGAACACCCGGTGATGGGGCGCAACGCCATCACCCTGTGCAACCTTTTGTTTCTGGGCTCGCTGATTTCGCTGGTGCCGATGGTGTTTATGTTCTGGCGCGATTGGACGATGGAAAACCTGCGCAAGCTGAGCCGCAAGGATTGGATGATCCTGACGGTTTCAGCGGGCCTGTCCTCTGCCTTGACGCCGGCACTGTTTTTTATCGCGCTGGATTACACGACGGTCACCAATGTGGTTCTGATCGGTCGGATTGAGCCGCCGTTGTTCTTGCTGGCCACGTTCTTCTTTTTGAAAGAGCAGCTGGATCCCTGGGCCATGGGAGCCGGTATTGTCGCGCTTTTGGGCGCGGTGGTGATGGTTGTGATGAATGCGGGCGAAGGGTTTTCCTTTGGCAAAGGGGAACTGGCGGCGGCCGCGGCCACGATTTCATTTATTGCCTCCACATTGGTCAGCCGTGTGGGCCTGCAAGGGATCCCGCTTGGCATTTTTTCAATCTATCGCACGGTTCTGGGCACGATCATCTATTACTGGCTGGCGATCTGGCTTTACGGCCCC
>JBCCDT010000086.1:0-18557 GCA_039030635.1 Pseudomonadota bacterium
CGGATCATGCCCACGATATCGAACATCGAGATGACCGAGACGAGGGTGGTGTCCTTGAAGAGGCCCACGGCGACGTTCACGATCCCCGGGATGGAGATCTTGAGCGCCTGCGGCAGGATGATGAGGCGCGTGGCCTGGGTGTAGTTGAGGCCAAGGCTGTCAGCCGCTTCATACTGACCCTTCGGCAGGGCGGCGAGGCCCCCCCGGATCACCTCAGCGATATAGGCCGAGGAGAACATGGTGATCATGATGATCACCCGCAAGATCAGGTCGAAGTTGGACTGCGGCGGCATGAAGTAGGCGAGCATCACGTTGGCCACGAAGAGCAATGTGATGAGCGGGACGCCGCGAACAAATTCGATGAAGACCACGCAGACGCCTTTGATGAGCGGCATGTTGGATTGCCGGCCCAGCGCAAGAACGATGCCCAGCGGGATCGAGAGCGACACACAGACCGTGCCGAGGATCATGCAGAGCATATAGCCGCCCATGTCACGCGACGGGACCGCCTGAAGCTCAAGCGGGATGACCGAGTTGAGCGCGCCGGAGACCGGGCCCAGGAGGAAGGCCAGCATCACGTAGATGGCAAAGAGCGCGGTGACGACTGTGACCAGCCCGCCGCCTTCGGCATCGTCATAGATGGCGTAGCCCACGAAGATGCCCATCGGGATGAAGAAGGCAAACATGAAGATGGACGCGGCCTTGAACACAAGCCCGGCGATGGTGGTGCCGATGGAGCCGGTGCCGACGGAATTGGAGATGAACCAAAGCTCTTTCGCGCCGAGAAACAGCAAATAGGCCAATCCAGCGGCGGCGGCGAAGCCCACAAGGGCCGCAAGCGCCGTGCGCAGTTTGACATCCAGGCTTTCGACCGCACGGAAGATGAAGATCGTGGCGATGATGGCCGCCAAGATCGTGAGTGGCACCCACAGCGAGCCACCCCACACCAGCCAGAAGGCGATGAACGGGTAGAGCGCAGTAAAGATCAGACCTTTGCGCGGGATGTATTTGTAAAAGAGCGCAGGCGCGGCGGCCACGAGAAGCAGCACAAAAGCCAGGGTGGGGCGCCAATATTCGGTGGCCGGGTATTTGAAGCCAAAGAGCAGGTGATCCCAGCGATCGACCAGCACGGCGAAACACGCCCCGGTGGATTTGCCCGCCGCCGTGAGGATATCGCGGCATTCGCGGATGGAGCCTGCATCCCAGACGCCATTGTAGAACCATGGGAAGGCGAAGGTGACGAACCGGGCGATGAAGTAGATCACAAGGATCGTCATGATCGTGTTGAACCAACCGTTAAAGAGGTTCTGCCGCATCCACTTGATCAGACCCGTTTCAGAGGCGGGTGGCGGCAGTTCGGGGAGCGTGTCGTGACGGACAAACGCTGGTGTTTTTGGACCGGTAGCCATGATCAGCGCTCCTTCAGTTTCATGCGGTTGTTGAAGACGTTCATCACCGCCGAGATCATCAACGAGATGGTGAGATAGAACAGCATCAAGAGCAGGATCGTCTCAATCGCGCGACCCGTCTGCAGGAGCGTGATGCCCCCTAGCGTGCCGGTCACATCCATGTAGCCCACCGCGATGGCAAGCGACGAGTTCTTGGTGATGTTGAGATACTGCGAGATGAGCGGCGGGATGATCACGCGCAGCGCCTGCGGCAGGATCACAAGGCTCATGATCAGGTTGGAGCGCAGACCCAGTGAGGCGGCGGCCTCTGTCTGACCCTTGGAAATGGCCATGATGCCCGCGCGGACGTTTTCGGCGATGAAGGCGCCGGTGTAGATGGCCAAAGCAAACCACAGCGCGATGAGCGAGCCGCGGATCTGCATCCCGCCCTGGAAGTTAAACCCTTTGAGGGCCGGGATATCCCAAGTGAGGCCCAAAAACGTGAGCACAGCGGCGAGCGGCACCAGCCATATAGCGAGGTTTATGTACCAAGTGGTGGGGCGATTGCCCGTCTCCTCCTGTGTTTTGGAGGCCCATGTGTTGACGCGACCGACCACAAACCAAGACAGCAAGAGCGCGGCGAGGATCACCAGCCAGTCAAGCCCTGTGCTGGTCACCGGCAGCTCTTCGGTGGAGCCGAAACTGTTGGTGAATTGCGGTGCGGGGGCAAAGATGCCGCGATTGGTGACCGCGACCGTGTCAAAGCCGATCATCGACGCGGTGGGTGTGTCCCCTCTGAATTCGCGCGGCCCGGGCAGGGCGTTGATCATGATGGAAAAGATGATCAGGATCCAGATGAGCACCGGCACATTGCGGAAAATCTCAACGTAAAAGCTCATCACCTTGGAGACGATCCAGTTGTTCGACAGGCGCAAAACGCCTGCGATCACACCAAAGAGCGTCGCGGTGATACAGGCCAGGAAGGCCACGATCAGCGTGTTTAACAGGCCCACAATTGCCGCGCGGCCATGAGTGGACTGCGAGTTATACTCAATCGGGCGTTGGTTGATATCGTACCCTGCCGGTTCCCCAAGGAACGCGTAGGAAATGTTCAGGCCGGCCTCAGCCAGGTTGCGCACGAGGTTGCCGCCCACGAACGCCATAAAGGCAATGATGGCCACAAGTGCGATGAATTGGAATGTAAGAGATCGGTAGCGCGTGTCGTTGAGCAGCATACCAAGCTTAAACGAACTTGATTGCGTCCCTACCGTTGGGTCGGTGATCGTCGCCATATAGGGCGCCCCCCTGTCAACTTTGGTCGTTGTTAAGGCTTTATTAGTGCACTCTTTGCGGTGCTGAGCCAAGTTTTTTGCAGATTGGATGCAGCCAGATGGAAAAAGGGCGCGGAAATTCCGCGCCCTTTTCCAAATTGTGCTTAACGGAAGGGCGGCGAGTAGATCAGGCCACCTTCGTAGTACTGAGCGTTCAGACCACGTGCCAGACCGATCGGTGTGGATTCACCGATGTTGCGGTCAAAGATCTCACCGTAGTTGCCTTCGACGCCGATGGCGCGCTTGGCCCACTCAGCGTCCAGGCCGAGCATTGCGCCCAGGTCACCTTCGGTGCCGAGCAGACGGTTGATTTCCGGGTTGTTGGAGCCACCGGCCATCTCTGCGAGGTTGGCGGAGTTCACGCCCAGTTCTTCGGCTGTGATCAGCGCGTTCAGCGTCCAGCGGACGATGTCAGCCCATTCGTTGTCGCCGTGGCGCACAAGCGGGCCGAGCGGCTCTTTGGAGACCACCTCGGGCATGATCACGTGATCATCAGGTGTCTCGAAGTTGGCACGCTGAGCGGCCAGAGCGGAACGGTCCGTGGTGTAAACGTCACATGCGCCAGCGTTGTACTGCTGCACGGCTTCAGCGCCGGTTTCGACCGGAACAGGCTCATAGCTGATGTTGTTGGAGCGGAAGAAGTCCGCCAGGTTCAGCTCGGTCGTTGTGCCGGTCTGAATGCAGACGGTTGCGCCGTCCAGTTCAGTCGCGGAGCCAACGCCCAGATCGGCCGGCACCATGAAGCCCTGACCGTCGTAGTAGTTCACGCCGACAAATTCGAACTTCAGGTCAACGTCACGGGAGAACGTCCATGTGGTGTTACGCGCAAGCATGTCGATTTCACCAGAGGCCAACGCGGTAAAGCGTGTCTTACCAGTGGTGGGCACGAATTCCACAGCGGTGCTGTCGCTCAGCACAGCAGCAGCAACAGCGCGGCACACAGCCACGTCAAAGCCCTGCCACACGCCGTTTGCGTCCGGCTCAGCAAAGCCAGGCACACCTGTGGTCACGCCACAGTTCAGTTTGCCGCGCGCTTTGACGTCGTCAAGCGTGCCCGCAGCGGCGGCACCAGCCGTCAGTGCAGTCGCGAGACCGGCAGCAGACAGTGCGCCCAGAATTACGGATTTTTTCATGATTACCTCTTCCTGATTGGACGCCTCTTATTGAGGCGATTAGGCGGCCCCGGGCGGGACCATAGTTGCTGTTTTCAGGGTTTCCCCAGCACTAACACCGGGCACAATGGGAAGATTCACCCCATAGTTCAAGACCGGATCGCTAAAAATTAGGGCGAATCCCCGGGGTTTTCCACAAGCCCGCTTAAAAAGTCGAAACTAAGCTTGGTCATTCACCAGATTGTGGAAGGTTTTGGCGGCGAGAAACTGACCGCGTTTGGCGGCGGCCATGGCGGTGGCTTCTTCGTCTTCGCCCCATAGCTCTTCTTGCCAGATCTCATCAATGCGGGAAGTTTGCCACAGATCCTCGACCTCCCCGTGACCCCGCAGGGCAGCAAACCCGATGATGAGCGACCCGGACAGGCCGACCAGATCATGAAACGCGGTCAGGGTAAAAGCATCCATGGCGTGCACATGCGCAGAGAGCCGCGCCAGATCATCGGGGTTTTGCGGGCGCGGCATCAGACCCACGGTGGGCGTGAGACGCACGCCAAACGTCTCATGCGCCCAATCGAGCAGCGGATCCCAGGCCGCGGATTGCCGGGCGACCAGCCCCTCTGGCGCATCGGCGCGGTAGCAGAGCAGATCACTGTCGCCATAGGCGGCCAGAAGATCGGCGACTTCGCCATGCTGCTGCGCGACCTTATCGAGGGCGGCATTCACCGCGCGGGTGACGGGCATGGTGTTGGGATTGACCTCATCCTCTTGGGCGTCCCATTCCCGTGCCACGGCTTGGGCCAGGGCCATGGTGGGCATGACCAGCGCGCGTTTGGCGGGCGTTTTGACCGGGCGATCATCGAGCGTGACGGTAAAGCCGCCCTCCGTGGTGGTGGCGGTGGCTTTGGTCCAGAAGCGTTTGGATTTCCAGGTGCTCATGCGGCAAGGCCCCAATGGGTGGACAGACAGCCGGGCAGATCGCGCATATCCTCAAGGATGGCAACCGCATCGCCCAGCGCCGATGGCGGGTGATAGCCCCAAGCCACACCAACAAAGGCGATGCCCGCGGCGCGGGCCATCTGCATGTCAAACGTGGTGTCGCCGATCATGACGGCGTTTTGCGCCTCCACCCCGGTCTCGGACAAGGCGGCGTGGAGCATGGAGGGGTGCGGTTTGGACGGGTGATGGTCACTGACCTGTTGCGTGACGAAGAGCGCGCCGAGGTCGTGCCCGTCGAGCAATTTGTCCAACCCGCGCCGGGATTTGCCGGTGGCCACACCAAGCAGCGTCTCAGGCTGGGCATGAAGCGCATTGAGCGTGGCGCGGACATGGGGGTAGAGCGGTGAGCTTTGCGCGGCACCGATCTTGGCACGCAGCGCGACATAGGCGTCTTTGTACCATTGCACCATCTGGGTGTGCAGGGCGGGATCCAGACCCGGGGCCAGTTTGGGGATCGCAACCTCAAGGGAGAGGCCGACAATGCCGAGGATCGCGGTGCGGTTGGGCGGCGTTTGACCGGCACGGGTGAAGGCCTCGGACATGGCGGCGATGATATCGGCCTGACTGTCGACCAGCGTGCCGTCAACATCAAAGATCACGAGGCGCAGAGCGGTCATAGCTGCCCCCAAGTCACAGAAACTCTGAGCCCGTGCGCGGAATCAAGGGCGTTAGCCCGCCGCGCCTTCGTCAGGCCCCACCCAGGGCCTGGCGAATGTGTGATGTCGGCGCTGGGCTCGAATGGAGTCCGAGAACCCACAGATAAAGCGCCAAAGCTTAGAGGGCGGATCGCCACGCCGGGGCCTGCCAAAGGCGCTCTCATTGGACGTCCTCAAACGGGTCCTCTGGGGCCTCTTGCGCGCGCCATTGAAAGGTGTCCCAGGTGCGGGCCATGTGGTCAGGTAGCGGCGCGGTCAGGTGCAGGCGCGCGCCGGTGACGGGGTGGTCGAAGCTGAGCGAGCGGGCGTGCAAATGCAGCTTCTTGCTGATCTCACCGCCCAGTTGGGCACCCCAGCCATCGCCCAGATTTTCTTGCCCCGACCCGCCGTATTTGCCATCGCCCACAATCGGGTGGCCCAGTTCGGCCATATGCGCGCGCAACTGATGCGTGCGGCCGGTGACGGGGACAAGGGCGGTCCAGGCGGTGCGGGTGCCTGCGGCCTCAATCACGGCGAAATCGGTGGTGGCGTGTTTGGCGCCTTGCGTGCGCTCCACCTCACCGGGGTGCAGGCAGAGCATCTTTTCGCCCTCGCCCGCCTTGCCGTGACCGGGGGCCTTGACCAGGCCGAACTTGACCGTGCCCATGCGCGGGGTGGGCACGCCTGCCAGCGCGGCCCAATAGATTTTGCGCGTGGTGCGGTGACGGAAGGCGGCGGTGAGGGCGCGGGCGATCTGCGCGCTGCGCGCCATCAGCAACACGCCGGAGGTGTCTTTGTCCAACCGGTGGACCAGCCGGGGGTTGCTATCCTGACCAAAGCGCAGGGCCGCGCCCAGACCATCGACATGGCGGGTTTGTTTTGACCCGCCCTGCACCGGCAGACCGGGGGGTTTGTTCAGCGCGATGATGTGATCGTCGCGATAGATCACGCAGCCTTGGATCATCGCCGTATCCTGATCGGAAATCTTGGCGCTTTGCGGTGATTTCGTCTCTGATATTGCGCCGGGATCGGGCAGCGGCGGCACGCGCACGGATTGGCCCTCTTCCAGTCGGGTGGAGGCCTTGACCCGGCCGCCATCAATGCGCAGCTCGCCTTTGCGGCACATCTTTTCGATGCGGCCTTGGCCCAGATGCGGAAACAGCCGCCGCAGCCAACGATCAAGCCGCTGATCGGCATCCTCGGCCGAGACTTGCAGGATTTGAACGCCGGTCATTGGGTGAGCGCCCGGGTCACGAGAATGCCCGCGGCCAATGCCGCAATGGACACCAGCACGGAGGCGGTGACATAGGCCAATGCCGCGCCGGGCTGGCCACGCTCATAAAGGGTGAAAGCATCCAGTGAGAAGGCCGAAAACGTCGTGAAGCCACCCAGGATACCGGTCATCAGAAACGGCGCGGCCTTCATACCGCCTTTTTGCGCCAGAACCACGACGAGCACCCCCATCAGAAAGGAGCCCACAATGTTCACGCTCAGCGTGGCCCAGGGAAAGCCTGGCCCCATTAAGCGCACCGCGCCCACCGAAGTGAGGTATCGGGCCGAGGCCCCGATGGCGCCGCCAAGAGCGACCTGAAGCACGGTGCTGAGCATGGGGAGGGATGTCGCGCGGGTGGCCCGCCTTGTCAAGCTGAGGACAGGCGGCGGCGATGGGGCCCGACGGATCGGTGACCGCTAGGCCGGGTCCAATTCCCAATGCACGAAGGTGACGTATTTGGAATCGTTCTGCACTCGGGCGCGCCAGACCTGTTTATCGGAGGCAACTTTATCGGGGGCAATGGCCAGATCCATCTCGTCCGTCTCAAAATCACCGGCGGGGGTGGCATGTGCCATCTCGGGCATGCTTTCGGGTTGGATCGACACCGCGGCCATGTTGCCCTTTTTGCGGATCTGGGCCTCCAGCTCATCGATCTTCACCTGTTGCAAAAGCGCGTTGGTCGCAAAGATCAACTCCCCGGAGGGGCCGTGGACAGAAAAGGTTTGATGGGCGTGCGTGGCGATCATGGTGGCGATGTCATCATATTCCTTGAGCGCCTGTGACAGGGTGGTGATCTGACTGTTCAATGCCGTCGTCGCAAGCAGGTTCTGCGTTTGACAGCAGGCCAGTTCGAAGGCCAGCTGATCAAAGTCAGACCAGTGATATGCCTTTTGGGACAGCGCACAGATGGCACCGATGGCCTGTCCGTTTTTGTCCCGGATCGGCAGCGCCATGATCGCCACATCCGGTTTTGGCGGCGCCTCTTGCGCCTCTGAGGCGGTTTCGGGGTTTTGATCCAGCGGGCGGTTGAACCGGACAGGCGCATTGTCGGCCATCGTGGTCATGCAGACATCATCCACCATGCCGCACAAAGACTGTCCTACGTCAAACTCAGCCGGCCCTGCGAAGCCAAAGGGGATCAACTGATCGGTGTTGGCCAGTTTGATAAACACGTGGCTGTCTGGCACCCTTTGGCAAAAACCGCGGGCAATTTTGTCGGCTTTCGCCACCAAATCCATATCCGTGTCCTGTAGAGCATCCATGGCCATAGCTGTGTTACCTATTGCCCCCTGAAACGGGTGGCAGTTCCAGTTTAAAAAGTTGTTACGAAACCGCCGCGTCATTGCGACGATTGGCACATTCGGGCGGACCTCTGAGACGAATTGCAGCGGCTCAAAGGCGTAGAGTTGTCGGTTTTCTCTTCTCGGAATAGTTGTTTTGGGTCCAAGAATGTTCGCGTTATATGTTAAAAAGGACCGAGCGCTGGTGAATCAATGGGGCGATTGACGAAAACTCATGAGCAAAATCGATGTATTATCACTGGATGGAAAGCTGTTGAGGACGTTCCTGACCGTCTTCGAGGAAAAGTCGGTGACACGGGCCGCAGAGCGCCTTGATTTAAGCCAATCCGCTGTCAGCCACAGCCTGGACAAGCTGCGAAAGTGCATCGGAGACCCTTTGTTTATCCGCAAAGGGCGTAACATTGCTGCAACACCCATGGCCGCGACAATTGCGCCGAAAGTGTCCGAGATCCTTGGCTCGATCGAAAGCTTGGCGTTGCAGGGCGACTACGTGCCCGATGATGACGATTCGACCTTTACCATTGCCACCAATGTGACCGAATTGCTGCCACTTTTGACGGAGATACATCGCGACCTGAGGTCGCGAAAGGAGAGTATCTCGTTGGGGTTCGTGGAACTTGGGCCGCGCACCAATGCGCTTTCGTTCCTCGAATCGGCTGTGGCCGATGTTGCGATCACGGTCACGATCGGCCCTTACCCTCTTGAGCTTGCGGTTGAGCGGTTTTTCCAAGACGAGATCGTGTGCTTTTACGATGCCTCGCGACGCACGGCACCGTCGACCCTGGAGGAGTATGTCGCGGCGCGGCACGCGGTTGTGGATCTGGGCGGCAATCATCAAAGCCTGGTGGACACCGCTCTGGGCGTCACAGGGGAAAGCCGCCAGATTTTTCTGCGCGCCTCCAATGTCTATGCGCTGGCCAATCTGGCGCGCGGGTCGGATTTGATCATGACCTTGCCACGGCGGCTTGCCAAAACCGCGTTCAAGGAATTTGCGATGGCGCCGCCGCCTTTCACGCTGCCGCTGATGTCGTATGACCTTGTGTATCACCGCAGGGTCGAAGCCACGGCGCGCCACCAGTGGTTTATGGACACGTTGCGCAGCGCCTGTGAAAACCTGCCACGCGATCTGAACTTCTGAGCGGTGCGGCCCGGCGCGATTTTGCGCGGTTTTGGTCTGTTGCTTTTTGGACGTTAGCGCTAAACACGCCACCCAAGATCAGGGAGACGTGACGATGACCGACCAAGAGCCGTTTTTGCGCCGCGTGTTTGACCGCGCCGTGGAAGTGGCCGATCCGATGCAAAGCCTGGCCGCCTATTTGCCGCCCAAACCGAAGGGGCGGTTGGTGGTGATTGGCGCGGGCAAGGCGAGTGCGCGGATGGCCGAGGCGGTGGAGGCCGTTTATGGCCCCTGCGAAGGGTTGGTGATCACGCGCTATGGCTATGGGCGGCCCTGCGCGGGCATCGAAATTGTCGAAGCGGCCCATCCGGTGCCCGATGAGGCGGGGATGGTGGCCACGCGGCGTCTGCTGAAACTGTTGGAGAACACGGGCGAGGGCGACATGGTCCTGGCGTTGATCTCAGGCGGGGGATCGGCGCTTTTGACGGCGCCTGCGGGCGACATCAGCTTGGAGGAAAAGCGCGCCATGACGGATGCGCTTTTGGCCTCGGGTGCGCCGATTGGGGACATCAACGGCATTCGCAAGCAGGTCTCGGCGGTGAAAGGCGGCAAGCTGGCGGCGGCGGCCTATCCCGCTGAGATGCTGGCGCTGATGATCTCGGACGTGCCAGGGGACAATCCGGGCGACATTGCCAGCGGGCCCACGGTGGGCGATGACGGCGATGCGGCGCGCGCCATTGCGACGCTGGAGCAGTGGGGGGTGACACCGCCTGCGTCGATTGCGGCGTATCTGGCGGCGGGGGCTGACCCGTTGGCCGCGGATGATGAACGGCTGAGCCGGGTGACCAATGTGATCTATGCCGCGCCGTCCCAATCACTGGAGGCCGCAGCCGAGATGGCGCGGGCCGAGGGCGTGGAGGCGCGCATTCTGGGCGACGCCCTGGAAGGTGAGGCGCGAGATGTGGCCATGGAGCATGCGCAGACAGCGATGGCTTTGCAGGCGTCATTGCAACCCGGGGCCGCACCGGTGCTTTTGTTGTCGGGCGGAGAACTGACCGTGACGCGGCGGGGCGACGGGGTGGGCGGGCCCAATGCGGAATACACGCTCGCCCTGGCGATTGCCCTCAAGGGGGCCCAGGGGATCCACGCGATTGCCTGTGACACCGACGGGGTGGATGGGGCCGCAGAGGTCGCCGGGGCCGTGATCGGGCCGGACGCATTGGTCGGGGGAGAGAGCGCGCTGACTGCGCTGGAGCGCAATGATGCGCATGGGTTCTTTGAGCGGAGTGGTGGACAAGTTGTGACTGGACCCACGCTGACGAATGTGAATGACTTTCGGGCGATACTGATCGAACCGAGAGGGTGATATGCAACGACGTGGTATGGTGATCTGGCTGGCCATGCTGCCCGCGATGGCGCTGGCCGAGGGGTTGACCGGGCCTGTGGATGTGCAGATGTCCGCGCCGCAGATTGAAGCGCTGCTGAGCGGCAACACGATCCGGGGCACGTGGAATGGTGATGGGTACACGCAGTTTTTCGATCCCAATGGGCAGACGATTTATGTCCCCGACGGTGGGCGACCGGATCAAGGCAAGTGGCGGGTGAACGCGGGCAGCGATCAATATGAAAGCTGGTGGGAGCGGACCAATTGGTCGGGATACAAGATTATGATGACCAATGGCGGTTTCGCTTGGGTGTCACGCGGCGAGCTTCAGCCGTTTGAGGTGTTTGAAGGCAAGCAGGTCACGTGGTGATGCCGCCTCAGCAGCCCTGACGGGCTGTCTCGGCGGCGGTGGCCGCGCTGCGCGCGGCGGTGTGAGGCTTTGGTGCGCGGGGGCGCGCCTTCGGCGCGAAGCTAGAGGGGGCGGCGCTGCGCGCCGGGATGAGGGGGGCCGCGCTGCGCGCGGGGATCAGCTGCGCAGCGCGGGCAAGCCCACGCCGGTGGCCTCAAACCCGCCATCCACAGCGATGGTTTGCCCGGTGACATAGCTGGCGCCCGCAGAGCAGAGGAAGGTAATGACAGTGGCAATCTCATCCTCTGAGCCGTAGCGGTTGAGCGGGATCGCATCGTGATAGGCGGCGATGATCTCTGGCGTATGAACGGCCATGGCCAATTTCGTGCGCACTGGGCCGGGGCAGACCGCGTTGGCGCGGATGCCCATCTCCCCCAGCTCGACCGCCTGTTGTTGGGTCAGCGCAATCACCCCGGCCTTGGACGTGCCATAGGCCACGCGCAGGGTTGAGGCGCGCAGGCCGGAAATGGACGCGATGTTGACAATCGCCCCACGGGTCGCGGCCAGCGCGGGGGTGAAGGCCTGGGACATCAGGAACACACCGTCGAGATTGGTCTCCATCACGGTGCGCCAGCGGGCGAAATCCGTGTCCTGGATGGGGCCAAAATCCGCCACGCCCGCATTGTTGATCAGCGCGTCAATCCGGGTGTGGCGTGCGGCGAGCCCTGCCACCTGATCTGGGTCGGACACATCGGCCACGACACTCAGGGTGCGTTCCAAGGGGGCGGCGGTCTCTTCCAACGCGTCGGCATCGCGATCCACCATGATCACCTGCCAGCCCTGGGTCAGAAACTGCTGCGTGGTGGCCAGGCCAATGCCGCGGGCCGCGCCGGTCACTAGGGCGGTTTTCATGGGCAAGCTCCTTTGCGGATTGCGGATGGGTCAGCGGGTGAAGTTGACATCAAGCGTTGCATTATGGGCCAGCGCATCCTGCAGGAACCGCGTCCCGTGGCGCAACCGGTTGGTCACATCGCGGGCATTGACCTGCATCTTGGCCCAGACCTGACCCTGGGGGAGGTCACCCTTTGGATCAAGCTTGAGATCCAGACCCTGCGGCCAGAACCCACCGGCGCGATGCAGCGCGGCCGTGTAGGCCATGGACCCGGGCATCCAGCGCGACGGGTCACGCCAGTCCGCGCGGAAATGCAGGGTGCTTGGCACCGGATCGCATAACAGGAAATCACCACCGGAAAAGGCGTTGAACATGCGTTTCCACAGATCCCAATCGCCGGTGTGTTCAATGTCTTCGGGCCACATCCCAACCGTGTCCAAGACCGAGCGGCGATGCACGATGGTGCTGGCCGGCAGGATATTGGCCTGGGTCATGAAGCTGCGGCGCGCGACCGGTTCGTGCAGGTTGACATAGCACGGCATCACCACGCCTTCGTCATCAATCCAGAGCGGGCGGGAATAGGCGAACTGGCACGCGTCCCTTTGAAAGTGATTGTTCATGCGGCTGAGGTGATCGGGCAGATAGAGGTTGTCATGGCCCAAGAAGGCGATCAGCTCACCAATGGTGCGGGACAGCGCGATGTTGCGATTGGCATAGCCAAAGCCCGGCGCCTTGGGCAGATCGAACCAGAGCACGCGGGGATCATCGAACCCGGCCATCAAGGCGGCCGTTTCAGGCGTGCAGCCATCGCCCACAACGGCCAGTTCGAAATTCTCAAAATCCTGGGCCAGGACGGATTGGATCGCAAAGGTCAGCACTTCGGGCCGGTTATGGGTGGGCAGAAGGACCGTGAAGCGCGGGCGATCTACCATCCTTTGGCGTCTCCGAAATCATGCGGGATCAGATCGGTGTCGAGCGGCAGGCGGTATTTATCGGGATTGGCGTGATCATAGGCTTTGGTCGGCATGTTCACGAGCAAAACATCCTCGGTGCCCGGGTTGTGATCGGCGTGCCAGACAAAGGCCGGGATGCGCAGGCAGGCGCGGCTTTTGTCGCTGAGCGTGACGCGGAAAAGCCGGCCATAGGTGCTGGCGTCAGGGCGGACATCGTACATGACCACCTCCATATCGCCCGACATGATGAAGTAGCGATCATCATGTTCTTTGTGCAGCGCCCAGCCTTTGACGACGCCGGGGCGGAGGGTGACGCCGTAGACATGCACGATGGGCTCATCACCCCAATGGCGGTTTGATCCCATTTCAAAGAGCGAACCACGGGAATCGGTGAGGATGTTGGAGGGCTTGAGCCAGCAGCCATCAGGCAGGGTCGCCAATTCCTTGCCGCTGGGATCGGTGGATTGGGCATCTTTGGCGGCGGCATCCAGGGTGATGGCAAGCAGATCTTCGGGCGGTTGTTCGACGTTCATGATCATGATCCGGCTGGGGTGCGACTCAGAGGTTACCAAGACTGACGGGAGAGGTCATCACCCGCCCGTCGCATCGCCGAAATCATGGGGGATCAGATCGGTATCGATGGGCAGGCGGTATTTGTCAGGATTGGCATAGTCATATTCCTCGGTCGGCATATTGACGGTAAAGCAATCCTTGGTTCCCACATTATGATCGGCGTGCCAGACATAGCGGGGAATGGTGAGCGTCATGCGGCTTTTCTCAGAGAGGGTGACGCGAAACAGTTGACCATAGGTGCGGCTGTCGGCGCGCACATCAAAGAGAAACACCTCCATATCGCCGTAGACCAGGAAATACCGGTCATCATGGCGTTTGTGCAGGCCCCAGCCTTTGACCACGCCGGGGCGCAGGGTGAAGCCGTAGATGTCTTTCAAAGGGGCGTCGGGCGTGCGGCTGTTGCGGCCCATTTCAAACAGCGATCCGCGCGCATCCGTCAGGACATTGGCCGGCACCAGCGAGGCGCCATCAGGCAGCGCGCGCTTTTCTTCGCCACTGGTTGTGACCGTCACCGCGTCTTTTTGTGCGGCCGACAAGGTGAGGTCGAGCAGGTCTTGCGGTGGTGCATCGTCAGCCATGTCGCGCCTTTCGGATTGGGGGAAGCGTAACAAAGAAGAGGCGGGGCATCCAGTGACGCACGAAAAACGCCGGAGGAGGCCCCCGGCGTTTTTTTGGATTTTGGTTCGGCGACTGCTGGCGCGCGGGCCGTCAGTTGGCCGCGATCATGTCGGCCATTTTGACGATCACCTCGGCCTGTTTGATCGAGGCGATATCGACAAGACGGCCTTTGTAGGTGGTGGCGCCTTCACCGCGGGCCTTGGCGTCTTCCATCGCCTGGAGGATTTCACGGGCCTCGGTCACGGCCTCTTCCGACGGTGTGAAGATTTCATTGGCAAGCGCGATCTGTTTGGGGTGAATGGCCCATTTGCCCACCATGCCCAGCGTGGCAGAGCGCAAAGCCTGCGCGCGGAAGCCATCATCATCGGAGAAATCCCCGAACGGGCCGTCAACGGGCAGCAATCCATGCGTGCGGCAGGCGGCGACGATAGCGGCCTGCGCCCAGTGCCAGGGGTCGGACCAGTATTTCTCGCCTTCACGGTGCATGTAGTAGTTTTCCTGCGTGCCGCCGATGCCGGTGGTGGCCATGCCCATGGAGGCCGCGAAATCCGCCGCCCCAAGGCTCAGCGCCTGCATACGGGGGCTGGCGGCGGCAATCTCTTCGACATGGGAGATGCCCGCGGAGGTCTCAATGATGGCCTCGAACGAGATGGGCTTGGTGCGGCCCTTAGCGGCCTCGATAGACGTCACCAGCGCGTCGACCGCGTAGATGTCAGAGGCATTGCCCGCCTTGGGGATCATGATCTGGTCGAGGCGGTCACCAGCCTGTTCCAAAAGGTCGACCACGTCTTTGTACCAAAACGGGCTGTCGAGGCCGTTGATGCGCACGGAGAGGTATTTATTGCCCCAATCCACATCATTGATCGCCTCAATGGTGTTCTTGCGGGCGATGTCCTTGTCGGTGGGGGCGACGCTGTCTTCGAGATCGATATTGATCACATCGGCGGCGGAGGTGGCCATTTTCTCAAAGAGCTTGGTGTTGGAGCCCGGGCCAAAGAGCTGGCAGCGGTTGGGGCGTGCGGGGGCGGGGGGTTGGAGTTTGAAACTCATCTCGGGTGGCCTCTCATTGGGAAGGTCAAAAACGCGTCGGAGCCTCGGGTAGGGGAATGCGTGCAGGGCTGCAAGGTGGAACTGAGCCGAAGGGGCGCGTCTGCGGGTTTGACGCGGGTCAGAATTTTCCAAAATTCTGCGTGAGAAAATTGGAATTTTCTCCGCATTTTCTTCGAAGAAAATGCCCGGTCTGATGATAGGGGGTTTGCGCGTACGCGTGAAAGTTCGAAGAATCTTCGGCAAACACCAGTCAAAGCGGTAGATCGTGTCGCCTTGGCCGGGATGGATGGCGCAAATTCAAGATAACTTGGCGCGAATTTTCGTTAGTTTCGCGTAATGTGATTCTTCCGCTGCCGCGGTCCCCTCAAATTCGGAGATCTGACATGATCGAGACCCCTTATCTGCTGTTTCTGGGCGATGCGCCGGACATGTTGGCCGCGAAAGTGGCGATTGGCATTCGCGATTGGCGGCCTGAGCACGCTTTGGGCCAGATCCGCCTTCCCGGCTGTGGGGCTGATCTTGGGATCAAGGACCTGACGCTGGCCGAGGCCAAAGAGGCCGGGGCGCGCACGCTGGTCATCGGTGTGGCCAACCGGGGTGGTGTGATTTCGCAAGCCTGGAAAGAGGTGCTGATTGAAGCGCTGGAGATGGGCTATGACCTGGCCAGTGGGCTGCACAACCTGTTGCGCGATGAAGGCGATCTGGTGGCGGCGGCGCAGATGAATGGCTGCACGCTGCATGATGTGCGGGTGCCGACGGTGGCCTATCCGATTGCCAATGGCAAAAAACGTACCGGTAAGCGCTGTCTGGCGGTGGGCACGGATTGTTCGGTGGGCAAGATGTACACCGCGATGGCGATGGAGGCGGAAATGCGCAAGCGCGGCATGAAGGCCACGTTTCGCGCCACCGGGCAGACCGGTATTCTGGTCACCGGTGGGGGCGTGCCGCTGGATGCCGTGATCGCGGATTTCATGGCCGGATCGGTGGAGTATCTAACGCCCGACAATGACGCCGATCACTGGGATCTGATCGAGGGGCAAGGCTCGCTCTTTCACGTGTCTTACTCAGGCGTGACCATGGCGCTGGTCCATGGCGGGCAGCCGGATGCGTTGATCCTGTGCCACGAGCCGACGCGGGAGCATATGCGCGGATTGCCGGAATACACTCAGCCGTCGCTGGCCACGCTGCGCGACACCGCACTGCCCTTGGCGCGGGTCGGCAATCCAGCCTGTGAAGTGGTGGGGATTTCGGTCAACACGCAGCACATGTCGGATGAGGATGCCAAGGCGTATCTGGCAGAGGTCGAGGCAGAGATGGGCCTGCCGACCACGGACCCCTATCGGTTTGGGTCGGACAAATTGGTGGACGCGCTGGCAGCGATGTAGATTTCTTGCCTCCGGCGGGGATATTTTTAGCCAGAAGAAACCCCTCTGGTCGCGATGCGGTCAGGGGGACATGAGAAGGACGTGAGACCTGTGCAAATTTCAGTGACGCCTGACACGTTTAAGCTGGCGCAGGTTTTTACCATTTCGCGCGGGTCGCGGACGGAAGCGAAGGTGCTGACCGTGCGGGTGCGCGATGGCGGCGTGACCGGGTGGGGCGAATGTGTGCCTTATGCGCGCTATGGGGAGACCTTGGAGTCTGTGACCGCGCAGGTCGAAGGCCTGCCGGGGGACGTGACGCGGCAGGCGCTTTATGAGCTGTTGGAGCCGGGGGCGGCGCGCAACGCGGTCGATTGTGCGCTGTGGGATCTGGAGGCCAAGCGCGCGGGCAAGCGGGTGTGGGAGCTCGCGGAGCTGAGCGCGCCGGGGCCGGAGATCACCGCCTATACCCTGTCACTGGACACACCCGAGAAGATGCAGGCGGAGGCCGCGAAGAATGCGCATCGGCCGCTTCTGAAGATCAAGCTGGGGACAGCCGATGACATGCCGCGGCTGGAGGCGGTGCGCGCAGGCGCGCCGGGCGCGCGGATTATTGTCGATGCCAATGAAGGCTGGAGCGCGGAGATTTATGCCGATCTTGCGCCGCATCTGGTGCGGTTGGGCGTGGCACTGGTGGAACAACCCGTGCCCGCGGGTGAGGATGACGCGCTGCTCGGCATGGCGCGGCCCCTGCCCGTCTGCGCCGATGAAAGCTGTCATGACCGCGCCAGCCTGCCCGCGCTCAGGGGCAAGTACGACGTGGTGAACATCAAGCTGGATAAGACCGGCGGGCTGACCGAGGCGCTGGCCTTGCGCGATGCGGCGCGCGCTGAGGGCTATGACGTGATGGTGGGATGTATGATTGGGTCGAGCCTGGCCATGGCGCCTGCGACACTGGTGGCGCAGGGTGCGGCAGTGACGGACCTTGATGGTCCGCTGCTTCTGGGCGAAGACCGGGAGACACCGCTGAGATTTGATGACGCTGGCGTACACCCGCCCGCGTCCGAGCTATGGGGATAAAAGATATGCGCACTGTTTACCTGAATGGAGAATACCTGGCCGAGGATGAGGCGAAGGTGTCGATCTTTGACCGCGCCTTTTTGATGGCCGACGGGGTCTATGAGGTGACCTCTGTGCTGGGTGGAAAGCTGATTGATTTTGAAGGCCACCGGGTGCGGTTGGAGCGGTCTTTGAATGAGCTGGATATGGCCAAGCCTGAGGGCTTTGACGATCTGCTGGAGATCCACCGCGAGCTGGTGCGGGTCAATGAGATTGAGGATGGTCTTGTCTATCTGCAAGTGTCGCGCGGGGCGGCGGATCGCGACTTCATGTTCCCGGATCCTGATGAGGTCAAACCGACGCTGGTGCTCTTTACGCAGAATAAGCCCGGTCTGGCCAACAGCCCGGCGGCGGCGAAGGGGATGAAGGTGATTTCCATCGAGGATATCCGCTGGGGCCGGCGCGACATCAAGACGGTGCAGCTGCTGTACCCGTCGATGGGCAAGATGATGGCCAAGAAGGCGGGCTGCGATGATGCCTGGATGATCCAGGATGGGTTTGTGACCGAGGGGACATCGAACAACGCCTATATCGTGAAGGGCAACAAGATCATCACCCGTGAGCTTTCAAATGACATCCTGCACGGGATCACCCGGGCGGCGGTGCTGCGCTTTGCCCGGGAAGCGCAGATGGAGGTCGAAGAGCGGTCCTTTACCATCGATGAGGCGAAGGAGGCCGATGAGGCGTTCATCACCTCGGCCAGTGCGTTTGTCATGCCGGTGGTGGAGATCGACGGTGTGGCGCTTGGCGATGGCACGCCGGGGTCTGTCGCCAAGCGGATGCGTGAGATCTATCTCGATGAGAGCCTCAAGAAGGCGGTTTGATAGCACAGAGCTTGCATCCCTGACGGGTGCGCTTGATAAGAAAACCGGGTCTGCATTTTGCGACCCGGCTTTTTGTTGGATCTGATGCAATGATTGATTGGCTTATCTTCATTCCTGCCTGCTTTGCGCTCAACCTCGCTTTTGGGCCGAACAACCTGCTTGCGATGACCCATGGGGCCCGGGTGGGTGTTGGGTTTGCGCAGAAGGCCGCGATTGGGCGGCTGGCTGTGTTTGTTCCGATGATTGCGCTCAGCGCGCTTGGATTGGGGATTGTGCTGACG
>JBCCDT010000087.1:0-18293 GCA_039030635.1 Pseudomonadota bacterium
CGGTCTCGCCGCAGGCATCTTCACCCGCGACAGCGCGCGCGCCTTGCGCATGTCCCGCGCCGTGCGCGCCGGGATCGTCTGGGTGAACACCTACCGCGTGATCTCTCCGGTGGCGGAGTTCGGCGGGATGAAAGGCTCTGGCTATGGGCGCGAAAGCGGGTTCCAGGCCGTCTATGACTACACCCGGCCCAAAACGGTCTGGATGAACATGTCTGACGCGCCCATGGCCAACCCGTTCCAGATGCGCTGAGGGGGCAGGTCATGCGGGATACCACCTTTGATTGGGACAGCCACATCGCATCGGGGCCGCACCGCGCGTTGCCCGCCATGGCCTATGCGTCCGAAGATCTGACGCAGCAGGAAGAAACCGCAATCTTTCGCACCCATTGGTTTTCTGTCGGCCGTGCCGATCTGGTGGCCCGCCCGGGCGATTACATCGCGCTTGATGTGGCGGGTCAGGCGATCCTTTTGCTCCGCGACCGCAAGGGGGTGCTGCGCGCTTTCGCCAATGCCTGCCGTCACCGCGGTGCGCGGCTTGCCGAAGGGGCAGGGCGCACCACAAACCTGCGCTGCCCGTTCCATTCGTGGATGTTCCAACTGAGTGGTGAATTGGCCGCCGCCCCTCACATGGAGGAGGCCGCAGGTTTTGACCGCGATGCCTACAGCCTCATCGCCTACCGCGCCGAAGAACGCTTTGGCATTGCCTTCATCTGCCTCAACCCCGACGCGCCGGCCCTTGATGCGCAATTGGGCAATTTCGGCGCGCTCCATGGCGATTGGCCTTTGGACCAACTCAAATCCCTGCGACGCCGCGAGATGGTGGTGGGCTGCAATTGGAAGGCGTTTCTTGACGTTTTCAACGAATACTACCATCTGCCTTTCGTCCACCCGGACTCGATTGATGACATCTACCAACGCCCTGACGCGGGCGATGAGGCCACGGGCGCCTTTGCCAGTCAATTCGGCGGCACGGACGGGACAGGGGGGCTTTTGCAAACCGAACAAGACAAGGCTTTGCCCTCAATGCCGGGCCTCAAAGGGCGCGCGCTGCACGGTGTGCGCTATTCCTGGGCTTTCCCGAATATGAGCTTTGCGGCCAGCAGCGATGCCATGTGGATGTATGAGGCCTATCCCATGGGGCCCGATCACTGCCATGTCGTGCAAACCGCTAGTTTCCCGCCGGAAACGCTCGGGGCCGTGGGCGCGGAGGAGAAGCTTGCCGCCTATCTTGCACGCCTCGATGCGGCCATCGATGAAGACATCCCCGCGCTCGAAAACCAGCATCGTGGCCTGAAATGCACCGACGCCCGCCCGGGTCAGTTGCACCCCTTGCTTGAGGCCAATGTCGCCGGGTTTGCCCGGTGGTACGCTACAGAAATGAACCGCGCCCACGCGGCCCCGACCTGAAAAGGAGACGATCATGAAGTTTCACCTGGCGATCAACCTAGAGCGGATGGACCCCGCCACCGATATGAAGGCCGTGCGCGATCATACGCTGGAGATGGTGCAAATGGCCGACGCCGCTGGCTTTGAAATTGCCTGGGCCGCGGAACATCACGCGCTTGAGATGACCATCGCGCCCAACCCGTTTCAATTGCTCACCTGGTGGGGCGAGCACGCCAAAAACATCCGCCTTGGTGTGGGCGTGGTGAATGCCGCCTATTGGCATCCGATCAATCTTGCCGGTGAGGCGGCGATGCTCGATTTGCTCAGCGACGGCCGTTTGGAATTTGGAATAGGATCAGGGGCTTATCAGCGAGAGTTCGACCGCATGAAACCCGGCCTCGATCAGCGTGACAGCTGGCGCTATATGCAGGAATCGCTGCCTGTCGTGCAGAAGCTCTGGGCCGGTGACTACGCCCATGATGGCGAATTCTGGCAATTTCCCACCGCCACGTCCTGTCCCAAACCGGTGCAAAAAGACGTGCCCGTCTGGGTCGCCGCCCGCGCGCCCATCACGTTCGATTACGCTGTGGAGCATGACTGCAACATCCTCAGCTGGCCGCTGACCATGCCGATGTCTGAGGTCGAAACCTACCGCCGCCGCTTGGATGAGGCGGTGGAAAAGGCGGGCAAGCCGTTCAAAGGGTCCTGGGCCGTGATGCGCCATGCGGCTGTGTATGACACCGAAACTGACCGGGCAGAGGCGATGCGCTCCATTCGGCACGTTCTCGGGCAATTCGGCAACCTGATGATGAAAAAAGGTCAAGTTAACAATGGCTTCCCGGAGCAAGTTCCACTAGCCGAGCTGGACGGAAACGCCCGTGTTGATCCCGAAATGCTGGAACAAAACCTGATGTTTGGTAGCCCTGAGCAAGTGATCGAAAAGCTTGAGGCGCATCGCAGCTTTGGGGCGGATGCCTTTGTCTACTACGCCTCCATGGGCATGGATATGGGGCAGCAGAAACACTCTTTGCAGTTGTTTATCGACAAGGTCGCGCCTGCCTTTGCCAAAAAAGAGCTCGCCCATGCTTGATGTGGAGATCCGCCGCACCTTGCTACATGTGCAAAGCACAATGAAGGAAGGCTTCAAAGCCGTTGAAAATCCAACGAAATTAGTCGCGGCCATGGCGATTATCCGCAACCCTTGGTTCGGGCGCGGCCATGTCGAAAACCTGCGCCCAGAGATCCAAAGTCACGGGCCAGTATTGGGCAAACTTCTGACCGACATGGTGCTGGACGCGACGGGCGGTGAGGTGGAAGGCTACGGCAAGGCCTCTCTCACCGGGATGGGTGGCGAAAATGAGCATGGTCAGGCGCTGACCCATACGCTCTGGTTTGGCAATCAGTACCGGGAGGCGGTGGGCGCAAAAAGCTACTTGGTCTTCGCCAACACCCGTGGTGCGGCGGGCACGTCGCTCATCATCCCGCTGATGGACAAGCATGATGGCGGCAAACGCTCGCATTATCAGACGATCCACCTGAGCATCCCTGATGCCCCCGCAGAGGATGAAATCATCCTTGCCCTTGGGGCTTCTATCGGTGGTCATCCCAACCACAGGATCGGCGACCGGTATCAAGACCTCAAGGAAATGGGTCACGATGTCGACAACCCGGCGGGGGTCTAAGTGCTTGATCCCAAAGGCACAGCCTATGATCTGACCGGGCGAGAGGGCGCGCCTGTTGTGGTATTGATCCACGGGCTTGGCCTCAATCGACGGATCACATGGGACGGTATGTTGGGGGCGCTTGGATCTGAGTTTCAGGTGCTGAATTACGATCTTCTGGGCCATGGTGAGAGCGCGGTCCCAGAGGGTAAGGTCGATCTGACCCGCTTGTCTGAGCAGTTGATCACGTTGATAGATCATCTGGACATTCCACAGGCCAGTTTGATGGGGTTTTCCTTGGGCGGGATGATCAATCGCCGTGTGGCCATGGATCATCCCGATCGTGCCCGCGGGTTGGTGATTTTGAACTCACCGCATGAACGTGCGCCCGAACTCCAGGCGCAGGTTGAACGCCATGCCGAGCAAAGCGACAGCGGCGGGCCTGCGGCCACGTTGGATGCTGCCCTCAACCGCTGGCTTACGCCGGATTTTAGGCGTGAAAACAAGGAAATAGTCGGCGACATTCGCGCAATCCTTCTGGCGAATGATGCGGAGAACTATGCCAAACATCGCCATGTGCTGGCGGCTGGCGTGACCGAGCTTATTCGCCCGGACCCGCCACTTGAACACCCAATGTTGGTGATGACATGCGCCAATGACAGTGGCTCGACCCCGGCCATGAGCCACGCCATCGCCGCTGAGACCAAGGGCGCGCAGACCATCATCCTCCCTGATCTCAAGCATATGGGGCTGGTCGAGCGGCCAGACCTGTTCTTGCCGCCCTGTCTGAGTTTTCTACGCAGGCAGGCATGAAAAAAGCGCCGCTGCAAAACAGGGCGCTTTTTCAAAACCTTAGAGTAAGAAGCTTACCCTTTGGCGGCTTCCACGGGCTTTGTCGGCGCGCTCTTGGCGACGGCCTGGGGCGTTGTGCCTGCCTTCGCCTTGGCGTTCAGCGGGTCATCCTGACGCTGCACGGAGCCTTCGAAATGGGCGCCCGATTCGATCGCGATGGTCTTGTGGATGATGTCACCCTCGACCCGCGCTGTGGATGTCAGACGTACCTTCAAACCACGGACGCGGCCGACGATGCGGCCGTTGATGACAACGTCATCAGCCATCACTTCGCCTTTGATGGTGGCGCCTTCGCCAATGGTCAGCAGGTGGGCGCGGATGTCACCCTCTACTGTCCCTTCGACTTGGATGTCACCGGTGGTCTTGAGGTTGCCGCTGACATGCAAGTCAGACGACAGCACAGAGGCCGGTGGCTTGGCCTTGGGCGCGCTTGCGCGGAAGTCAGCCGATGCAGCCTCTGGGCGAGGGGCGTCGGTGCGGGGGTCTGCCACGGCGGGCTTGGTTGCCGTTTCAGGTTTCGGGGCGGGGTCGTTGATTTTGCTTTTAGAAAACATTTCTCGCAGCCTTGATGTAAATCATGGGGTTGACGGCTTTGCCGCCGACACGAACCTCATAGTGTAGGTGCGTGCCTGTGGATCGTCCAGTGTTCCCCATATCACCAATCCTATCGCCGCGCGAGACCCTTTCCCCTTCACGAACGCGAATGCGCGACAAATGGGCGTAGCGGGTCTCAATCCCGAACTCATGTTGGATGGTGACCATCCGGCCATATCCCGAAGACCACTCTGCCTCGGTCACAATGCCGTCAGCGGTGGCGTAAATTGGCATGCCGTGCGCGCCGGCAAAATCCGTGCCGCTGTGCATCCGGCCCCAGCGCATGCCGAAGCCCGATGTGTAGCGGAAAGACCCCTTGACCGGCATGGCGAACGGCGCCTGCTGCGCGGCTAGGCGGTAGAGGTTGAGCCGGTCCAATTCACCGATCACGCGGTTGGCGCGCAGTGCGTCCGGCGTCAACTCTTCGCCGCGTGTGGAAAAGGACAGGGGCATCAGCGGGCCACCTTGGCCGGAATAGCCCCGCCGTACCGCATCCAGCAGGTCATCGGTGTTGAGGCCTGCGGCGCTGAACATCTTGTCGAGCGGCTCTACCGAAATGGTCAGAGCATCCTCTAGCTGACGAAAGATCGCGTCGTTTTCATCGCGCATCAGTTCGATCGTGACGGCCATTTCCTCGGCGTCGAGCAGGGCCTGCTGAGCATTTTGTTCGATCTGATCCCGCTCGCGTGCGGTGTCCTGCAACGCAGCGGTCAGCATGCTGCGGATCGGATCCATGCCGTCGCTCGATGCAGATGCCGTGGCAACCGCACCTTCGTTTTCAATCGCCGTCTTGAGGGTCTCTGCCAGCGCTTGCGCGCCATCGCGTTCCTGCATCGTGCGGCGCAATGTGGACTGGATCACGTCGATGCCGGTTTCCAGTTCCTTGCGACGCACCTCGGAATTCAAAAGCTCCGATTGCATGGTCGAAATCTGTTCCAGCGCGGTGTTAAACCGCTCTTGGGCGGCGGCGGCTTCCATCGCGCGTTGATCGCGCTCAGCCTCCAACGAATTCAATCGCTGTTCATAGGTGGTTTGATCGCGCTTGGCCTGTTCGCGAAAATTACCCGACCCGATGGAATCCATCAACAAAATGGCAGTGGCAATGATCGTCCAGGCGACAAGCCCCGTCGTGCCAATGACGGCAATCAGTTGGGATTCGGATTTGAGACGGATGAACCGCGTGTCGGTGTCTGACCGCAGGAAAACCCTGCGCTCAGGAAAATACCGCTCCAAAAAGGAGTGGAACTTGATCGCAATAACTGAGCGCACGTGCCCCCCGTCCGTCTTTGTCCCCAAACCGCCAATGCCACCCTTCCGTCAGGTTTTGTGCACAGCGTGTCCGAAAGTGATTACAAAACGCCTCATTCTTGGGCAAGAGATTTGACCACTCAGGCCGGACATATGGGCGGTTTGATGCGGCAATGGCGGAAAATCGCCGATGACGGGCACCTCAATACAACTTAAGGTCGAATGGGCTTTGCAGAGCCGCAAACTCTGGTGCGGATTCCGAGGGTTAACCTGTGGATGCTTTCCAAATGACGGGCCCCATGGCCCGACACAACAGATCGACCCGCAGACGTGCCTACATCGCTTTGACCGCGTCCAAAACAGCCTCTGCATGGCCGGGCACTTTGACCTTGGGCCAGATCTCAACGACCTTGCCCGCGCCATCGATCAACACGGTGGTCCGTTCAATGCCCATATACGTTTTGCCGTACATTTTCTTTTCTTTCCACACGCCATAGGTCTCGCAGACCTCACTCTCGGCGTCTGACAACAGCGGAATACCCAAGGCGTGCTTGTCGCGAAACTTGTCATGTTTGGCGACCGTGTCCTTGGAGATGCCAAAGACCTTGACCCCAGCCGCGTCGAAATCGCCCGCAAGCTCGGTAAAGGCAATCGCCTCCTTGGTGCAGCCAGAGGTGTCATCCTTGGGATAGAAGAACAAAATCACCGGGGCAGGGCGCAAAGATGACAGCGTGACGCTCTCGCCGCCGTCCCGTGGAAGGGTGAAATCGGGGGCATCATGGCCGGGCTCTAACATTTGTGTTCTCCTCGTGTTAAATTTTGAGTTTCAAATTAGGACGCGACCGCCCAAGTTAAATAGCAAATGAACGCGCGCAAAACTTTGAGTGACATGAGTGAGCAGACGCCTGCCAAGCCACGCCGCAGCGGCGTGAAAAAGTTCTGTCTCTGGTTCGGGGCAACGAGCGCGATTTTGTGCGTCGCAGCCTTCGTGGCGGTGCTGTCGCTGGTGGGCACGCGCATTGCCGTGCCGGACTGGGCGCAGGTTAAAGTCACCGAAAAGATCAACGCCGATCTCACCGGCTTGTCGCTGGGCTTTGGCGGGCTGTCGATCCTGTTGCAGGACAATTGGGTGCCCGAACTTGAAATGTACAATGTGGTGGTGACCGATGATATTGGCACGCCGCTGGTGCAACTGTCTGATGTCCAAGGTACGGCCGATTTGGGTCAGCTTTTGCGCGGGCAAGTGCGCCCCGGCGCGATCCGTATATCAGGCGTGCAGGTTCTGGTGCGCCGTGCGGCAGATGGTGCCATTAACCTTCAACTCGGCAATGCCGGCGGCGCGATGCAGCAGGCCGCGACCCCCGCAGCCATTGTCGAACAGATAGACGCTTTGGTCGCACGCCCGCATTTTGCGACGCTCAGGCAAGTGTCGGTCGACAACCTGACCCTACGATTTGAGGATGCCCGCGCCGGGCAGGCCTGGAATGTCGATGGCGGTCAGATTGAAATTCTGCGCGAAGGCGATGCGCTGGCGATGACCGCGGATCTGGCGCTATTGGGCAATCGCGATTTCGCCACCACCATGGAGATGAGCTTTCGCAGCGATATCGGCAGCGGTGCCGCCGATCTGACCATCACATTTGAGGATATGCCGGCCCAGGACATCGCCGGTCAGTCACCGGCGCTGAGCTGGCTCGACGCGCTTGACGCGCCCATCTCGGGCGGGTTGTCGATGCAGGTGAATGAGGAGGGCAAGCTTGGCCCTCTGGCCGCCAGCCTCGACATCGCCGCAGGCACGCTCAGTCCAAATGACACTGCCCGTCCCATCGCGTTTGACCATGCGGGCGCGGATCTAAGGTATGATCCGGCCACGGCGCGCATCGATTTCGACGTGCTCGAACTGAACAGCAAGTGGGTGTCCACCCGCATCGAGGGGCAAACGCGCCTGGATGGCATGGAAGATGGCTGGCCGGACGCGCTCACCAGTCAATTCCGGGCCACCTCCTTTGAGGCCAACCCGGCCAATATCTATGACGCGCCCATCGCACTTGATGGGGCTAAACTTGACATGGCGCTGTCGCTGGATCCCTTTGAGGTGCGGTTGGGCGAGATGGTCATCACCGATCAAGGCCAGCCGATCCGTATTACCTCTGACATTGCCGCGATGGAGGATGGCTGGACCTTTTCCACCGCCGCCCACGTGCCCGCCATCACGCCGGAGAGATTGTTGGAGCTGTGGCCCGAAAGCCTGGAGCCCAAGACCCGCAAATGGATCACCTCCAACGTGCAAACCGTTGATTTGTCGAATATTCAGTTCGTCTTGCGGGCCAAGCCAGGCGCCAAACCAGACGTGTTTCTGGGCTTTGATTTCGACAATCTGGCCTCGCGTTACATTAAGAATGTGCCGATCATCCATGACGGGCGCGGCACAGCATCGATCCAAGACAATGCCTTTGTGATCAGCGCCCATGCAGGCGTTGTGACCGCAGATCAAGGCGGCCAGATCGACATTTCAGGGTCAAGTTTTGAGATCGAAGACATCTCGGAACGCGGCGGCGATGGCGTGGTGCGTCTCAAGACGGAAAGCACAATTACCGCCGCTCTGTCGCTTCTGAACGCGGGGCCCTTTGGATTCATCGACAAGGCTGGTCAGTCGGTGACTGTGGCCGATGGGCGCGCCGCCCTCAACGGCACCCTGCGCTTTGCTGTGATCGATGACCTCAAACCGGCGGATGTAGAGTTTGGCATGACCGGCGCATTGACCGACGTGCGCAGTGACAAACTGGTCAAAGGTCGCACGCTCGCCGCCTCTGCGCTGTCGGTCGATGCCACGTCAGAGCGTCTGCGCCTGGGCGGGCGCGGGCAGGTGGGGCAGGTGCCGTTTGAAGGGGCCTACACCATGCCGCTCACCGCTGGCAGCAATGGACGGGCCAGTGTGTCAGGTTGGATTGAGCTGTCTGAGCGGTTCATGGATGAATTCCAGATCGGCCTGCCACCCGGCAGTGTCAGCGGCGCGGGAAAAGGCGACATAGAGCTGCAATTCGAACGCGGCACGCCCCCGACCTTTGCCCTGACCTCGGACCTGTCGGGCCTGTCCTTGGCCTTGCGCCCTCTCGATTGGCGGATCAGCGAAGAGCAGACGGGCGAGCTTGCCGTCAGCGGGCTGTTGGGGGAGCCGCCTGCGGTGGAAAGCCTGACGCTGAATGCCGGGGGGTTGCGCGCGCAGGGCAGCGTGACATTGCAACCTGATGGGCAGCTGCAACAGGCCAATTTCTCCCGCGTGCAACTGGGCAATTGGATTGATGCGCCGGTGGATCTGGTGGGGCTCGGACCGGGCAAGGCGCCTCTCATTCGTGTCGCGGGCGGCACCGTTGATCTGCGTCAAACCTCGCTGACCAGCGGATCAAACGGGCAGCGCTCGGGGCAGGGGGGGCCGGTTTCGTTGCGGCTGGACCGGTTGATCATCTCGGACGGGATCAGCCTGACGGATTTCAACGCTGAACTGGATATGAGCCGCGGCTTGGATGGCAAGTTTACCGGCAACGTCAACGGTCAAGCAGCGATCAACGGCCGCATCACACCGCAAAACGGACGCAGCGCCTTTGCCATCGCCTCCAACGATGCCGGCGCTGTCTTCCGCTCGGCCAATCTGCTCAAACAGGCCCGTGAAGGGCGCTTGGAGCTCTACCTCATTCCCGGACAACAGCCGGGCGTCTATGAGGGCAAGTTGGAGGCCGCCAACCTGCGCGTCACTGATGCGCCGACCATGGCCGCGCTTTTGAACGCGATCAGTGTCGTAGGCCTTTTGGAACAGCTTGACGGAGAGGGCATCCATTTCAACGATGTCGAAGCGGAATTTCAACTCGCCCCCGAACGCGTGACGCTCTATTCCGGCAGCGCGGTTGGGGCGTCGATGGGGATTTCTATGGAAGGCTACTACAACACCGGCAACAAATGGCTGGATATGGAGGGCGTTGTCTCCCCGATCTATGCCTTGAACCTCGGCGGGCTTTTGTCGTCACGCCGGGGCGAAGGCGTGGTGGGTTTCAACTACAAAGTCGATGGTGTCTCCTCGCAACCCCGGGTGCGGGTCGATCCGTTCTCGGTGCTCACACCCGGTGTTTTCCGTGACATTTTCCGCCGATCCCCACCTGACAGGCCAGGCGCACCGGCCGCAGAGGTGCAGGACCCGGGCAGGGCGGATCAGCCTGTTGTTGGCGGTACATCCGGTATTGAGCGCTGATGCAGCTCAGTGACTTTGATTTCGATCTGCCGGACCGGTTGATCGCCACCCGGCCTGCGCGTCCGCGTAGCTCGGCCAGATTGCTGGTGGCGGACGGGGACCAGATCACCGACGCCATCGTGTCAGACATCACGCAATTTCTGCGCCCCGGGGATCGGCTGATCCTCAACGATACCAAAGTCCTTCCGGCCCGCCTCACAGGTGTGCGCCACCGGGATGGCCCCGATCCCTCAAGCAAAAGCGGTGCGAAGATCGAGGTCACATTGCTGGACACAACAGCGGATGGTGATTGGCGCGCCATGGTCAAGCCGCTCAAGAAGCTCAAAGACGGCGAGGTTGTGGTGTTTGATGTCGGTCTAAGCGCCACCTGCATGGGCCGCGCAGATGGGCATGGCATTCTGCGCTTCAACCTCACAGGCGATGATTTTGATGCCGCGCTCAACGCCGCAGGCGCGATGCCCTTGCCGCCCTACATTGCCACGCGCAGGCAGGCAGATGCGCAAGACCGCGAAGATTATCAAACCGTTTGGGCCGCACGCCCTGGTGCTGTGGCCGCACCGACGGCGTCGCTTCATTTCGACGATGCGCTGCTGCAAGAGATTTCGGACCATGGTGTGACCATCTCTTATGTCACGCTTCATGTGGGCGCGGGCACGTTCTTGCCGGTGAAGGTGGACGATGTGACCACCCACAAGATGCATGCCGAGTGGGGCGAAGTGACCGAGGCCGCCGCGCGCGAGATCGAGGGCACCAAAGCCGCGGGCGGGCGCGTCATCCCTGTGGGCACCACCGCCTTGCGCCTAATCGAAAGTGCCGCGCGCGACGGGCTGATGAAGGCCTGGCAGGGCGAAACAGACATTTTCATCTATCCGGGCTTTGCGTTTCAGGTGACCGATGCGCTGATGACCAATTTCCACCTGCCGCGCTCGACCCTGATGATGCTGGTCTCGGCACTGATGGGGCAGGGCTGTATCCGCACAATTTACGACCATGCGGTCACGGAAAATTATCGGTTCTTCTCTTACGGAGATGCGTCGCTCTTGATCCCGCGCTGAATTCGCGTCACGCAGCACAGAAACGACGCGCGCGCGTCGAAAATGTCTGCGACAGAATCGCACATCTGGGCGACAACCGGTCAGGGGAACAAAGGATAGGCCCATGTTTTCAGTGCTAAAAAATGCCTGGGCATTGCTCTTGGGGATGATGCTTTTGCAGGTCGGCAACGGCATGCAGGCCACGCTTTTGGGCATCCGGGGTGAGATTGAGGGCTTCTCCACCACCTCCATGTCGCTGATCATGTCGGGCTATTTCGTTGGCTTCCTCTTTGGCTCGCGCATCGCGCCAGAGCTTTTGCGCAAGGTGGGCCATGTCCGCGTCTTCGCCGCCTTGGGCTCGCTCATCTCGGCGGTGATGATCATGTATCCCTGGCTCACCGATCCTTACGCTTGGACGGCGGGGCGCATTCTTGTGGGGTTCTGTTTTTCGGGCGTCTATGTCACCGCTGAAAGCTGGCTCAACGACTCGACCGACAATGAAAATCGGGGCAAGGCGCTTGCCCTTTATATGATCATGCAGATGACAGGCATCGTGTCGGCGCAGGCGCTGCTGGTGCTGGCCGATCCTGGTGGTTTTGTCCTTTTCATCATTCCCTCGATCCTGATTTCGTTGGCCTTTACGCCTATTCTTTTGTCGGTCAGCCCGGTGCCCTCTCATGAAACCGCCAAACCGCTGACGCTTCTGCAAATCTGGAAAGCCTCGCCGCTTGGCTGCGTGGGCATGTTTCTGTTGGGTGGGATTTTCTCGGCCCAGTTCGGCATGGCCTCCGTCTATGGCACGCAAGCGGGGCTGTCTGTCGCGCAAATCTCGACCTTTGTGTCGGCCTTCTTTGTGGGCGCGCTTGTCCTGCAGTTTCCCATTGGTTGGGTTTCAGACCGCGTGGACCGGCGGTTGGTGATCATGGTCACCTCCGCCATTCTCGGCGTCGCGGCCATTTTCGGCGCCATGTTCGGCGGGGCGTTCTGGGCGGTTGTCTTGTCTGCACTCATTGTAGGTGGCATGTCCAACCCGCTTTATTCGCTGCTTTTGGCCTATGTGAATGACTACCTCGATCATGATGCGATGGCCGGCGCGGCAGGAGGGATGGTGTTCATCAATGGTCTGGGCGCGGTCTCTGGCCCGCTGATCATCGGGTGGATCATGGGCGTCTTGGGCGCGCCCGGATTTTTCATCTTCATCGCGATCTTGGGCTGCGGTCTGGCCGTCTATGCCGCGTTCCGCATGACGATCCGCCCAGCCCCGGCGGCCAGCGACACCGACAGTTACGCCATCGTCACCATGTCGTCGTCTCCGGCGGCAGTGACCATCGCCACGGAATACGCCATTGAAACCGCCCAGGACGACGAGACCGGCGAGAATCCGCGCGTGGACTAAGCCGGCCTTGGTCACGGAGTATTGCCGCTGTTGCAATATTTTACTGTGCATATAGGTGGTTGGGTGGTTACGCTTGGGCAACTCGACAAAGGGGAGAGGGATATGACCGCGCCGCAAGAGGTGTTGGAGTTTTGGCTTGATGAGATCGGGCCGCGTGATTGGTACAAAGCCTCTGATCAGCTGGACAGCACCATACGAGACCGTTTTGAATCCGCATGGGCGCGTGCCACCGAAGGCGCTTATGGGCTGTGGCTGACCTATCCCAGCGGCACCTTGGCCTACATCCTGTTGATGGATCAGTTCCCGCGCAACATGTTCCGCGGCGATGCCCGCAGTTTTCAAACCGACGCTTACGCGCTCGCCGCGGCGAAAATGGCCATCCAAAACGGGTGGGACATGCGCATCGATGAACCGGCGCGGCAGTTCTTTTACCTACCCCTGATGCATTCCGAAAACCTCTGTGACCAAGAGCGCTGTATTCGTCTGCTTCTTGAGCGTATGCCGATCCATGGCGGGGAAAACCTGCTGCATGCGCGGGCCCATCGTGAGGTCATTCGCCAATTCGGACGTTTCCCGCATCGCAATCAGGTGCTCAGCCGGATGTCGACGCGGCCGGAAAAAACCTATCTGGAACAAGGTGGTTACGGCACGACGGTGCGCAGTCTGCAAAAGGCAGACGCGGCATAGCGCAGCGGATTGCACGCTCTGCGTTGAGGTCCGGCAAGAGATAGTTTAATATCAAACTATATCCTTTTGGCGGCGCGACGGAGACACGTGATGGCAACCCAGACGTACGATATGATTGTGATTGGCGCAGGGCCTGGCGGCTATGTTGCGGCCATTCGCGGTGCCCAGCTTGGCCTCAAAGTGGCTGTGGTTGAGCGCGAACATATGGGCGGTATCTGTCTCAACTGGGGCTGCATCCCCACCAAGGCCATGCTGCGCAGCGCCGAAGTGTTTCATCTCATGCACCGCGCCAAGGAATTCGGCCTGTCCGCCTCCGGCATCGGTTTTGATCTGGATGCTGTTGTTAAACGCTCCCGCGCTGTCTCCAAACAACTCAACAGCGGCGTGGGTCACCTGCTGAAGAAAAACAAGGTCACCGCCATCATGGGCGAAGCCGTGATCACGGGCAAAGGCAAGGTGAGCGTCACAACCGACAAAGGCAAAGAAGAGCTTTCGGGCAAAAACATCATTCTTGCCACCGGTGCCCGCGCCCGCGAATTGCCGGGGCTAGAGGCCGATGGCGATTTGGTCTGGACCTACAAACACGCCCTGATGCCGCCGCGGATGCCCAAAAAACTGCTGGTCATCGGGTCAGGCGCCATCGGCATTGAATTCGCCAGCTTTTACAACACGCTCGGCGCTGACACGACCGTGGTAGAGGTGATGGACCGTATCTTGCCGGTCGAAGACGTCGAAATCTCGGGCTTTGCCAAGAAAAGCTTTGTGAAACAGGGCATGAAAATCATGGAGAAATCCATGGTCAAACAGCTCGACCGGGGAAAGGGCACAGTTACGGCTCATATCGAAATCGGCGGCAAGGTGGAAAAGCATGAATTTGACACCGTGATCTCCGCCGTTGGGATCACCGGCAATTTCGAAAATCTCGGGCTTGAGGCGCTCGGCGTCAAGGTCGATCGTGGTCATGTCGTCACCGACACCCATTGCCGCACAGGCGTCGACGGCATTTATGCCATCGGTGACATCGCCGGTGCGCCGTGGCTGGCGCATAAGGCCAGTCACGAAGGGGTCATGGTGGCCGAGTTGATCAATGGTGGGGATCCGCACCCTGTCCGCCCCGAATCCATCGCTGGCTGCACCTATTGCCACCCGCAAGTGGCCAGTGTCGGCCTGACCGAGGCGAAGGCGAAAGAGCAGGGGATCAATGTCAAAATTGGCCGCTTCCCCTTTATCGGGAATGGCAAGGCGATTGCTTTGGGTGAGGCCGAGGGCATGATCAAAACGATCTTCGACGCCAAAACAGGCGAGTTGCTGGGCGCGCATATGGTCGGGGCCGAGGTCACAGAATTGATCCAAGGCTATGTGGTGGGCCAAAAGCTGGAGACCACGGAACAAGATCTGATGGAAACCGTCTTCCCACATCCGACGCTCAGCGAAATGATGCATGAATCAGTGCTCGATGCTTACGATCAAGTCATCCATATGTGATGTCCGTCCGCGCAAATCTTAAGACGGCGCACCAATGCGGCCTGAACATCCTTAAATGCGTGAAATTCGCACGGGAGTGATCTGTGCGGGCAGGTTCGCTGCTTAATCCCAACGCACCGCTGACTGATCCTGTCAGTCGTTCACCTTTTGTTCACATTTTTGTCTTGGATTAAAACGCCGCTTCCCCTATCTCCATCATAGAGTGAATGGGGTGCAGATGGCCGAGCTGAAAAACATCGAAGTCCGCGGCGCGCGGGAGCATAATCTCAAGGGGATTGATGTCGATATCCCCCGCAACGAGCTTGTGGTGATCACCGGTCTGTCGGGTTCCGGCAAGTCGAGCCTCGCGTTTGACACGATCTATGCCGAAGGGCAGCGACGCTATGTCGAAAGCCTGTCGGCCTATGCCCGCCAATTCCTTGATATGATGGAGAAACCTGACGTCGATCATATCTCCGGCCTCAGTCCTGCGATCTCAATCGAACAGAAAACAACGTCGAAAAACCCACGGTCTACGGTCGGCACAGTGACCGAGATCTACGACTATATGCGTCTGCTTTTTGCGCGGGTCGGAACGCCCTTTTCCCCCGCCACCGGCCTGCCCATTGAGGCGCAGCAGGTGCAAGATATGGTCGACCGCGTCATGACCATGGAGGAGGGGACCCGTGCCTATCTCCTCGCCCCGATTGTGCGCGATCGCAAAGGGGAATATCGCAAAGAATTCATGGAGTTGCGCAAGCAAGGGTTCCAACGGGTGAAGGTCGATGGGGCCTTCTACGAACTCGATGAGCCTCCCACACTGGACAAGAAATTCCGCCACGATATCGACGTGGTCGTAGATCGTTTGGTCGTGAAAGAAGGGCTAGAGACGCGCCTTGCCGATAGTTTTCGCACCGCGCTCGACCTGGCCGATGGCATCGCGATTCTTGAGACCGCGCCCAAAGAAGGTGACCCCGAGCGCGTTACCTTTTCTGAAAACTTTGCCTGCCCTGTGAGCGGATTCACCATCCCCGAGATTGAGCCGCGCCTCTTTTCGTTCAACGCACCCTTCGGCGCTTGCCCGGATTGCGACGGTCTCGGGGTGGAGCTTTATTTCGACGAACGCCTCGTGGTGCCTGATGAAACGCTCAAGATCGCGGATGGGGCGCTGGCCCCGTGGCGGAAAGGCAAATCGCCGTATTTTCTGCAAACAATTGAGGCGATTGCGAAACATTACGAGTTTGATCAGAACACGCGATGGAAAGATCTGCCCGCCCATGTGCGTCAGGTTTTCCTCTACGGCTCGGGTGATGAAGAAATTCCGTTCCGCTATGACGAAGGTGGGCGCGTCTATCAGGTGACGCGCAGCTTTGAGGGTGTGATCCCGAACATGGAGCGGCGGTATCGGGAAACAGACAGCAACTGGATACGCGAAGAATTTGAGCGTTATCAAAATAATAGGCCATGCGGTTCATGCGACGGCTACCGCCTGCGTCCCGAAGCGCTTGCGGTCAAAATCGCCGGGTTGCACGTTGGTCACGTGGTGGAAATGTCGATCCGGGAGGCCTATGCCTGGTGCGAAAGCGTGCCGGAGCATCTGACCGCGCAAAAGAACGAAATCGCCAAGGCAATCCTCAAGGAAATCCGCGAACGGCTTGGGTTTCTCAACAATGTGGGCCTTGAATACCTCACCCTGTCGCGCGCGGCGGGGACCCTTTCGGGCGGGGAAAGTCAGCGCATTCGCCTGGCCAGCCAAATCGGGTCCGGCTTGACCGGGGTGCTTTACGTTCTTGATGAGCCCTCCATTGGCCTGCATCAGCGCGACAATGGGCGGCTTCTGACGACGCTGCAAAACCTGCGCGATCAAGGCAACACCGTGATTGTCGTGGAGCATGATGAAGAGGCCATTCGTGTGGCCGATTACGTGTTTGACATCGGTCCAGGGGCCGGTGTGCATGGCGGACAAGTTGTCAGCCATGGCACGCCAGAGATCGTGGCAAGTGATGCCAACTCTGTCACCGGTCAGTATCTTTCTGGGACCCGAGAGATCCCTATCCCGGCGGAACGGCGCAAAGGCAATGGGAAATCTATCAAGGTTATCAAGGCCGAAGGGAACAATCTTAAATCGGTCAATGCGGAATTTCCGCTGGGCAAATTTGTCTGTGTGACCGGCGTGTCTGGCGGTGGAAAGTCGACTTTGACGATTGAAACCTTGTTCAAAACCGCGTCCATGCGCCTCAACGGTGCGCGGCAAACGCCCGCGCCTTGTGAGACGATCAAAGGGTTAGAGCATCTCGATAAGGTCATCGATATTGATCAGCGGCCCATCGGCCGAACGCCGCGGTCGAACCCTGCGACATATACCGGGGCCTTTACCCCCATTCGGGATTGGTTTGCGGGCCTGCCGGAGGCGAAGGCGCGCGGCTATAAGCCCGGGCGATTTTCTTTCAACGTCAAGGGCGGTCGCTGTGAGGCATGCCAGGGCGACGGTGTGATCAAGATCGAGATGCATTTCCTGCCGGATGTTTACGTGACCTGTGAGACCTGTCAGGGCAAACGATACAACCGTGAAACTTTGGAAATTCTTTTTAAAGGCAAGAGCATAGCAGACGTTCTTGATATGACGGTCGAAGACGCGCAGGAGTTTTTCAAGGCCGTTCCCGCGATCCGGGAAAAGATGGATGCGCTCGTGCGCGTCGGCCTTGGCTACATCAAGGTCGGCCAACAGGCCACCACACTCTCCGGTGGAGAGGCGCAGCGCGTCAAGCTGTCCAAGGAGTTGAGCAAACGCTCCACCGGGCGGACGCTCTATATCTTGGACGAACCGACCACGGGTTTGCATTTTGAGGACGTGAAGAAACTCCTCGAAGTGCTTCATGAGCTTGTGGAAAATGGCAATACGGTTGTCGTGATCGAACACAATCTCGACGTGGTGAAAACCGCCGATTGGATCATTGATATCGGTCCAGAGGGCGGGGACGGCGGCGGCGAAATCGTGGCCGTTGGCACCCCGGAAGAGGTGGCCGAAGAGCCACGCAGCCACACGGGCCGTTACCTCAAAGAGATGCTGTCAGCGCGCAAAGTTGCAGCGGAGTAACAGAAGGCTTGCACAGGCGGCGCGCGCTTTGTAAGACCCGCGGCACGGGTCGTTAGCTCAGTTGGTAGAGCGCTTCGTTTACACCGAAGATGTCGGGAGTTCGAGTCTCTCACGACCCACCATCAAGGTCTCCATTTCATAACTTTGTGGTGCAGGGTGACCTAGCGACCAGTCTGTGTGGGGTTCAACGTATCTTTGATAACACCTCCGCGTTGTGGGCCCCTCGAGCTTAAAATGCGGGCGGTTGAGATTTTTAGTCGTTTCGCTATGCCGCAATTTAGCGGCAGGCATGGCAGGGCGCCGGGACCAGGCCTTAGTTGCGGCGCTCTCCTCGCATCCACCCAATTTAGCTTTCTAGTGGCCGTTTTGCATCGGTTTGCCTGGCGTGATGTAGCGCCACCCCAAACGGCCATAGCCGCCCCCCCCTCTACAATGACAAAAGCCGGGCCTTTATGGGGCCCGGCTTTTGCGGTTGGTATTGGGGCGCGGATCAGAAGTTGACGCGGATGCCGCCGGTGAGGCCGTAGGCGTTGTCGTCGCCGAAATCTGACAGCGCGCCTTGCGCCGTGAACCCGCCATAGAGCACAGAGTTCTCGCCGATGCCCATCTGCCCGCCCGCGCGGATCTCGAA
>JBCCDT010000088.1:0-18154 GCA_039030635.1 Pseudomonadota bacterium
CTGATCCTGACCGATGAGCTGATCAAAGACATGCTGAAGGCCCGCAAGGAGGCGGGGCTTCTCGATGATATAGAGACGGATATTTCTGAGGAGGACGGCTAATGGCCATCACATCTGCCAACCAGCTGGAACTGCTGCAAACCGCTGAGGCTGTGGCGCGGGAAAAGATGATTGACCCCGCGCTGGTGGTCGAAGCGATGGAAGAGAGCCTCGCCCGCGCGGCCAAGAGCCGGTACGGCGCGGAGATGGACATTCGCGTGAGCATCGACCGCAAGACAGGTCGGGCGACCTTCACCCGCGTGCGCACCGTGGTGGAAGAAGAGGAGCTGGAGAATTACCAGGCCGAATTCACCGTGGAGCAGGCCAAGCAGTATATGGAAGATCCCAAGGTGGGCGACACGTTTGTCGAAGAAGTGCCGCCGGTGGATATGGGCCGGATTGCCGCGCAAAGCGCAAAGCAGGTGATCCTGCAGAAGGTGCGTGAGGCCGAGCGGGATCGGCAGTTCGAAGAATTCCAGGATCGTGCGGGCACCATCATCAATGGTGTCGTCAAGCGTGAGGAATACGGCAACGTCGTGGTTGATGTGGGCCGGGGTGAGGCTGTGCTGCGCCGCAATGAAAAGATCGGGCGTGAGAGCTATCGCAACGGCGATCGCATCCGTTGCTATATCAAAGATGTACGGCGTGAGACGCGCGGGCCGCAGATTTTCCTGAGCCGCACCGCGCCAGAATTCATGGCCGAGCTGTTCAAGATGGAAGTGCCAGAAATCTATGATGGCATCATTGAGATCAAGGCCGTGGCCCGTGACCCGGGTAGCCGTGCCAAGATTGCCGTGATTTCCTATGACAACTCGATTGATCCTGTGGGGGCGTGTGTGGGTATGCGCGGCTCTCGTGTGCAGGCGGTTGTGAACGAGCTGCAGGGTGAAAAGATCGATATCATTCCGTGGAATGAAGACCAGCCGACCTTCCTTGTGAACGCGCTGCAACCGGCGGAAGTCAGCAAAGTGGTTCTGGATGAAGAGGCTGAGCGCATTGAGGTTGTGGTGCCTGAAGAGCAGCTCTCCCTCGCCATTGGTCGCCGAGGTCAGAACGTGCGGTTGGCGAGCCAGCTGACAAACCTCGATATCGACATCATGACCGAGGCCGAAGACAGCGAACGCCGTCAGAAGGAATTTGAAGAGCGCACCAACCTCTTCATGACGACGCTCGATCTGGATGAGTTCTTTGCGCAGCTTCTGGTCTCGGAAGGGTTTACCAACCTCGATGAAGTGGCTTACGTGGAAGTTGACGAACTGTTGGTCATTGATGGCGTGGATGAGGATACCGCGAACGAGCTTCAGGCCCGGGCGCGCGATATCCTTGATGCGCAGGCCCGTGAAGCGCTGGAGAAGGCGCGTGAATTGGGGGCGGAAGACAGCCTCATTGAATTTGAAGGCCTGACACCCCAAATGGTGAAGGCTTTGGCCGAAGATGACGTGAAGACGCTGGAAGATTTCGCCACCTGCGCGGATTGGGAACTGGCCGGAGGCTGGACCACCGTAGACGGCGAACGCGTCAAGGATGATGGTATTCTCGAACCCTTTGATGTGTCTTTGGAAGAGGCGCAAGACATGGTTATGACCGCCCGCGTGATGTTGGGTTGGGTCGATCCTGATGATCTGGTTGCCAGTGAGGAAGACGGCGAAGACTCTGAAGATACCACAGAGGACGCAAGCGAGGAGTCTGAGGCCTGATCCGTCAGGCCTCGTGAGGCGCTGATATGGGTCGCGGCGGGCAACCCAAGGACCGGTCCACAGGTCCCGAACGCAAGTGCATCGCCACAGGGGATGTGCTGCCTACGGCGCGACTGATGCGTTTTGTGGTGGGACCGGACGCGCAGATCGTGCCGGACCTGACCCAGAAATTGCCAGGTCGCGGTATTTGGGTTTCTGCGGATCGGGCCGCGCTGGAGAAAGCTGTCGGCAAAGGCCTGTTCGCCCGAGCCGCCAAGACCAAGGTCACCGTGCCTGAAGGTCTGGTGGATCAACTGGAGCCCATGCTGGCGCGGCGCGTCATCGAACTGATCAGTCTGACCCGCAAGGGTGGGCGCGCGGTGGCAGGCTATGAGAAAGTCAAAGACTGGCTGATGAAAGAATCGGCCCGTGTTCTGATCCAGGCGCATGACGGATCGACGCGCGGGAAATCAAAGCTCAGCACGCCTTATGGCGGCAATTACATCGGGTGGCTCTCATCCGTGGAGCTGGGCAAAGCCTTTGGGCGACAAAGCGTGATCCATGCCGCACTGGGGGATGGAGCTTTGTCGCAACGTGTTGTAGAGGAGGCGGCAAGGCTGAAAGGCCTCCGCGTCTCGGTGGAAGATGACCACCGGAAAGGGAAGAAGACCAGATGAGCGACGACAACGGCAAAAAACCTCTGGGTGTGCGTGGCGGCGGTTCCCGTCCTGGGAATGTGAAGCAGAGCTTCAGTCACGGGCGCACAAAGAATGTCGTGGTGGAAACCAAGCGTAAACGCATCGTGAAGCCAAAGCTTGGCGCCGGTGCGGCCAAACCTGGTGCGTCCGCTGGTGCGGCAGGCGGCGGAGACGCGTCCAAGCGTCCAGCTGGGATTTCCGATGCGGAGATGGAGCGCCGTTTGAAGGCGTTGCAAGCGGCCAAAGCCCGCGAGGCGGACGAAGCCGCTGAGCGTGCAGCCGAAGAAAAGGCGCGCGAAGAAGAGCGTATGCGGCGTCGCGAAGAGGCTGAGGTCAAGGAACGCGAACAGCGTGAGGCCGAGGAAAAAGCGCGCGCCAAGGAAGAAGAAAAAGAGCGAGAGCGCAAGGCCGAAGAAGAGGCTGCGCGTCGGGCTGCTGCGGCTGCAGCTGCCCCGCCCCCGGAAGAGGGCGCGGCTGCGCGTCCGGCGCAGAAGCAAGCGCCGCGTCGTCAGGAACAAGAGCAACAGCGGGATCAGAAAAACCGTGGTCGTGGCAAGGGCCGCGATGACGGGCGGCGGTCTGGTAAGCTGACGCTGAACCAGGCGCTGTCTGGTGGCGAAGGTGGCCGGCAGAAATCGCTCGCCGCGATGAAGCGCAAGCAAGAGCGCGCGCGGCAAAAGGCCATGGGCGGCACGCAGGATCGCGAAAAGGTGGTGCGCGACGTGCAGCTGCCAGAGATGATCACGGTGGCCGAGCTGGCCAACCGGATGGCCGAACGCGTGGGCGATGTGATCAAAGCGTTGATGAACAACGGCATGATGGCCACGCAGAACGAGACCATCGATGCGGATACCGCGGAACTGATCATTGAAGAGTTCGGCCATAAGATCACCCGCGTGTCGGATGCGGACGTGGAAGACGTGATCGACGCGGTGGAGGATGCCGAAGAGGATCTGATCGGTCGTCCGCCAGTGATCACCGTTATGGGCCATGTCGACCACGGCAAAACCTCGGTTCTGGATGCGATCCGGAATGCCAAGGTTGTCGATGGGGAGGCCGGTGGCATCACGCAGCATATCGGCGCCTATCAGGTGACCACCGACAGCGGCGCGGTGCTCAGCTTCCTTGATACACCGGGCCACGCGGCGTTTACGTCGATGCGCGCGCGCGGGGCGCAGGTCACGGATATCGTGGTGCTGGTTGTGGCGGCGGACGACTCGGTCATGCCGCAGACGATTGAGGCGATTAATCACGCCAAAGCGGCCGAAGTGCCGATGATCATTGCGATCAACAAGATGGATAAGCCCGAGGCGGACCCAAACAAGGTGCGCACCGAGTTGTTGCAGCACGAGGTGATCGTCGAGGCGATGTCAGGCGAAGTGCAGGATGTGGAAGTGTCCGCAATCACCCGTCAGGGCCTGGATGAACTGTTGGAAGCGATTGCGCTTCAGGCCGAAATTCTGGAGCTGAAGGCCAACCCCGAACGGGCGGCTGAGGGTGCGGTGATTGAGGCGCAGCTGGATGTGGGCCGTGGCCCTGTGGCGACTGTTCTGGTGCAGCGCGGAACGCTCCGGCAGGGCGATATCTTTGTTGTGGGTGAGCAGTACGGCAAGGTCCGTGCGCTGATCAATGACCGCGGTGAGCGTGTGAAAGAAGCCGGGCCATCGGTGCCGGTGGAGGTGCTTGGCCTGAACGGCACGCCCGAGGCGGGCGATGTGCTGAACGTGGTCGATACCGAGGCTCAAGCGCGTGAGATCGCCGAATATCGTGAGGGTGTTTCCAAAGAGAAGCGTGCGGCGGTGGGTGCTGGCACCTCGCTCGAACAGCTTCTGGCGCAGGCGAAAGAGAATGAGAATGTCTCTGAGCTGCCCGTGGTGGTGAAGGCCGACGTGCAAGGCTCTGCCGAGGCCATCGTTCAGGCGATGGAGAAGATCGGCAACGAAGAGGTGCGCGTGCGCGTGCTGCACCACGGTGTGGGTGCGATCACGGAGAGTGACATCGGTCTGGCCGAAGCATCCGGCGCACCTGTGATTGGTTTTAACGTGCGGGCGAATGCCCCGGCGCGGAATTCGGCCAACCAGAAGGGCATCGAAATTCGCTATTACAGCGTGATCTATGACCTGGTGGATGATGTGAAGGCGGCGGCCTCTGGCCTGCTTGGTGCAGAAATCCGCGAGAATTTCATCGGCTATGCCACGATCAAAGAGGTCTTCAAGGTCTCTGGTGTGGGCAAGGTCGCGGGCTGCCTGGTCACCGAAGGTGTGGCGCGGCGGTCAGCCGGGGTGCGCTTGCTTCGGGATGACGTGGTGATCCATGAAGGCACGCTCAAGACGCTGAAACGCTTCAAGGATGAGGTGCCGGAGGTTCAGTCAGGCCAGGAATGCGGCATGGCGTTTGAGAATTACGATGACATCCGCGATGGCGACGTGATCGAAATCTTTGAGCGGGAAGAGGTCGAACGGAACCTCGACTAGGCCAAGCGCAGTCTTGCTATTTCACAACACATGTCCCGGACTTGATCCGGGACCTCGCCACAAAACGCGATGAGGCCCCGGATCAAGTCCGGGGCGTGTTGTTTGTGGTGTCAGCCTTATGCCCTTAGATCAGGCGGCTTCTTGGACCGGCAGACCCGAATAGGTCTGATCGCCCACGCGCACCTGAATGCGCCCGCCCGGCAGAGAGCGAACAAAGACGCCTTGCACGAAAACGGATGTTCCTAAAGTGATTGTCCTCAACATGTTGTATCCCCCGATGAACATGATGTGCCTTAATGTAGCCCAAAATCCTAAATTTCGATGAAGAAATGTGCGGATTACAGCCAATCTCTTAAAATTGGTATCAAAGGCACATCTGCTGCTGGCATGGGATAATTTCGCAACTCTTTGGCGCGGACCCATTTTAGTGTTTGGCCTTCGCGGCTTACCGGTGTGCCCTCCCATTTCCGGCAGGCAAAGAGCGGCATGAGGAGGTGAAAGTCGTCATAGCTGTGGCTGGCGAATGTGAGGGGTGCGAGGCAGCTTTCCCAGGTGTTGATGCCCAGCTCCTCTTCCAATTCCCGAATCAAGGCGACCTCGGGCGTCTCACCCGGTTCGACCTTGCCGCCCGGAAACTCCCACAAACCGGCCATGGATTTTCCTTCGGGCCGTTGCGCGAGAAGGATGCGCCCATCCACGTCAATGAGTGCGACAGCGGAAACAAGGACCGTTTTCACGAGCGGTAATCGGCGTTGATGGAGATGTAGCCGTGGGTGAGATCGCAGGTCCAAACCACCGCCCGCCCGCCACCGAGGCCGAGATCAACGGTGATGTCGATCACGTCGTTTTTCATGTAGCGGGCCGCGTCTTCCTCTTTGTAGCCGGGATTGACCCAACCGTCTTTGGCCACCTGGATGGGACCGAAGGAAATCGCGATCATATCGCGATCGGCAGGCGCGCCAGATTTGCCGATCGCCATGACGATGCGGCCCCAATTGGGATCTTCGCCCGCAATAGCGGTTTTGACGAGCGGTGAGTTGGCGATGGCCATGGCGTGCGTGCGTGCGTCGCGGTCAGAGGATGCGCCAGTGACGGCGATGGTGATGAACTTCGTCGCGCCCTCGCCATCGCGAACGACCTGGTGGGCGAGGTCGGTCATCACGCGGCGCAGCGCCTCCATAAAGCCCAGGTTGTTTTCGGTGACGCGGACGCCCGAGGCGCCGGTCGCGGCGACGAGGAGTGTGTCAGAGGTGGAGGTGTCACTGTCCACCGTGATGCAATTGAACGTGGTCTGGTTGAGGGCCGACACCATGGATTGCAACACCGGTTTGTCGACCGCCGCATCGGTGAAGATATAGACAAGCATCGTTGCCATATCGGGCGCGATCATGCCGGAGCCTTTGGCGATGCCCGCGATGCGGACCTTTTGGCCATCGACCGTGGCGGTGGTGCCAGAGCCCTTGGTAAACGTGTCGGTGGTCATGATCGCCTCTGCCGCAGCAGCGATGCCACCGTCTGAGAGGTTGCCTGAGAGCTCCTTCAACTTGGCTTCAATGCGCTCATAGGGGAGTTTTTCCCCGATCACCCCGGTGGAGGAGGAAAAGACGCGCGCCTCCGGCACATCCACGGCTTTGGCCACAGCGTTGGTGACGGCCTTGACGGCCACGCGCCCGTCGCGTCCGGTAAAGGCGTTGGCATTGCCGGAATTGACAATGATCGCAGCGCCCGCATCGGACGTGAACTTTATCTTTTCCTCACAATCCAGAACGGAGGCCGAGCGCGTGGAGGATTGGGTGAACACGCCAGCAACTGTCGTACCCGGGGCCAGCTTGGCCAGCATCACATCTGCGCGCCCTTGGTATCGCACGCCCGCCTCTGCCGTCGCGAACTCTACCCCGTCAATAACAGGCAGTTCGGGAAACGCCTCTGGTGCGAGGGGAGACCGGGGGGGCGTGGCGGCCATGATCAGTTCTCCAGCAGGTCCATCCGGGTGATGATATTAGGATCAATGCCCGAGGTGTCAGCGCGGTTCACATTTCCATCGGCCGTCAGCGCGTTGATGTGATCCTCAAGCATGGTCTGTTGCATCTGATCGACCAGCGCGTCGCGCACGGCGTCAAATTCGGGGCGCTGAACCGCGCGGGTTTCCACGAGGTTGATCACATGCCAGCCGAAATCCGTTTTGACGGGCGGAGAGATACCACCGGGTTCCAGCGCGACCACAGCCTCAAAGAAGGGTGCAACCATGTCGCCGTCGCCGAACCAGCCGAGATCCCCACCAACCGCGGCCGAGGGACCGGTGGAACGCTCTTGCGCTAAAGCGGAAAAGACGCCGCCATTGCCCATCTCGTCAATGATGTCCTGCGCCTCCTCTTCGGTCTCCACGAGGATATGAGAGGCGCGGTATTCCAGCTCATCGGCCACTTCGGGATATTGCTCTTCATAGGCTGCACGCAAAGTGGCCTCATCCACCTCGCCTGACAGGAATGTCGCAATCGCCTCACCGGCGATGATCGCCCGCTGTTCGTTTTCCAGGAAGGTGCGGGATTGCAGGGATAACTCGCCTTGAAACGACTGCCCCAGAAGAGTTTGCTGAACCAGCTGATCAAGCAAACCGTTGAAGAGGAGCGCCGCTGGAAGCTGTCCATATTCCGCCGGCAGGTTGGAGCGCGCGGCGATGACATGGGCGAGCGTGATCTGAACCCCGTTCACAGTGGCCAAAACCTGAGATGGATCGGGATCTTCGCTATCTTGGGCAAGGGCGATACCTGCGGACATCATGAGGCCAGCGGTTGCGCCGAGCAGGCAGGTTTTCAAATTGAATGTCATGCTTGGTCCTTCTTGGGCAACAGGTGGAAAACCACGTCGCCCATGTAAAGTTGACAGTTATCTGGCGGACCCTTACATCGCCTTATGGTCAAAGGCTGGCCCGCCGTCTTGCCCCTTGTTCTAGGGGCCGTAGACAGCCGGAGCAAGCAATTGAGTTTGAGATCAACGGTCACAACAACGCGAATGATCGGAGCGGAGAGCAGATGCTGGGTTTGAAGACGGTTACGAAGAAAATCTTCGGTACCCAAAATGACCGCAAGGTAAAGGCCACGCGCCCTATCATCGACAAGATCAATGCGCTGGAACCCGAGTTTGAAAAGCTGAGCGATCAAGGGTTGATCGAAAAGACGGTTGAGCTGAAATCCCGTGTGGCTGAGGGCGAAAGCCTCGACGCAGTGCTGCCCGAGGCCTTTGCGAACTGTCGTGAGGCGGCACGCCGTGCGCTGGGCCTGCGGGCGTTTGATGTGCAGCTAATGGGCGGTATTTTCCTGCATCAGGGTAACATTTCCGAGATGAAGACCGGCGAGGGTAAGACGCTTGTGGCGACCTTCCCGGCCTATCTGAACGCGCTGACGGGCAAGAACGTGCATATCGTGACGGTCAACGATTACCTCGCCCGCCGCGACTCCGAATGGATGGGCAAGGTGCATGCCGCGCTGGGCCTGACCGTGGGTGTGGTCGTGCCGCAGCAACCCGAGGATGAAAAGCGCGCGGCCTATGCCGCCGATATCACCTATGCCACCAACAACGAGCTGGGTTTTGATTACCTGCGCGACAACATGAAATCCTCCCTCGATCAGATGAGCCAGCGCGGGCATTTCTTTGCCATCGTGGACGAGGTGGATTCGATCCTGATTGATGAGGCGCGGACGCCGCTGATTATCTCAGGCCCGGCGCAGGATCGCAGTGAGCTTTATGTCAGCATCGACAAGATCATTCCTGAGCTGTCGGAAGAACATTACACGCTTGATGAAAAGCAAAAGAGCGTGACCTTTACCGATGAGGGCAATGAGTATCTTGAACAGGTTCTGCATCAGCAGGAGCTGCTGCCAGAAGGGCAATCCCTTTATGATCCCGAAAGCACGACCATCGTGCACCACGTCAACCAAGGCCTGCGCGCCCATGTGATGTTCCTCAAGGATCGTGATTACATCGTGCGCGATGGTGAGGTTGTCTTGATTGACGAATTCACCGGGCGGATGATGACCGGGCGGCGTCTCTCCGAGGGTCTGCACCAGGCGATTGAGGCCAAAGAAGGTGTGGATATCAAGCCTGAGAACGTGACGCTGGCACAGGTGACATTCCAGAACTACTTCCGCCTCTACGAAAAGCTGGGTGGGATGACCGGGACAGCGTCGACCGAGGCGGAAGAATTTGCCGAGATTTACGGTCTGGGCGTTGTTGAGGTTCCCACGAACCTGCCGGTGGCGCGCCAGGATCAGGATGACGCGATCTATAAATCCACTGAGGACAAGTACAAGGCCATCGTGGACTCGATCCGCAAGGCCCATGAGAAAGAGCAACCCGTTCTTGTCGGCACCACGTCGATTGAGAAATCCGAGTTGCTCAGCCAATTGCTGACCCAAGCCGGGATCAAGCACAACGTGCTCAACGCCCGCCAGCATGAACAAGAAGCCCAGATCGTGGCCGATGCGGGCAAGCTGGGCGCCGTGACGATTGCCACCAACATGGCGGGCCGCGGGACCGATATTAAGCTCGGTGGTAATGTTGAATTCAAGATCATGGAGGCGATCGCGGCGGAGCCTGAGGGCGACCCGGAGGCGATCCGCACCAAGATCGAAGAAGGTCATGTGAGCGATGAGCAGGCGGTGAAGGATTCTGGCGGTTTGTTCGTTCTGGCCACCGAACGTCACGAAAGCCGCCGGATTGATAACCAGCTGCGCGGCCGGTCGGGCCGTCAGGGTGATCCGGGGAGGTCTGCATTTTTCCTCAGCCTCGAAGACGATCTGATGCGGATTTTCGGGTCTGAGCGGCTTGAGAAGGTGCTGTCTGGCTTGGGCATGAAGGAGGGTGAGGCGATCATCCACCCGTGGGTGAACAAATCGCTGGAACGCGCGCAATCCAAGGTCGAAGGGCGCAACTTTGACATCCGTAAGCAGCTTCTCAAATTCGACGATGTGATGAATGAGCAGCGCAAGGTGATCTTTAAACAGCGCCTCGATATCATGCGCAGCGAAGATCTGTCTGGCGTCGTCTCGGACATGCGGGGCGAAGTGGTTGATGACCTGATCGACACCTATATGCCGCCCAATTCCTACGCGGATCAGTGGGACGCAGAAGGGCTGGACCAAGCTGTGAAAGAGCAGCTGAACATGGAACTGCCTGTGGTGGCTTGGTGTGAAGAAGAAGGCGTCGATGATGAAGACGTGGCGGACCGCATCGAAAAAGCCCTTGATGAGATGATGGCGGAAAAGACCGAGGCGCTGGGCCCAGAGGCGATGCGCACGGTCGAAAAGCAGCTTTTGTTGCAGACGATCGATGCGAAATGGCGTGAGCATCTGCTGAAGCTGGAGCATCTGCGCTCCGTCGTGGGATTCCGGGGATATGCGCAGCGGGATCCGCTGAATGAATACAAAAACGAGTCGTTCCAACTGTTTGAGACGATGCTCGACAGTCTGCGTCAGGACGTGACCCAAAAGCTTTGCCAAATCCGCCCGATGACGGAAGAAGAGCAACAGGCGATGCAAGCCGAGATGGAGGCGCAACGCGCCGCCATGGCCCGTGCTGTCGAAGAGGCACAAGCAAGTGCCGCGCCAAGTGCTGCTACAGAGGGCGCGCAAGAGCCGCAGGCCGAGGATCCGTCGGTCAATTGGGGCAATCCGGGCCGCAATGCGCCCTGCCCTTGTGGATCAGGTAAGAAATTCAAGCACTGTCACGGCCGTTTCGCCTGATCGTTTCGCGTCCTTAAACACTCCATAGCTCTGCCTCATCAGGGCCATTTTTGGCGGCCATGGTAATGGCTGAGGTAGGTTTTGGAGAGTGCTATGATCAGCGCCCGTCGTATTTTGACTATTGTTGGAACCTTGTTCACGGCATTGGCCGCCGGGTTCATGATGCAGTACATTATGGACGCTCCGGATGAGCGCGGTGCGCAAGGCGTGCAGGTGGCATCTGTCGCCGGTGTGGCCACCCAGCCCCTGACGGACGCTGTGGTTGAAAATGACATTCTGGCCCAAACCCCGACACTTGATGAGGCGGAGGCGCCTGGCCGCGCCAAGAACGCAGAGGGCGCCACGGCGGAGCCAGTGGAAACACAGGCCGCTGCCAAGACAATCAATTTTTCTGGCGATGCGCCGACCCCCCCGGGTTTTGCACCGCAGCCTGAGACGCTTCCAAATGAGCCAGTGACCGTGGCATCGTTGGATGATGCGCCCGTAAACTCCATTCTGCCGCGCGAAGAGCCAGCGCCATCCTTTGCCTGTGACACCAAAGCGGTGGCGATCACCTCTGCGGCGGCGATGGTCGATCTGATCATTGACGCGAACTGCCACAAGAGCGCCGGGTTCACCGTGCACCATAACGGAATGATGGTGTCGGGCATGACCGACGCCGATGGGTTGGCCTCTGTCATGCTGCCCGCTTTGACGGAGAAGGCCGTGTTCATGGTGACCTTCACCGGCGGTGAGACCGTGGTTGCCAACGCCGAAGTCACTTCGGTTCAGGATTACGACCGCGCGATCGTGCAGTGGTCTGCCTTTGACGGTTTGCAGGTGCACGCGCTGGAATATGGCGCCACCTATGAAGAGCCGGGCCATGTGTGGTCTGGTGCCATGGGCGAATTGGCCACTGCCGCGAAGGGCGAAGGCGGGTTTATGATGCGCATGGGGGAACCCACGCCGCTGAGCACGCATATGATCGAAGTTTATACCTTCCCCACGGGCACAGCTCTCAACGAAGGCTCCATTGAGTTGAGCCTTGAGGCGGTGGTGACCGAGGCCAATTGTGGCCGTGATCTGGAGGCGCAAGTGCTGCAGAAATCCGGCGCAGAGCCGATGCGGGCCCGCGATTTGATCCTCGCAATGCCAGACTGCGACGCCGTGGGTGACTTTCTGGTGTTGAAAAATATGTTCGATGACCTGAATATCGCGCGCAACTAAGCGCTGCGAGCAGGAGTCATCCATGACAGCATTTCGTGCGGCGGGTTTCGCCGCACTTTTTCTTTGGGCCGGATGCGTCTGGGCTCAGGATGTCACGCTGACATCGCGTGACGGCAATGTGGAAATCTCCGGCGATTTGCTTGGCTTTGACGGGGAGTTTTACCGGGTCGACACGATCTATGGGGAGCTGACGGTCGATGGCTCTGGCGTGCTGTGTGAGGGCCCGGGCTGTCCTGATCTAGAAGCTTTCGTAGCCAAGGTGACCTTTTCTGGTGCGCCCACGGTGGGCCGGGTGTTGATGCCCGCGCTGCTAGAGGCCTTTGCCATCCGAAATGATTATGCCCTTCGCCGCGAAAGCATCAGCGAAAACACGTCCGTCTATCGGATGTCTGATCGTGAAACGGAGCGGGATGTCGGCGCGTTTACCTTTCGGTTGACCAATGCGGATGAAGCTTTTGCCGATTTGCTGTCTGATCAGGCCGACATGGTGATGACCCTGCGCGAGGTGCGCGAAGAAGAGCGGGTGCGCGCGGAAGAGGCCGGCCTGGGCGATCTGACCGGTCGCAACGGGAGCCGGGTCGTCGCACTCGATGCGCTGGTGCCGGTGGTTGCGCCGTCAAACCCCCTGACCGAGTTGACGGTGCCGCAACTGACGCAGCTTTTGTCTGGTGAGATTGACAATTGGGCGCTTTTGGGCGGCGTCGATGCGCCCGTGGCCGTCCATGCCTTGGCGCCGTCATCTGGTTTGGGTCAGGCGATGCATGACGTGTTGTTGGAGCCTGCGGATGCCGACCTGGTGGAAGGTGTGGTGTTGCATCCTGGCGGGCCAGACCTGGCGCGTGCGGTGGCGTTGGATCCTTTCGCCATTGGGGTGACCAGCCGATCAGAGACGGGCAATGCCTGGGAGCTGGGCATCGCGGGCGAGTGCGGTTTTACCCTGAGGGCCAACCGGCGGGGCGTGAAGACAGAGGATTATCCGATGACATCGCCCATGTTCCTCTACATCCCCGCGCGACGGTTTCCAAAACTTGTGCGGGAGTTTCTATCCTATCTGAGGGATCCGTCGGCGCAGTTGGTGATCCGGCGCGCGGGATACGTGGATCAGGCCCCCGAAGAAATTGCTGTTCATCAACAGGGGGATCGTTTTGCCAATGCGATTGCGCAAGCGGGGGCAGAGACGTCATTGGAAGACCTGCAAAAGATGGTGTCCTTTCTGACGCCATTGAAGCGGCTCAGCACCACGTTCCGATTTGAGGCTGGATCGGTTCGTTTGGATGCCCAATCGCGGTTCAATGTGCAGCAATTGGCGGGTGCGCTGGAAAGCGGTCTTTATGATGAGCGGCGCTTGGTCTTTGTTGGCTTTTCCGACAGCGAAGGGTCCGCCGAGGTGAATGCGCGGATTTCCAAGCGGCGGGCCGAGGCGGTGCGCCAAGCGGTGGTGGATGCGGCCGAGACCGATGATCTATCGCGCGTATCGCTTGAGGCGGAGGCCTTTGGTGAGGCGATGCCGATGGCCTGTGACGAGACATCCTGGGGCCGGCAGGTCAATCGACGCGTCGAAGTTTGGGTGCGATAGGGCTGATCTGAGAGCAGTGGTTGTCTGCAAAGACTTCGCGGCCTAGAGGTACCCATCCGCGCGAAAGCTGACTTCCTGTGATTTGCCTATGATTACATGATCGTGGAGCGTGATGCCCAGCGCCTGCGCGGCGGTCACGACCTGCTGTGTCATCTCGATATCCGCGCTAGACGGGGTCGGATCGCCGGAGGGGTGATTGTGCACCATGATGAGGGCGCTCGCGTTTAGCAAAAGCGCGCGTTTGACGATCTCGCGGGGGTAGACGGGAACATGATCAACGGTGCCTTGCGCTTGTTCTTCGTCGGCGATGAGGGTGTTTTTGCGATCGAGAAAGAACACACGAAACTGCTCCGTGGCACGATGGGCCATCGTGGTGCGGCAGTAGTCAAGCAAGGCACCCCATGACGACAGTACCGGCTTCTGGCGGATACGCGTTTGGGACAGGCGATGCGCTGCGGCCTCAACAATCTTGAGTTCACAGATTACAGCCTCACCCACGCCTTTCATCGCTTCCAATTGGTCCTTGGGCGCGGAAAGGACCGCGTTGAAATCCCCAAACTGTTCCAGCAACGCGCGGGCCAGAGGTTTGACATCTTGACGCGGGATGGCGCGGAAAAGGACAAGCTCGAGCATTTCGTAATCAGGCAAGGCATCCGCGCCGCCCTGTAGAAACCGATCTCGTAAGCGTTTGCGGTGGTCGCGCAGGTAGGAGGGTGCCTGCGCGGCAGGCTGTGCCACCTCATCGCTGTCGAAAAGCGGTAGGTTCAAATCAGAAAAGGCATGAGAGTTTCCCATGCCTTAACTTCACTCAAAACTGGTTACCGATAGGTTAACTTTTCATGCTGTCCCAGAAGCTTTTCACCGAGGAGAAAAAACTTTTGCTTTCGGGATTGTTGTTCTCGCTCAGCTCGGTGAATTCGCGCAACAGCTCTTTTTGGCGACCTGTCAGGTTCACCGGGGTTTCCACGGCCAGTTCAATGAACATATCCCCCGGCGCGCCTCCACGCAGGGCGGGCATGCCTTTGGAGCGCAGGCGCATCTGGCGGCCGGATTGAGAACCTTCGGGAATTTTGACCCGGCTGCGACCGCCATCAATGGTAGGTACTTCAATGTCACCGCCCAACGCTGCCGTGCTCATTGACACGGGGACGCGGCAAAAGAGGCTGCTGTCTTCGCGTTCAAAAATGGAATGCTTCTCAACCTCAATGAAGATGTAGAGATCACCCGAAGGACCACCGCGCATACCGGCCTCACCCTCACCGCCGAGGCGGATGCGGGTGCCGGTTTCGACGCCTGCCGGAATGTTCACGCTGAGAGAGCGGTCTTTCTCCACCCGGCCATGGCCGTGGCAAACCTTGCAGGGGTTTGAGATAATCTGACCCAGACCATTGCAGGTCGGACATGTGCGTTCGACCGTGAAGAAGCCTTGTTGCGCGCGCACCTTGCCCATGCCGGAGCAGGTTGGGCATGTCGTGGGCTCTGCCCCGCCTTCGGCCCCGGTGCCGTCACAAGCGTCACACACCACCGAGGTGGGCACATTGATCGTTTTCTGCAGGCCGGTATAGGCCTCTTCCAGGGTGACGCGCAGATTGTAGCGCAGGTCAGACCCGCGCGCGGCCCGTTGCCGTGCCCCACCGCGACCGCCGCCGCCCATGAAATCGCCGAACAGATCATCAAACACGTCGGAGAATGCGCTGGCGAAATCACCTTGCTGCTGGAAGCCGCCGCCGGGGCGGGCGCCCGCACCTGTGCCCCCCTCAAACGCCGCATGACCGTAGCGGTCATAGGCGGCCTTCCTTTCGGGGTCTTTCAGGATGTCATAGGCCTCGCCCGCTTCTTTGAAAGCGGCCTCAGACGCAGGATTGTCCTTGTTGCGGTCTGGGTGAAGTTCCTTGGCTTTGGAGCGATAGGCCTTCTTGATCTCGTCCGCAGACGCACCTTTGGAAATACCAAGAACTTCGTAGTAATCGCGTTTTGCCATTCGAAGTCTCCTTAAGCGGGGATCGGGCACCAAGCCAATCGGGGGCCGCCTGGGCCCCCGATCACCGGTGATGCGCCCTTACGCACGCTTATCTTTGTCGAGATCTTCGAAATCGGCGTCGACGATGGTGTCGTCATCCGGACCGGCCTCATCGGCGGCCACGGGTTCGTCTTCGCCCTCTTCCTGGCTGGCCTTGTAAATGGCTTCACCCAGTTTCATGGCGGCCTCGGTCACGTTCTGAATGCCGGCTTTGATCTTTTCGCCGGTGACATCGTCTTTCTCCAGATCGTCCTTGAGCGCCGCAATGGCAAGCTCAATGGCCTCAACGGTGGTCGGGTCGACCTTGTCGCTATGCTCTTCAATCGACTTTTCGGTCGAGTGAATGAGGCTTTCGGCCTGGTTGCGCGCCTCGACCATTTCGCGGCGTTCCTTATCGGCCTCCGCGTTTTCTTCGGCGTCCTTGACCATGTTCTCGATATCTTCATCGGACAGGCCGCCAGAGGCTTGGATCGTGATCTTGTGCTCTTTGCCGGTGCCTTTGTCCTTGGCCTGAACCGACACGATGCCGTTGGCGTCGATGTCGAACGTTACCTCGATCTGAGGCAGGCCGCGGGGCGCGGGCGGGATGTCTTCGAGGTTGAACTGACCGAGGATCTTGTTGTCGGCGGCCATCTCACGTTCACCCTGGAACACACGGATCGTCACGGCGGATTGATTGTCTTCGGCCGTTGAGAAGATCTGACCCTTGTTTGTCGGGATCGTGGTGTTGCGGTCAATGAGGCGGGTGAACACACCGCCGAGGGTTTCGATACCCAAGGACAGAGGCGTCACATCCAGCAGAACCACGTCTTTCACGTCACCCTGCAGAACACCGGCCTGAATGGCAGCGCCCATGGCGACCACTTCGTCGGGGTTCACGCCCTTGTGGGGCTCTTTGCCGAAGAATTTGGTGACTTCTTCCACCACGCGTGGCATCCGTGTCATACCACCGACGAGGACAACCTCATCAATGTCAGACGCTGACAGACCCGCGTCTTTCAGTGCGGCCTTGCACGGCTTTAGCGAGGCTTGGATCAGGTCACCAACAAGGCTTTCCAGCTTTGCCCGAGTGAGTTTGATCACCATGTGCAGCGGTGCGCCGTCGGAGCCCATGGAGATGAACGGCTGGTTGATCTCTGTCTGGGAGGATGAGCTGAGCTCAATCTTAGCTTTTTCAGCGGCTTCCTTGAGACGCTGCAGCGCCATCTTGTCCTTGGTCAGGTCAACGCCGTTTTCCTTTTTAAACTGATCGGCGAGGTAATTGACGATGCGCATGTCAAAGTCTTCACCGCCGAGGAACGTGTCACCGTTGGTGGATTTTACCTCAAAGAGGCCATCGTCAATCTCAAGGATGGTCACGTCGAACGTACCACCGCCGAGGTCGTAGACCGCGATGGTGTGCGTTTCTTGCTTGTCGAGACCATAGGCCAGCGCGGCGGCTGTCGGCTCGTTGATGATCCGCAGCACTTCGAGACCGGCGATTTTACCGGCGTCTTTCGTCGCCTGACGCTGCGCATCGTTGAAATAAGCGGGGACGGTGATGACGGCTTGCGTCACCTCTTCGCCGAGATACGACTCAGCGGTTTCCTTCATCTTACCGAGGATGAAGGCGGAAATCTGGGAGGGGCTGTACTTTTCGCCCTTGGCTTCGACCCATGCGTCGCCATTGCCGCCGTCGATGACGTTGAACGGCATGTTTTTCTTGTCTTTGGCGAGGTCCTTGTCATCTGCGCGGCGGCCGATGAGACGCTTCACACCAAAGACGGTGTTTTCGGGGTTGGTGACGGCCTGCCGCTTGGCGGGCTGACCCACAAGGCGTTCATCATCTGTAAACGCAACGATCGATGGGGTTGTGCGGGCCCCTTCGGAATTTTCAATCACGCGCGCCTGGCTACCATCCATGATAGCGACGCAGCTGTTTGTGGTGCCGAGGTCAATACCAATCACTTTGGCCATGTTTTTCGATCCCTTCTTCATAAGGCGATTAGAACGGATGCCCGACCCATTTTGGCGTCAGGCTTCCAAGGAAAGCCGGGCCGGTTGAACACTGGTCCGTATTTCCTCGGGGTATATAGTTAGCGTGTTTGCCCCCTGCAACCTTTGGTGCAGGGCGCAGGCGGCAAAATTGGCTTAATTGCAAATGGTCAACAGATGGAAAACGCGATTCGCCCCGAAGACAGGCCAAAACCAAACCAGGTGATCCGGGGATTCGAAATTTACGGTGGTTTCTTGGATGCCGGTGACCAAAGCGCGGTGGTGACGGATATCCGCGAGATTGTGCGCGCCGCGCCACTGTTTTCGCCGATGACACCCTATGGCAAGCCAATGCGCGTGCGCATGACGTCTGCGGGGAAATACGGGTGGTTTTCAGACCGGCGCGGATACCGCTATGTGACGGAGCACCCCTCTGGCTCTGCATGGCCTGCGATACCGGACAGCGTGCTGGCCATTTGGCGGGCTTTGATCTCAGGAGAACGGGATCCAGATTGCTGCCTGGTCAACTTTTACGACGACACGGCCAAGATGGGCATGCATCAAGACCGCGATGAAGCCGATTTCGCCTGGCCGGTTCTGTCGATCTCATTGGGGGATGAGGCGCTGTTTCGGATGGGCAACGAAACGCGCGGCGGCAAAACTGAAAGCCTTTGGTTGCACTCTGGTGATGTGGTGGTGATGGGCGGCGCGGCGCGGTTGCTGTACCACGGCGTGGATCGGATCAAACAC
>JBCCDT010000089.1:0-18139 GCA_039030635.1 Pseudomonadota bacterium
ATGGCGCGGGAGCCGGCATAGGTGAGATCGAGCTGAATGCCGCGGCGGTCCTGGCAGAGTTTGAGGACGTCGCCGAGGTAGTCGTCTGGCACGAGGATGGTGGCCTTGATGCGCGGTTCTTCGAGGTGGTCGATATGGCTGGGGTCGGGCATGTCGGCGGGGTTGTGCAGGTCGAAGTTCGTCCCGTCCTTCATGTAGATGTGGTAGATGACCGACGGCGCGGTGGTGATCAGTTCAATGTCATATTCGCGCTCAATGCGGTCGCGGATGACTTCGAGATGCAAGAGCCCGAGGAAGCCGCAGCGGAAGCCGAAGCCGAGCGCGGCGGAGGTTTCCATCTCAAAGCTGAAAGAGGCGTCGTTGAGGGCAAGCTTGTCGATGGCGTCGCGCAGATCTTCGAACTGGGCGCTGTCGACGGGGAAGAGGCCGCAGAAGACGACCGGTTGGGCGGGTTTGAAGCCCGGCAGCGGCTCGGTCGTGCCCTTTTTCTCGTGCGTGATGGTGTCGCCCACGCGGGTGTCGCGCACCTGTTTGATCGAGGCGGTGATGAAGCCGATCTCACCCGGGCCCAGCGCGTCGATATTTTGCATTTGCGGGCGGAAGACGCCGATGCGGTCGACGCCGTATTTGGCGCCGGTTTGCATCATCTTGATCTGGTCGCCCTTTTTGAGCTGACCATCCATGATGCGGACGAGGACGACGACGCCGAGATAGGGGTCATACCAGCTGTCGACGAGCATGGCTTTGAGGGGGGCGTTGATGTCGCCGCTGGGGGTGGGCAGATGGGTGACGATGGCCTCAAGCGTCTCCTGGATCCCCTCACCCGTCTTGGCGGAGACGGGGATCGCGCCGGAGGCATCGATGCCGATCACATCCTCGATCTGTTCGGCGACGCGGTCAATGTCAGAGGCGGGCAGGTCGATTTTATTGAGGACGGGGACAAGCTCGTGGTCGGCGTCAATGGCCTGATAGACATTGGCGAGCGTCTGCGCCTCGACGCCTTGGGTGCTGTCCACAACCAGCAAGGACCCTTCGACAGCGCGCATAGAGCGGCTGACCTCATAGGCGAAATCGACATGGCCGGGGGTGTCGATGAGGTTGAGGACATAGGTCTCGCCATCTGCCGCGGTGTAGTCGATGCGGACGGTGTTGGCCTTGATGGTGATGCCGCGTTCTCGCTCGATATCCATGCTGTCGAGAAGCTGCTCTTTCATGTCGCGCTCGGCCACCGTGTTGGTGGACTGAATGAGGCGATCGGCGAGCGTGGATTTCCCGTGGTCGATATGGGCGACGATGGAGAAATTGCGGATATGTGAGAGCGGTGTCATGGTGGGGATATGTAGGGGATTTGGGGAGTGGTCAAGCGTGCGATTGTTTGGTGCGACCACATGAATTAGTGAATGCCAATAAGTGCCAACTTAGGGGTTATAGATGCATCAGTTTGATATTAGGTCCCGGTTCAATGGCCTTTCTGATCGCAATATGGGCTTAATCGCCGCTCGTGCGGCAGCCAGATCATATCCACTGATCACACGTATTGCCCGCGCGCGCCCAAACAGTGAACAGCTTGCGCTTTTGACAGGTCGCTTAATTCTGACTTCCGTGGTTGCTAATCAATCAAGCTCCCCTACTTTGCAGCATGCGGCCTCTAATGCGGTCAAGTCAGTCTTTAATTGCCAAGATGGCACGAACGACGCGGCCTGTCGGAACGCCGTACAAGCGGCTATGTTCGCCGCCGAGGCCATAACTTTTGAAGCTGACGCCGCTTCCTACGCCAAGGATTCAGTTACCAAAGCAGCTGAAGCCATAGAAGCGACATCGGCGGACGCCGCCGGCGAAACGGCGTTCGAAGAGGCGCTAAACGACATAAACTTTGATTTCAAGGTTCTCTTCAAAACCCCTATCTGGCAGGGATCCAAGCAACCAGACTGGCTAACCAATGCACTCTCAGATCGCAGTTCAAAGGTTGACGATGGACCAGCATGGGAATTCTGGAAAGCATGGTATACAGGCCTTCTGACCGGGGAACATGTAAGTTGGGAAGTACAACATATGGTCGCGCTTATAGATGAAGAGCGTTGGGAAGCTGGGCCAGCGGCGGTGGCGGCAGAAATTGAACGCATTGAAGCCAATTTCAACAGAGAACCTTCTGGTTCTGACCGGCGAGCGGTTGAAAACGGCCGGCCCTCAGCGACGAAACTCTTTGAAAATAAGGCGATTGGCCTTGCCTCTTGCGCGCACGTTCAACACGAAATTACACGCGCGCAAGAGGCATTTTTCTCTGAGACGGGGTTAAACCAGCTGCCGGAAACATTTGCGACGCTGCCAGCTATTTCAGTGTCTTTGGGCAAAATTGGTGCCGTACTGGTTTTGAAAGACTTATCCGAAGAAAACGAACAAAAGCTGCATGACGAGGTTAGGCGACTGAATGCGAGGATCGTGGAACTTGAGAATGAGCTCGAGAAGGCACGAAACTCCAAAAAACCCATTTTTTTGCCGCAACTCAAAAAGCAGATCGCGACAAGTATTGGAGATTGGAAACTCTATGCAGCGATCTGTGGCGGGCTCTGGTTCATCTCGGGGGATGACGTTGAGATGCAGAAGCGCCTTTCAAACCTCCTGGAACTCCGAGAGGCCGTTTGCGGCGATGACAGCCCGACACCAGCGCCTTAGTCGATACCCGCCAGAGCAATTGGTGGGGTGAACCCCACCCTACGGATTAGTGGAAGAGCCGCGTGTTTGACAGGCCCCGGTCTGGCGATCCAGGGTTTGCGCTAGGGCGTTTTATTGTGATGTACCGCACGATATCTGAGCGGCGCGCTGCAGTTGCGATTTCGCCAGGCCCTGGGTGGGGGCCTCCCTCTCAGCGATTGCAAGTAATCGCCTGCCGGGCAACGGCCGAACGCGCGGCGGCCCCGAGGGGCCTTGATTCCGCGCGGGGGAAACGCGTGAAATGGTGCGCTGAACATGGAGTTTTGGATTGGAATGGCGGGCTGAACCCCGCCCTACGGCGTCTGAACGTCGAGGCCCCGGATCGGGCCCGGGGCGGGTTTTCTTAGAGGCGGGAGAGCGCGTTGGAGGTGGCGGAGGCGGCGTGTTGGACGAGGGCGCCGTAGCGGGTCTCGTCTCCGTCCGACAGGTTCACATCCGGCACGGAAATGCCCAGCGCGCCGACCACGGTGCCATCGGGCAAGGTGATCACGGCGCCGAGGCTTTTGATGCCTGCGCGGAATTCGCCTGTGTCGAGCGCGTAACCGCGCAGGCGGGTTTGGGTCATGTCGGCGTCCAGCGCCTTCATATCCGTCAGCGTGCGATCGGTGTGCGCCGTCAGAACCGCCGCAATGGCCGACCGAAGCTGCCCGTAGCGCGCGGCCAGGATCGCTTTGCCAGTGCCCACGCAATAAAGCGGCGCGGTGCCGCCAATGGGGTTCCAGGAGCGGATCGGCTTCACGCTTTCGATCTTGTCGATATAGACCACGTCGAGCCCGTCCTGCACGGCCAAATAAACCGTCTCGGAGGTTTCATCGGCGAGGTATTTCATCATCGGGGCGGCCGCCGTGCGCAGGTTCAGGTTTTCCACCACGGCGCGACCCACTTGCCAGGTTTTGAGCGTGGCGGAGTAGGTTTTATCGGGCTCATGACGGACATAGCCCAGCGCCACCAGCGTTTGCAAAAGGCGGAACGTGTTGGATTTGGTCAGGCCCAACTGCCGCGCAAGGGCGGAGACGCCGAGGCTGCCTTTGGCGGCGGTGAGAACCTCTAGGATGGCGAGGCCTTTGGACAGGGTGCTGTCCACGCGGGTGTCGGGTTTGGACGGGGTGGTTGTGGTCATGAGGGCTCTCGCGGGTCTGGCAGACGGGCTGGGGGATGATGGGCGCGAACCGATGGCGCGGGACCATCGAGTTTGCGCATCTCCACCTGAACGGAATGGGCCGCAGGGCTTTGGGTCCACTCCGACGTGCGCAGATCATGGGTCAGCGTGTTGGGGTTGCCGTGCCGGTCGCGGTGATGGGGGTCGTCGAAATCAGGATCGTACCAGGCGCCGGTCCAGAGAAACACCGCACCGGGCATCACGTCACCGGTCACCCGCGCGCCTGCGAGGCAGCGGCCACGGTCATTCCAAAGCTCAACCACATCGCCGGTGGTGATGCCACGGGGCTCAGCGTCAGCGGGATGGATGAGGGCAGGCTCCCGTCCCGCGATTTTCTGAGCCATGGAGGTGGCGCCGCTGTCGAATTGGCTGTGCAGCCGCGTGCCGGGTTGGCCGGAGATGAGCGCGAGCGGGTATTTGGCCGCCGTTTGGTCGCGCGGGGCGTTCCACGTGGCATGGCCGCGGCATTCGGTGAGGTCCATGGCCGCGACGGTCTGCGAGAAAAGCTCAATCTTGCCGCTGGGGGTGGGGCGCGGGTGTGCGTCGGGGTCGGCGCGGAACTCGGCCAGAAACACCTGGTCGGGGGCCGGGTCGGGGAATTCGAGGATGTCCCCGGTGATGAAGCTGTCCCAATCGGGGAGGTCGAAGCCTTTGGCCGCGCCGTTTTCCATCGTCTCTTGCCAGAGGGCGCGGAGCCAATCGTCTTCGCTGCGCCCTTGGGTGAACGCCTCTTCCAGCCCCAGGCGGCGGGCGAGATCGGTGTAGATGTCGTATTCAACCCGGGCCTGACCGGGGGGTTGGGCGGCCTTGGGCATGGGCACGAGGATGTTGTCAGTGCGCCCGCCGCCAAAGTCCGTGCGCTCAGGCCCCGCCGCGACGGGCAGGACGATGTCGGCATGGCGCGCGGTGGCGGTCCAGTTAAGTTCATTGACGATGATCGTCTCGGGGGTCTGAAAGGCGCGTCGGAGACGGCCCAGATCCTGATGGTGATGAAACGGGTTGCCGCCGGCCCACCAGACAAGACGGGCATGGGGCAATGTCATGGTCTCACCGTTGTGGCGAAAGCGCTCTCCGGGGCGGAGGAGCATTTCGGCAATCATCGTGACCGGCAGCCAGGTTTTGACCGGGTTCTGCCCTTGGGGCAGCGCGCCCCATGGGAACGGGCGGGAGACGTTGCCGACATGGCCGTTGACACCATACGCGATCGTATAGCCACCGCCCGGCAGGCCGATCTGACCCAGCATGGCCGCGAGCGTGACCACGGCCCAGAGCGGTTGTTCGCCCCAATCGGCGCGCTGCAGGCCGGCGGCGCAGGCGACCATGCTGCGCGAGCCTGCCATTTGGCGGGCGAGCAGACGGATGCGCTCAGACGGCAGGCCGGAGAGAGATGCGGCCCAATCGGCGGTTTTGGGGGTGCCGTCGGTTTCGCCCTTCAGATAGGCGGCGACGCGATCAAAGCCCACGGTGTAGCGGGCGAGGAAAGCCGGATCGTGGAGATTTTCGGTGAGCAACGTGTGGCAGAGCGCCAGCATGATCGCGGTGTCACTGCCGGGGCGGGGTTGGAGCCATTCGGCCTTCACGGACGGGTCGACATCGCTGCGCAAGGGGCTTAGATTGATGAATTGCACGCCGTTGGCCACGCATTTGGCGAGATTGCCCGCCATGCGGTGGCGGGAATTGCCGCCGTCACAGATCTGCATGTTGCGCATGGCATTGCCGCCGAAAAGGACGACAAGGTCGGACTGCTCCGCGATGACGGACCAACGGGTGGCCTCAATCACGTGTTGGCGAAAGACGCCGCCGACGATGTGGGGCATGGCCGTCATGGCGGCGTTGTAGCTGTAATTGCCCTCGGACCGGACAAAGCCGCCAAAGCAATTGAGAAAGCGCTTGAGCTGACTTTGGGCGTGGTGGAAACGGCCAGCGCTGGCCCAACCATAAGAGCCTGCGAAAATCGCCTCATTGCCGTGGGTGTCGCGGATGCGGGTGAGCTCTGCGGCGAGGATGTCGAGCACCTCATCCCAGGGCAGTTCGACATAACCGTCGCGGCCCCGCTCACCGGTGCGATCCTTGAGCCATCCCGCGCGGACACAGGGGCGGAGGATGCGGGTTTGATCGGTGAGGCCACCCGCCATATTCCCATTGAGCGCAGAGGGGTCAGGATCGCTGTCATGCCCGTCCACCGAGAGGATCTGCCCGTCTTTGGTGCGCACCACGCCGATGCCCCAATGGGAGGAGGTCAAGCTTTCGGTGATATCTGAGTCCATGAGGTGCGTGCCGGTATTCGGAAAAGCTATTTCATTTATTGACACGAAATGGCGGCGCTGTCATCGCTAAATAAGAGGAGTGAGCCATGGCGAAAAAACCCCTTTCCGATACGCTGGTGCAGGCGGGACGGCCCAAGAAACACGAAGGCCGCCATGTGAACCTGCCCATCGAGCTGGGCTCCACCATGGTGTTTGACACGGTGGCCGCGTTCGAGGCGGCACGCGATGCCCGCTACGAGAGCGGGACGATGTATTACGGGCGCTACGGGAATGAGGCGGTCTATGCGTTGGAGGCCGCCCTGGCCGAGTTGGAGGGGGCCGAGGGCGTTGTGCTGACCTCGTCCGGTGTGGCCGCAATTACTTGTGCGTTGATGGGGGTTGTGAAGGCGGGTGATCACCTGTTGGTGGCCGATCACGTCTATGGCAACACGCGGGGGTTTTGCGATCTGATGCTGCCGCGCCAGGGCGTTGAGGTGGAGTATTTTGACCCGATGCTGGGCGCGGATGTGGCCGGGCTTTTTCGCGACACCACGGCGGCGGTGATGTTTGAGGCGCCCGGGTCCGGCACGTTTGAGATGCCCGATATTCCGGCGATTGCCGAGGCGTGCCGGGCGGCGGGTGTGGTGTCGATCCTGGATGCGACTTGGCCCACACCGGTGTTTTGTCAGCCTCTGCGCTTGGGCGTGGATGTGGTCGTGGCGTCGGGATCGAAATTCCTCAACGGGCACTCGGACGCGATGATCGGGACGATTGCGGGGGGCGGCGATGTGCTGCGCGCCATTCGCAAGACGGTCATGGTGGTGGGCGACAAACCCGGCGCGCAGGAGGTGTTTTTGTCGCTGCGGGGACTGCGGACGCTCAAGATGCGGATGGCCCATGTGGACCAGGCCGGGCGCGAAATGGCCGCGTGGTTTGCCGCGCGGCCAGAGGTGGTTCGCGTGTTGCACCCGGCGCGGGAGGACTGCCCGGGGCACGCATTTTGGGCGCGGGATTTTTCCGGGGCGGCAGGGCTTTTTGGCGTGGTGTTTGACGCCGAAAGCGTGGCCGATGTGAACGCGTTTTGTGACGGGCTACAGCATTTCGGGATCGGCGTGAGCTGGGGCGGGTATGAGAGCCTTGTCCTGCCGGTGGTGCCGACGCGGACGGCCACAACATGGGACGTGCCGGGGCATCTGGTGCGGTTCAATATAGGCTTTGATGGTTTGGACACGTTGAAGGCGGATCTGGCGCAGGCGCTGCCGCTGTTGAAAGGGTAGGATATGGACAATCGGGTGGATCATTTCACGGTTGGCACGGGCGATTTGCTGACCGGCCAGGCGGCGATGGCCGCGCTTTTGGGTGCGGAGGTGCCGCTGGGATCCAAACATGACGCGATGAGCACGCATAATTGCGTGTGCCAGGCAGGTCATGAGAGCTTTTTCGAGCTGATCGCGGTGGATCCGGGCGCGCCGGATCCGGGGCGGGTGCGGTGGTTTACGCTGGATAATGAGAGCACGCGTGCGCGGATTGCTGAGCGGCCAAGGGCGCTCTGTTGGGTGGTGAATACGCCCGATCTGGATGCGGTGGTGGCCGGCTCGCCCATTGATCTGGGCGAGGTCGTGCATTTTCAAAGGGGCGAGCGGACATGGCGGCTGACGGTGCCCACGGACGGATCGCTGCCGATGGGCGGGCTTGTGCCCGCGTTTATCGAGTGGTCGCCGGGGCCGCATCCGAGCACGGGGCAGAAGGATATTGGCGTGACGTTGCGCGATATCCGACTGACGCACCCGGAGCCGGAGCGCGTGTTGGAGGTTTTGACGGCGCTGCGCGTGGATCATTTGGCGAGTGTGAGTGAAGGCGTGCAGGGGCTGGCCTTTGAGGTGAGCGCGCCTGCGGGACGCGTTGTGCTGGATTGAGAGTGATAAGGCGCGCCTTTGCAAGGCCCCGGTCTGGCGATCTGGATGGCGTTCGAGGGCATTTTATCGTGACATACCGCAGGATGATTGATCGGCGCGCTGAGCATCGCATTTCGCCAGGCCCTGGGTGGGGCCTTGCGAAGGCGCGGCGGCCGTTGGCCTTGAGTCCGCGCCGGGGCTGTGATTGTTAGTGTTCTTCGTTGGCGAGGCGGTCTTTGAGGTACTCGCCGTAACGGCTCAGTGATGTGATGAAGGCCCAATAGATGAAGGCCACAAAGACATAGGTTTCCATGTAATAGGAAACCCATTCGCCGGTGCCAAAGGCGGCCTGGGCGGAGGCGAGCAAGTCAAACAGCCCGATGATGATCACCACGGCGGTTTCCTTAAAGGTGATCACCACCATGTTGATCGTCGCGGGCAGCGCGTGGCGAAAAACCTGCGGCAGGATGATGAGCCAGAGGACCTGCCATTTGCCCAGACCCAAGGCTTTGCCCGCCTCGAATTGCCCATGGGGGATGGCTTGGAACCCGCCGCGGAAGACCTCGGCCTGGTAGCAGGCAAAAAAGAGCGCAAACGCCACGATGATGCGCCAGATTTTGTCGCCCTGAAGCCAGTCGGGCAGCAGGATCGGCACCACGACGGCGGCGGTGAAGAGCGTGGTGAGAAGCGGCAGGGAGCGGACAAAATCAATCAGCAGTGACGCGGTGAGGCGCAGCACGGGCAGCCGTGAGCGGCGCATCAGGGCAAGGCCCAGACCCATGGGCATGCCGAGGAGGACGACGGAGGAAAAAAGGAAGAGCACGAGGCTGAGCCCGCCCCATTTGTCGGTGGTGACCTGCGCGAGGCCCAAAAGCGAGCCCTCCATCAGCAGGTAGTAGCTTGCAAAGCCGAGGGTCCAAAGCGTGATGATACGCCGCCCGGCCCAGAACCACGGCACGCAAGAGAGGATCACCGTGACGATGATCGCCAGCGCGGCGGTGGTGGAGCGCCAGTGTTCGTCAAACGGGTAGAGGCCAAAAAGGATCAGCCGGTGGCGGGCGTCAATCACCGACCAGCAGGCCCCTGCCCCGTCGTCTCGGCAGAGCGCGACATCTTCGGCCCGCCAGACGGCCCGCAGGATGCCCCAATCGATGGCGAGCCAGGCCAGCCAGGCCAGCGCGAGCCCCACGATCAGGGTCAGCACGGTGTCTTTGGGCGTGCCAAACGCGCGGCGCTGCAGGTTTTGCAGATATGTGACCTGACCCGACATTCAGCCATATCCCTTGAGCGCGAGGCGGCGGTTGAGCCAGTTGATGGCCTGGGCCAGGGCGAAATTCACCATCAGGAACGCGCCCATCAGGATGCCGATCAATTCCAGCGTCTGGCCGGATTGGGTGATGGAGGTCGAAACGATGTAGAAGAGATCGGAAAACCCGATGGCGACGCCCACGGTGGTGGCCTTCATGATGAAGATCCATTGATTGCCCAATGGCGGCACGATGGAGCGGAGCGCCATGGGCACCTTGAGCGTCCACCAGATGGCGAAAGGGCTGAGCCCGAGGCTGCCACCGGCCTCAACGATGCCTTTGTTGACCGCCGCCAGACCGCCGCGCACGACCTCCCCGATATAGGCCGCGCCATAAAGGACGATGCCCACGATCATGGCCGCCAGTTCGACCGAGATGGTGACACCCTCGCGGAACCGCAGACCTTTGAGGAAAGGCACAGAGATCAGCGGCTCCCCTTCGGGACGAGTGAGAAGGAGCATGACGGCGAAGGCCACCACCGTCGCCGTGAGGGTCAAAAGAGCGGCGCGGAGCATGGATTTGTTGACGTGGAAGAGCACGATCCCTGCGAGGATCGACAGCCCCGCGGCCACCCCCGCCGACCAAAGCGGCATGTTGAAGACCGGCACCATGATCCCGCGATTGGACATGAAGATCACGTCACCCAAGGCGTAGGCCTGTTTGGGTCCGGGGAAATGGATGAGGATCGCATAGAGGAACACCACTTGCAGGATCAGCGGGATGTTGCGGAAAATTTGGATGTAGACGCTGGCGGCGGTGCTGAGCCCGAGGTTGCGGCTGTCGCGGGCGGTGCCGATCAGAAAGCCCAGGATCGTGGCAAAGATGATCGAGATAACCCCCACAAAGATCGTGTTGAGAAAGCCGATCAAAAGCGTCTTGCGGTATGTGTCATCGATGGAGCGTTCCAGAAGCGAGAACGAATAGCTCCACCCGGTGTCGCGATCCAGAAAGCTATAGCCCGAGGTGATGCCCAGCCGGGTGAGATTGTACTGCGCGCTTTGATAGGCACTGACGATGATCACGACGATCAAGACGATGACGCCAAGTTGCAACGCGATTTCGCGCGCGGTCATCTGTCTGATGTCCTTCCAGCCGAGCATGGCCCCGCCCCCGGTTTATGCAAAAGGCCGCCCCGCAACGGGGGCGGCCTGTCATGGATCAGTCTAGATCAATCCAGAATGGGGGAATAGAGCACACCGCCATCGGACCACAGCGCGTTGAGACCGCGCTCCAGCTTATAGGGTGACCCCTCGCCCAGGTTGCGATCATAGATCTCGGCGAAATTGCCCATCTCGGCGATCATCTCCCGCGCCCATGTTTCGCGCAGGCCAAGGCGTTCGCCCATGCCGGGGTTCACGCCCAAAAGGCGCGCCACGGTGGGGTTGGGCGGATCGGCAACCATGGCGTCGATATTGGCGGAGGTCACGCCCTCTTCTTCGGCTTTGAGAAGTGCGGCCAGCATCCAGTTGACCACATCGACCCATTCATCATCGCCGGAGCGCATGGCGGCCGAAATCGGCTCCGCCGAGAGCTTGTCCGACAGGATCATGTGCTCGCCTGCATCTTCAAACTGGTTGGCCAGCAGCACGGCGATGGAGGGGCCCCAGGCGGCGTAGCCATCGCAACGACCGGCCTTGTAGGCGCCGATCACCTCGGCGGTTTTTTCAAAGCTGACCATTTCATGCTCGACCTCTTCGGCCTTGAGGTGGTCGGCCACGATCCGTTCGATCGTGGTGCCCGCGGCCACGCAGACGGTGCCGCCATCGAGGCCCTCAACCGTCTCAATACCCAGCTCTTTGCGGACCATCACCTGCGCGCCGCCAAAGAAATAGGGCAGCGAGAATTGCAGGCCCAGTTCGGTGTCGCGGCCCATGGTCCAGCCGGTGGCCTTGATCACGACATCCACGTCACCCGATTGCAGCGCCGGGAAGCGCTGCGCCCAGCTGAGCGGGACAATCTGGTTGGCATCCTTGTCGCCCAGGATCATCACCGACAGCGCGCGGCAAAGATCAATATCGAGGCCTTTCCATTCGTTTTTGTCATTGACCTCAACAAAGCCGAAATAGCTGCCATTGTGGCCTGAGCAGAGCAACGTGCCGCGATCCTCGACCGCTTGCAACGTGGCGCTTTTGGCCGAGGCCGTCTCCGCCCCTGCGACGCCTAGCGCGGCCACCGCGGCCGCGATCAATCCGGTAAATTTGCCCATGTGTGATCTCCCTATCGTTCTATATATCGGCACAAGCATTTCATATATTGAGATTGTCAGGCGGGATTGCGTGAGTCAAGGGAGTCAGCAGCCCCGCGCAATCCGGGCGTTCTGAAACAGGCTTTCGCTGAAAAACCGGGCGTTGCGATTGGAGAAATGCGAAGCGCCTTTGATTTTGAGCCTCCGGCGGGAGTATTTTTGGAAAGATGAAATAGGAGGACCAACGCCCAGTTTCTTCTTGCCAGAAATACTCAAATCCCGAAGAGGCAGCAGGTGCTGCGTTGGATTAGTCAGCGCGCGCGGCAAAATCAGCGCGGATGGCGGCAAGGTAGGCTGTGCGCAAGCTTTGAGTCACGGGGCCGGGCGCGCCGGAGCCGATTGTGTGCCCGTCGATCTGGGTCACTGGCTGAATGTAGCTCGACGCGCCTGTGGCGAAGGCCTCATCAGCCGTGAACGTGTCCTCCAGCGTGTAGCGTTCCTCATGGATGACGAGGTGTTCCGCCTGCGCCACGCGAAGCATGGTTTGGCGGGTGATGCCGGGCAAAAGCTCCCCCAAGAGCGGGCGGGCATAGAGCGCGCCGTCTTTGATCATGAAAAACGACATGGCCCCGCATTCGGTGACGAAGCCCTCTCGATCGACCATCAGCGCCTCATCGGCGCCGGCTTTGCGGGCGATCTCTTTGGCCATGACCTGACCCAGCAGGTTGGTGGTTTTGATGTCGCGCCGGGCCCAGCGGATATCGGGCGCGCTGGCCAGGGTGAGCGTGGGCGCGTCATGGGTGTCTTGGGTGAAGGCGAAGATATTGGGGGTGAGGCCCGCCGGATAAAGGTAATCGCGATCATGGGCGCCCCGGGTGATGTGGAGGTAGAGAAAGCCCTCGGTCATGGTGTTGCGGGTGATCAAATCCGTCAGCGCGGCGTGCAGCGCGGCCTCAGACATCGGCTCTGCCATGTCAAGTTCGGATAGGGAGCGGCGCAGGCGGGCCATGTGGTGGGCAAAATCGATGATGTGCCCATCGAGCACGCCCAGCCCTTCGTAGACCGCATCCGCAAAGAGGAGACCACGGTCAAATATGGGCAGCTGGGCCTCATCCTCGGGCATGAAGGCGCCGTTGAGCCAGACGGTTCGGGGCATGTCAGTGTCCTTTGCGATGCAGAAAGCGGCCCGCGCGGGCCGTCGTTTGCGCGCCATTGTGCAGCGCGAGCTGCCCGCCCACCAGCACATGGGCGATGCCCAGGCTGGCGCGTTCGGAGGCGGCATAATCGGCGCGGTCGATGATGGTAGCGGGGTCAAAGAGCGTCAGATCGGCCTTCATCCCCGGTTTGATCAGACCACGATCCGACAGGCCAAAGCGCGCGGCGCTCAGACCGGTCATTTTATGGACGGCTGTCGGCAGAGACAGCAGCGCGCGATCGCGGACATAGTGACCCAGAACCCGAGGAAACGTACCCCAAAGGCGCGGATGGGGTTTGGGCGTGCCCGGGATCCCGTCAGAGCCGATCATCGCGGCCGGGTGCGTGAGAATGCGATCGAGATCGGCGTCATCCATGTCAAAATACACCGCTGCCGCAGGGGACAGCCGCGCGATCGCGCCGCCCCGGTCGGTGCCCCAATCGGCGGCGATGTCATCGAGCATCCGCCCGGCCATATCGGGATGGGGCGTGGACCAGATCACCAAGACCTCCGGCGCGGCCTCGGCGAAATGAGGCAGCAAGGCGCTGGAGGACGCGGTGTAGGGGTAGACATCGAGCGAGACGCTTTGCGACGAGCGGGCCCGGTCAATCATCGCCAGCGTCTGAACGCTTTTGCCAAAATTGCGCGCGCCCGCGCATTTGTGATGGGACAAAAGCAGCGGCACCTCTGCGGATTTCGCGGTGCTGAGCGCCTCGCGCACGGCCTCGATCACGCCATCGGCCTCATCGCGGATATGGGTGGTATAAAGCGCATCGGGGTGCCGTGCGAGGACGCGGGCGAGCGTCACCATCTCTTCCATGGGCGCCGCGGAGGCCGAGGGGTAATCCAGCCCAGAGGAGAGCCCTGTTGCGCCTTCCGTCAAGGCGTGATCGAGCTTTGTGGCCATCGTCTCAATCTCAGACGCGGTGGCGGGGCGATCCAGATCCTGCATCACGCCCGCGCGCAGGGTGGAATGCCCGACCAGAAGGCGCACATTCACCGCCGGTGCCGCCCCGGCCACCCGATGCGCATAGGCAGAGACGGTGGGCGCGCTCAGCGCGTTGATGCGGGGGACAATGCCAAAGGGCGCAGGCAGGCTGTCGCGCGGCGCAAAGGGGGCGGCCGAGATGCCGCAATTGCCCACCACCACCGTGGTCACGCCTTGGGTGATCTTGCAGGCCAGGCCCGGGTCCTCGATCACCGCCCAATCATCATGGGTGTGCACGTCAATGAACCCGGGCGCGGCGGTGAGGCCATGGGCATGGAGCGTCTCTCGGGCAGAGATGTCCGCCAGATGCCCCACCCGCGTGATCGTGTCGCCGGTGATTTCGATATCCGCGCGGTAGGCCGGGCCACCGGTGCCATCAAGCACATTGGCATCGCGGATCAGGATGTCAGCAGTCAAACGGATCCTCCACACGGGGCCAATAGGGCACGCGGCGTTTGGTGAGCGCGAGGTCGTCAAACTTGGGACACGTCCCGCCGGGGGTGGCGACCTGAATGATCTCTGCGGCGATCTGCGAGAAGGGGCCGTAGAAGTGAAACAGGGATTTGACCGTGACGATCTTTTTCTCGCCAAGGCGGATGCCCATCTGCTCAAAGGCTTCGGGGTGGTAGACTTGAGTGCGCAGATCGTTGATCAAGATGTCGAACCCCTCCCCCAGACGCAGCCAGACGAGGGTGCCCAGCGGTTCGAGCCCGGTGCCGAGATGTTGACCAAGGCCGGCCGTGATGCGCATGATTTTGGCCGTCAGGTCCACCGGGTCGCCTGACATCGGGCTGGTTTTGCCACCCAATCGCAGCGTGATGTCACGCCCCTCCCCCACGTCCTGGCACAGTCGCACGGCGATGGGATCCCAATAGATGCCGGTGGCCACACTGTCGCAGCCCCGGTCCAGCAACGCGCGCAGCATGGGCGTGGCATCGCCCGGGGCGCCACCGCCGGAATTGTCCCCCATATCGGCCAGCACGACCGGATGCGCAGAGCCGGACAGGGCGGCGGCCTGGGCGGCGGACAGGGCGGCGGACAGGGCGGCATCGAGCGTGGCATAGTCGCCCGTGACGGCGTGGCGCAGAGCAAAGAAATCCTGGCCCAGGATTTTGGCCGTGGTTTCCGCCAAGGCGGGATCATGATCTGTGATCACCAAAATCTGCGCGCCGACATCGGGCACATCCCCCCAGGGGAAGCCATGGATCAGCGTGAGCGACAGGACCTTGCCCGTTTCCATCGCTGAGAGGCGATCAATGAAGCTGCGCATCGGCTCAGACTTGGTGAGGTAGAGGTGGATCATGCGGCAATCATAGCGCGCCATGGTCGGGCGGATCTCACCAATATGGGTGCGGCGGGCGAGATCAAAGAGCTCTTCTGCCCGAGGGGTTGCATCATCGTGGGGGTATTCCTTGAACGCGATGATCAGATCGCAAGCCGTCATCATCCGGTCCGTCAGATGGGCGTGCAGATCCAGCGCCATCCCGATCGTGGCCTGAGGGCACAGCGCGCGGATGTCTGCGGCAATATCGCCTTCGCAGTCATCTTCGCCTTCGGCCACCATCGCGCCATGGAGTTGGAGAAGCACCATGTCGACAGGACCCGCCGCGCGCAGATCAGCGAGCACGTGGTCTTTGAGCTGGGCGTAGCACGCGGCCACGGTGCGCCCTGCGGGTTCGGCAATGGCGGTCAGGCTTTCGACCACGTCCCAGCCCAGCGCCTCGGCCCGCGCGCGCCAGACATGGAGCGCCTCAGTCATCAGGTTGGGCGCGTCCTGCGTCGCGGTGCCCTCGCGGTAGCAATATTCCTCAAAGCCCGACAGTCCGGTGGGCATCGTGCTGAAGGTGTTGGTCTCAGTGGACAGGGTGGCGATAAAAAGCCGCATCACGGATCTCTGGGTGGTGAATGTAGGCGCAGAGGAACACGTTGCGCGCGCCGGAGACAAGAACCGAGGGCAAGAATTTTGCAGCGCTTTGGGGTGGCGTGATTCCTGACTAAAAAAGTCAGATTGACATTTCCGATCATTTCACTCAGAATTAACTCAGAAACGCGGTCGGCAACGGGAGACCAACATGAACATGAGCGTGGCCAAAACAGTGGAGCGTCAAGCGGTGGACAGATTGCCGCTCTATGACGCGAATGACCTCACCCAAGGGGGCGATCTGGCGCAAATTCAGCTTACAGATCAAGTATATACCCTGCGCATCACGCGCGCGGGCAAGCTTATCCTCACCAAGTGACCTGATCCTTATTCCGGGCTGACAGGTCTTCCCGTCGGCCCGGCATGCGATTACATGACCGGTGCGGCCCTGGCCGCGCCGGTTTTCTTTGGCAAGGTTGCGCATGCCCAAAAAGCTCCCCAGCCCCTGTGTGGATGTCTGCAAATACAAGCGGCAAGGCCATTGTATTGCGTGCTCCATGACCAAAGCGCAAAAGCAGCTGTTCAAAGAGCTTAAGCAAAACAAGCACCGGACGGCGTTTATCGAGATGCTGGTGACCCAACAGCGCCACATGGGCAAATATCCCGCCTGGTTTGAGATGTACGCCAAACGCTGCGCCAAAAAGGACGTGCCCGTGCCCAAGACGATCCGTGCCAAAGTGGCGGATGGGGCGTAAGGGTTAGCTGAACTTTGGGGCGCGTTTGGCCATGTTGGCGGCGATCACTTCCATCTGATGCGGTTTGCCGATGAGGGCGGCCTGTTCGCGGCTTTCCTCCAATAGCAGCGCATCTTCGTCGAGGCCCGCCTCTGCCGCGGTGATGATCCGTTTCGCGGCGCGGATGGCAGAGGGGCTTTTGCCCGCGATGTCTGTGGCCAGATCGCGGGCGGCGCTGAAGGGATCATCGGCCAGTTCCGTCACGAGGCCCCAGCCTTCGGCCTGATCGGCCATGATCGGTTTGGCGGTGTAGATCAGCCGCCGCATCACGTCAGAGCGGGTGAGTTTCGGCAAAAGCACCATCCCGCCCATATCGGGGATGAGGCCCCATTTCATTTCCATGACCGAGAGCTTCGTCTCAGGGTGCGCCACGCGGATATCGGCGCCCAGCGCCAGCTGAAACCCGGCACCATAGGCCGCACCATGGAGGGCCGCGATGACAGGCACGGGCAGTTTGCGCCAGACCATGGCGAATTCCTGAAAGAGGTTCGTATTGCCGTGGCTGCGCGGCATCAGGAGCGCCTCTGGGTCTTTTGAGGCCAGGCTGGCAAAGCTCATCACATCAAGGCCTGCACAAAAGCTGGGACCATCACCGGAAAGGACGACCGCGCGGATGTCTGTGTCCATCAGGGTGTGACCCGCCTCGACCACCGCCTCCATCATCGCGGTGTCCACGGCGTTGTGTTTGTCGCCACGGGTCAGGGTGACATGGGCCACGTGATCTTTGATTTCGGTCTCGACGCGGGGCATGGGCACTCCTCCTTTAGACTGCGCCCAGAAAACCGAAAGCGTGGCGCGTTGGCCAGCCCGACGTTGCGGCATCGCGCTTGCACGCATGGCGCGGCTGGTTTTATCTGGCGTCCATGTCCAAGCTGCGATTTACCCCCCTTGTTGAAACCTTGCCTGCCACCGTGCCCTTTGTGGGCCCCGAAGAGCAGGAACGCGCGCGCGGGGCGGCGTTTTCCGCGCGGCTCGGTGCGAATGAAAGCGTCTTTGGCCCCTCGCCCCGCGCGATTGAGGCGATGCGCGCGGCGGCGACAGAGATCTGGCAATATGCCGATCCGTCATGTCATGACCTCAAAGAGGGGTTGGCGGGCCATTATGGCGTGCCGGTGGCGTCTCTTTTGGTGGGCGAAGGGATTGATGGTATCCTGGGCAATCTGGTGCGGCTGTTGATCGGGCCGGGGGATGCGGTGGTGACGTCAAACGGGGCGTATCCCACGTTTAACTATCATGTGGCGGGCTTTGGCGGAGTGCTGCACAAGGTGGACTATGCAGGCGACCGCGAAGACCTGCCCGCCCTGATGGCCAAGGCGCGGGAGGTGGGGGCGAAGCTGATTTATTTCGCCAATCCCGACAATCCCATGGGCAGTTGGGTGACCGGGGCCGAGATTGAGGCCGCGCTGGAGGATTTGCCGGAGGGCGCATTGCTGGCGCTCGATGAGGCCTATGTGGAGCTGGCCCCGGAGGGCACCGCGCCCCGGGTGGCGACCGATGACCCCCGCGTCATTCGTTTGCGCACATTTTCAAAGGCTTACGGCATGGCGGGCGCGCGGGTTGGCTATGGGATCGGCGCGCCGGACCTGATCCAGAGCTTTGACAAGATCCGCAACCATTTCGGCGTCAACCGGATCGCGCAGGCCGGGGCGCTGGCGGCTTTGCAGGATGGGGATTGGCTCTCTCACGTGCAGGCGGAGGTGGCCACGTCCCGCGCGCGGCTGTCGGAAATCGCGGACGAGAACGGCCTGACCGCCCTGCCCTCTGCCACCAATTTCGTGACCATTGATTGCGGCCGTG
>JBCCDT010000090.1:0-17837 GCA_039030635.1 Pseudomonadota bacterium
GGTGAATGCCGCGACCGCAGCAGGCACCACCGATGTGGATGCTGTCCGTACGGCAATGTATGGTCAGGAATTCCCGAACCTGACAGGTGGCACGGCTGTCATGCTGCCGAACCATCACCTGGCCAAGCCGGTTTTGATCGGCGAGATCCAAGAAGATGGTCAGTTCGACATCATCAGCCAGACCACAGAAGTGCCGGGCGATGCCTGGACGGACTTCCTGCCGGAATCGGCGGTTCTGGTGTCTGATTGGAAAGACCTCGGCTGCGGTATGTTCAACACCGAAACCGAGACCTGCGTGCAGATCAAATCCAACTACTAAAGCACGTTTGGGATCTTTCCCAATCGCAGAAAAACAACGGGGGGCGTTCGCGCCCTCCGTCCACCAGGGGCAGGACATGATACGGCTTTTCGCATTACTTCTCAGCTTTTGCCTTGCCCTTCCGGTGCTGGCGCAAACCGTGGATGCACCCATTCAAACATTGATGCAGGACCATGGTGATAGCCTCGCCAAGCCCTCGCGCAAAACCATTCAGCCGACCATTGACGCGCTTGTCGAAAGTGGCCTGCCAGAGGTGCAGGTGGTGTTGGAGAAATGGCAAAACAAAGAGGTCTGGCGCAACAAGGAGACCGGCCTTTTCGTCTTTGCCGAAGAGGTTGATCGCAAGACCATCCGCATCTTCGACGTGGCGGATGGATCCGAGCTGGGCACGGTTGAGGACAAGGCGTTCAAACAGCTCAAACCCAATAGCGGCGTGCGCGGGTTGATCGCGGCCGCGTTGGTGAAGTTTCAACTTCTCGATCCAAACATTGCCGCACGCCAGACCGCGTTGGATGCCATTGCGCGCGACCCCAAAGAGACCCATCTGGCCGCTTTGCGCGATGTGATCGATGGTGAGGCGGACAGCGCCGTCAAATCACAAATGGCGCGGCTGGAGCGCCTTTTGACCATTGAATTTGGCGAAAGCGATGAAGAACGGATCGCGGCGATTGAAGGGTTTCGCGGTGACCTGGGCGTCGATGTGCGCGCGGCTCTCAACCCGCTCTTGCGGGTCAAGATTGCCTTTTCAAAGGATGCGCCCGAGGGCGATGACATCGCACGCATCCTCAGCGTGGGAGAGGATATTCCGGCCCAAGAGGCTTACGCGCTTTTGGTCAAAGAGGAGCTGGCCCCGCCGCTCATGAGCGTGGATGAACGGCGCGACATTCTGGTCGCCAATATTGAGGGCGGCCTTGTCGCTGGCATTCCTGTGGACACGCTCAGCACCGATGCCGCACGGGCGACGGCCTATGATGCGCTCGTGGCATCGGGTCTGGCCGAAGAAGCGGTGTCAGAGGCGGAACAACAGACGATCCTCGACACCTACACGTTCTATGAGACCTATATCTCTGCGCCGCCCCCTGTTGCGCTGGCGGCTGCGGCGGCCCTTGGGAGTATCGAAAACAAAGTGGCCGTGTCGCAGGCGGCTGATCTGGGCCTTGATGCAATCTCGCTGGCGTCGATCTATTTCCTCGCGGCGATCGGGCTGGCGATCACCTTTGGCGTTATGGGGGTGATCAACATGGCCCATGGGGAGTTCATCATGATGGGCGCCTATACAGGCTACGTGGTGCAGCTTTTTGTGCCCGATCATACGCTGTCGATCATCCTTGCTATTCCACTGGCCTTCATGGTGACGTTCGCCGCGGGCGTCGCGATGGAGCGGCTGGTGGTGCGGTGGCTCTATCACCGTCCGCTGGAGACCTTGCTCGCGACCTTTGGGGTGTCCATCGCGTTGCAACAGATCGCCAAGAACATCTTTGGCACCCAAGCCCGTCCTTTGACCGCGCCGGGGTGGCTTGATGGGTCATGGGTGATCAATGACGTGGTTTCGATCAGCTACATCCGCATCGCGATTTTCGTGTTGGCGATCTTGTTTCTCGCGCTGTTTCTCTTTGTGATGAACCGCACGCGTTTGGGTCTTGAGGTGCGCGCCGTGACGCAAAACCCGCGCATGGCGGCCTCGATGGGGATCAACCCTGACAAGATCAACATGCTGACCTTTGGCTTTGGCTCTGGCATCGCAGGGATCGCGGGCGTGGCCATCGGGCTTTATGCGAAGGTCACCTCCGAGATGGGTGCCGATTACATCGTGCAAAGCTTCATGACTGTGGTGGTGGGCGGTGTCGGCAGCATCTGGGGCACGCTATTGGGGGCAACGATGGTAGGCTCGCTGCAAAAGGTCATTGAGTGGTTGAACCCCTCCAACACGCTGGCCGCACAGACCTACATGATCCTCTTCATCATTCTCTTCATTCAGTTCCGACCGCGCGGGATCATCGCGCTAAAGGGACGGGCGGCAGAGGCATGATGGTGTTGCGCCGACTGCGTCGTCGCCAGATGCGAGAGGGCTTTGCCCCCTCGCGCTCCCCCAGGATATTTCTAGCCAGAAGAAGGGCTGAGGCATGAGCGATGTGGCGGCAGGCGGGGTCCGGCGAACGCCGTTTGTGATGCGGCACCCCTCTGTGGTGGTGTTTATCGCTGTGCTGGCGCTTTTTACCGTTGGGGTGACCGTGCTGGCCGAAGGGTTTGGCATCGGGGTGATTTCGACAAGTTTCGTCAAGACCTTGGGCAAGACATTATGCCTTTGCCTTGTGGCACTGGCCATGGATTTGGTGTGGGGCTATTGCGGCATTCTGAGCCTGGGCCATATGGCGTTTTTCGGCATTGGCGGCTACGCGATTGGCATGTGGCTGATGTATGCGCGCACGGAGATCATCGTGGTGCAAAGCCTCGCCGCAGCACCTCTTCCGCCGACGCCGCAAGAGATTTCAGACGGCATCGCGACGCAGATTTTCGGTGTGGTTGGCGCGTCTGAATTCCCACCCATTTGGGCGTTTGCGCATTCTCTGCCCTTGCAACTGGCCGCCGTGGTTTTGGTGCCCGGGCTTTTGGCGCTGATCTTTGGCTGGCTTGCGTTTCGCAGTCGGGTGACGGGTGTGTACCTGTCCATTCTCACGCAAGCGATGACCCTCGCGCTGTCGCTATACCTGTTTCAAAATGACAGCGGGCTCAGGGGCAATAATGGTCTGTCCGGCTTGCAGAACTTGCCCGGGCTCGAAGCCGTGCCGCAATCCACGGTCTCGATGTGGTTTTTCTGGGCGTCCGCCGTGGCCCTCGGGCTGGGCTATTTGCTCTGCGCCTGGATCGTTTCGGGCAAATTTGGCTCCGTGATCCGCGCCATTCGGGATGATGAAGCGCGCGTGCGGTTTCTGGGATACTCGGTTGAGGCCTACAAGCTGTTCATTTTCACGCTGACCGCGATCATCGCGGGGTTGGCGGGCGCGCTTTACTATCCGCAAGCGGGGATCGTGAACCCGGCCGAGATCGCACCCATTGCGTCGATCTACCTGGCTGTTTGGGTCGCCATCGGTGGGCGCGGGCGGCTTTACGGGGCGGTGATCGGCGCGGCGTTTGTATCGCTCTTGTCGACCTGGTTCACCGGCGGGCAGGCGCCCGACATCAATCTTGGCTTTTACACCATTGAGTGGGTGGATTGGTGGATTGTCATGCTGGGGCTGTCCTTTGTGGCGGTCACGCTGTTTGCGCCGCGCGGGATCGGCGGGCTTGTTGACCTGATCACGGAACGCCGCCCCCCGAACAGGCGCGGCGCGCCGCTTGGCCCCGATCAAGGGTCTTTGCAGGAAAAGGAGGCGGATAAATGAGCACATTGCTAGAGGTCTCTGGCGTGTCCGTGTCCTTTGACGGGTTCAAGGCCATTAACAACCTGACCTTTCAGATCGGCGAGGCGGAAATGCGCGCCGTGATCGGGCCCAATGGCGCGGGCAAGACCACGTTCATGGACATCGTGACAGGCAAGACGAAACCGGATGAGGGCCGTGTCCTATGGGGGGAGAAATCCGTGTCCCTTCTGTCAATGAGCGAAAGCCAGATTGCCCAAGCGGGTGTGGGGCGGAAGTTTCAGCGCCCTACCGTCTTTGAGGATCAGACCGTCAGCGAGAACCTGATGCTCGCGCTCAAGAAAAAGCGCAGCCCGTTTTCTGTGCTGGGGTTCAAAGCCAGCAGCGCAGATCGGGAGCGCGTGGCAGAACTGGCCGATGAAATTGGGCTGAGTGCCGCGTTGGAGCGCAAATCAGGTGAGTTGAGCCACGGGCAAAAACAGTGGCTCGAGATCGGCATGCTTTTGGCGCAGGATCCACGGCTTTTGCTGGTGGACGAACCGGCCGCTGGCATGACCGGCGCGGAGCGGGAGCATACCACCGAATTGCTGGTCAAAGCGGCAGAGAAACACGCGGTGGTCGTGGTCGAACATGACATGGAGTTTGTCCGGCGTCTGAACTGCAAGGTCACTGTGCTGCACGAAGGGTCCGTGCTGGCGGAAGGCTCGATTGACCATGTGACGTCAGATGAGAAAGTGATCGAGGTGTATCTTGGCCGGTAACGTGATCGAAGCGAAGGGTCTTGGCCTGCACTATGGCGGCAGCCAGATCCTGAGCGATGTGTCGCTGTCGGTGAACCGCGGTGAGGTCTTATGTGTGATGGGGACAAACGGGGTTGGCAAAACCAGCCTGCTCAAGGCGCTGTCTGGCACGCATCCGATGAGTTCCGGGCGCGTTGTGCTCGACGGTGAGGTAATTCAAAAAGCGCAGGCCTATACGTTGGCGCAAAAGGGCGTGGCCTATGTGCCCCAAGGGCGCGAGATTTTTCCGTTTTTGACGGTCAAAGAGAATCTGGAAACCGGGTTTGCCTGTTTGCCCAGCAGTGACCGCCGCGTGCCTGATGAGATTTTTGAGCTCTTCCCGATCCTCAAGGAGTTCTTATCGCGGCGTGGTGGAGACCTATCGGGCGGCCAACAACAGCAGCTTGCCATCGCGCGCGCCCTTGTGACCAAACCCAAGCTTTTGCTTTTGGATGAGCCGACCGAGGGCATTCAGCCCAACATCATCAAGCAGATCGGTGAGGTGATCAAATCCCTGCGGCAAAAGGGCGATTTGGCGATCATCCTGGTGGAGCAGTATTTTGATTTTGCCGCGAGCTTGGGGGACCGGTTTTTGGTGCTTGAGCGGGGACGGCCCAAGTTGAGCGGTCTCGCGGGCGACGTGGATGTCGACGACCTGAAACAGGCCGTCACGGTTTAATCACAAATCGGCAGGACCAGCGGAGGATACTCCGGCAGGCTGTCACGCCATGCGTTGATCACGGGTTGAAGGTCTTTCTTGGGCCAAAACTTTGGTGCGCCAATGTCTTTGAGGCAGCGGGCGTTCCAATAGACACCGGCCTCTTTGAGGGACTGACCTTTTGCCACGGCCTCTGCCACCGCGTTGATGTCGCGCGACTCAGGATAGATATAAAGCGTGGTCGGATTGCCCTCGGTCAGCTCCAGGATGTTGTCTGTCTCGGGGATCGACCAGGTGGTGCAGCCGTTGCTGCGCCCGCCGGTGTAATTCACCAATCGGCCATAAGGCACGTACCCTTCGGCATCTGCATGCGGGCTCTCTTCGTCCTTGTAGCGGCATTGCCATTTGAGAAACATCGCCACATGCCCGCCGATTTCACGCTCGCGGGCGTTCTCGGTCTCCCCTTCGCCGTCAAACAAGAGGAAGGTGCGCAGGAACGGTTTTTTCTCACCGCCCTCCGTGTAGTAGCCTTTGAAGGATGTCCGGTGCTCTGCCGTGACATAGGCCCCGCCCATGGTCAGTTTCGACCCTTCGGCATTGGAGAAATTCCGCGCGCATTGGCGCCCGTTTGAGAAATCCGCCGCGGCCAGATCGCGCCCGTTGCCATACCCGGAATACACGGCCCGAAAGCTCTTCATCGCCTCGCAAATCACGTAAAACCTGTCATTGGGCGCACCATTTAGCGCCGCACTGGGCCGGGTCACATCCTTGGCCAGGTAGCACGCGTTTGAGACGACCCCCTCACGCACCTTTTGCTGATAGAGCGCACGAGCACGCTCCAACACGACCGGGGCGATTTGGCCTTCGCCAGTGCCAACATGTTTTTGCAACCAGTCGGGGATCGGGTCTGTTTGTGCGGCCTGCGCGGGGGCCTGTGCCAACCCTGTTGCCAAAGCCACAAGCCATGCAAAACGTTGGAAAGAACTTTTCATCAATGTCGGCCCCTCGAAAAAACGCAGGTTTTCTGATGCAAGCGTGCCGCAGAGAGGCCAATGCGTCAACGGGTTTGAGACGGCTTCACGCGCCGGTGATGGGGCGGATCAGAAAGTTGGGGATGCAAGCCTCTAACCCGGCGGGCAAAACCAGGAATGCGCCCGCAGCATAGAGGCGTTTGGGCAGGTCACTTTCCTCACCGCGCAGGGTCACGGAAATCGCGGACCGGCTGGTGATGGCCACGTCATCGGGCAAACCAGCAATGAAACTTTGTGACGGAATAGGCACGAACGCGCCGGGTGCCTCTCCGCCCATGCGCATGACCACGGCCAGCACGAGGATCCAGCCAACAAAGAGGATCGGAAGCGCCATGATGAGGCGGCGGATCATGGCGCGCGCCTGTCAGTAATCATGGATATGCTCCAACAGCAGGCCACGCGCCTCTAACCCGCGCAGCGCTTCGGCTAGGTCAGTGACGGGAAGCAGGAACAGATGTCGCGTGTCGCCATAACCCTGTCGCGTCAGGCTGGCGAGCGCGCCCTCTTGCGTCGCCACCTCCGAAATGGCGGTGAACATGATTTGATCATTGCCCGCGATGTCCAGGAAATTCGCCCCTGCATTGGCCCAGTTGGCAAGGATCCCGGTCAATTGCCGGTAGCGCGGTGTTTCAATCGCCAGACCTGCGCCGGCGGTGCCAATCAGCGAAACACCATCCACGGATGTCAGCGCATCCTCAGGCAATCCTGTCACGACCATCTGCAAGTTCAACTCATCCGGGCCTGTCGCCTCCACTGCGGCCGCGATCACCTCGGCATAGGCGGCTCGGTTGCGGTGTTCAAACCCAAGTGCAGCCGCGCGCTCCCAATCGCGCAAAGCCCCGGTGGAGGCCGCCTGCAGCGCGTCCGCATCCGCGCGGAAATCATATTGGTGCCAGGGGACTTGCTGTAGAAACTTGGCATACCCTGCGGCCTGCTCGGCGGAGAGGTCATCAAGAGGCGCTCGCTCATGACCACGCAAGAGCGCGGCCACCCGCCCCAGCGTTTCCTCATAGGCCGCCTTCACCAACATCTCGAAGGTGAAAGACACGCCGATCACGTAGACCAACTGCTTGGTGCTTGTGTCGATTTCGCCCAAGGATGCGCTCTCTTGGGTCAGGGAACAAAGGGACGACCAATACCCGCCGATGGCAGAGAAATAGCCAAACTCATGCGGGTCCCCGGTGCGGATCACCTCGGCATAGTCATCATAGGCGTGCACGATATGCCATTCGGGATAGGTCAGAAGCGTACGCACCTCCGACCGTGTTTCACTGACCAGCGGCGATGACGGGGTAGGGGTCGCGTCGCCTCGGCACATCGCCTCATTGTAGGCAACAGGGCTCAAAAGCCCGACCACGAAAATGATGAGCAGCAAAAGCGCCCATTTGGCAATGCGCCAAAGCCGTCTCACGCCTTTCTCACCGTCACGAGCCCCACCACAAGCGCGATCAGGCCGAGGCCAATATGCGGCAGGTTGGCGGCAATCCGCATGAACGAAAAGTCAGGTCCGAGCGAGGCATTGGTGAAGATCCCGAAATCGAGGTACCCCCAGCCGGTCAGGATGCCCAGGGCCCCATCGCCCAGATAGGCCGCGCCAAACAGGATCATGAACAGCGTGGCAGAGCGGTTGGATAAATACCCCGCGCAAAACGCCCAAATGGCCGAAACGAGGTGAAGTGCGTCATCAAACGGGTCGAGCGCGAAGATACCAAAGGCCAGTCCCTGATCATCCGTCAGACCGGGGATGTAATTGAGTGATGCGGCCCCCAAAAGGATCACCGCATAGATAAAACACAGACGTCGAACAAAACTCATAGGCGCTCCAGGTAACTGTCCCAAAGGTTGTTGCGCAGGGTCAGATCGGGATCAATCTGGCGCTTTTTGGCGGCAAATTCCGCAGCGCGCGGATAGGCGGCGGTGAATTGTTCGACCGTCGCATGCGGGCGATAGGGCAGGTAATACGTCCCGCCCAGGGCTATGATCCTGTCGATCAGCTCTTGGGTCATGCGTTTGTGGTCAGCCTCAGCGCGGGCCGTCATTTCCTGGGTAAAGGACATCACAGCGGCAATGCGCGGTGTGGGCGAATGGGCCAAAAGGCTGGTGGGATCGCTGTCGACAAAGCGCAAGGTCACGTTCAGAAACTCGACAAACGCATTTGGGATCACCTCCCGGCACGCCTCAAGGAAACCGTCAAACGCGTCAAACGGTACGAAATATTCGTGCAGGATATCAACGCGGGTCGGGTCGCGATCATCGAGCGTCACCACCGGTTCGTTCATCAAAGAGTTGCGCGTGCTGCCGCCTGCGATCATCGGGCCTAGATCGCTTTCAAACCACCATCTGAGCCGCTTCATCCCTTCGCGCCCCACTTGCCCGCGATAGATATAGGAGGCCAGATGCGACACCGCGCCGGAGCCCGTCGCCGCCGGGATATCCGTCTGATCGGGCGAGGGGGCGTAGCTCGCCAAAAGCGCCTCTTCGAAGAAATGCGCGCGGTCTATGTTGAGCCGTCCATAGGCCATGGGTTTGTCTGGGTCATCCACGGCGGCGCGGAACTTGGCCGGGAAATCGCTCGCGGGCATCGCCTCGAATGAGGGTACAAGGCGCTGGTTCGGCACCATGTCCACCTCCATGTCAACGATCAGCCCGACAAGGCCGTATCCGCCCATCGCCATTTCAAAAAGCTCAGTGTTCTCAGTGCGCGAGGCGGTGACAAGTTCCCCATCAGGCAGAACCATGCGCACAGATCGCACCGTCGCCCCCATCGGGCCGTAGGGCACTGGCCAGCCATGGGCGTTGACGGAAAACGTGGCCGCGATCCCGAAATCATGGTTGGACTGCATCACGGCTGGGCTGAACCCCATCGGATCAATCGTGTTGATCACGTCCGACCACCGCGCCCCACCATTGGCGCGATAGGTCTGATTGTCTGTGTCGACCTCGATCCATGCATCATCGACTGTGATCGCGCGCCCATCACGCGGGATCGCCTGCCCCCCCATCGAATGGCGCGCAGCCCCGACATTCACGGGTCGAGCTTCGGCTTTCGCGGCTTTGAGTTCTGTGCGGAACGCATCAATCAAGGCGTCGCCATGGGCCTGGGGGCGCGTGTGGATATGGATCGGGGTCGCTGACAGTTGGCTGGCATCGTTGAGCGTCTCGCCTGCGGCACCTTCCAGTTGCGCGACACCCTCCAACTGGCTCAGACCCGGTGCCCAAGACCGTCCGACCCCATATCCGACAGCCGCCCCACCCAAAAGAAGGGCCGCGCGCCGGGTGAAAGTGCCTGCTTTGCTCATAGCTGTTCCGCCGCTTTGCTGCGATTGACGTGTACCAAAGCACCGACCCGCTCAATGAGCAAGCCGTGAGGCGCGGACTTTCTCATCTTGGCGGTCGCGCATGAAAAGGGTCCAAAGCATGGGATCAAACCGCTAGGGTCAAAACATGTTGCGCAATTGGATCTTTGGTCTCCTCCTGATCCCGCTGATTTTCGGCGGGTTGCGGCTGGCGGAAAATGAAACGCTGAACCAGTTGCGCCTGTACTGGTTCGACAGCCTCGTGCGCTACGACCCTCGTGATACACCCGATGACAGCCCTTTTGTTCTTGCCGCGATTGATGAAGTGTCCTTGGCAGAGATTGGTCAATGGCCGTGGCCGCGCAACAAAACGGCGGAGCTGCTGCACGCGCTCTTTGATGGCGGCGCGGCGATGGTCGTGATGGACATCAACTTTGCCCATCCCGACCGGTTCAGCCCGGATGAGTTGGGCAAAATGCTGGGTGATGAGATCGGGCGGGCCGCGGTTTTGGACACGGACGCCATGCTGGAACAGGCGATTGCGCGGGGCCCTGTGGTTCTGGGCTCCTTTCGGTCCGTGCAGGATCGTCAGCCCACGGGCCCCAGGCCGCGCGCCTTCCCGGTGTTTGCACCCGGGTATTTCAGCATCGGATCAGACCCGATCAATCACATTCCGCTTTTTGATGACTACCTTGAGCCGCTCCCGGAGCTGGCCAATGCCGCCTACAGCGTGGCCAATGTGATGGTCTCCAGCGATGCTGACGGGGTGCTGCGGGAATTGCCGTTGATCGTGGGCGCTGGCGATGGCTCTGAGTTGGGCACTGAACTGCGCTTTTTCCTAGCGCTTGAGGCGGTGCGGATCGGTCTGGGCGAACCTCAATACATCATCAAAAGCACGCCATCGGATCGGTCTGTTCTGCGTGATTTTCAAGGCTTGCGCGCCGTGCAGCTGGGGCAAACCGATATCCCGGTGTCCAGCAGTGGCGCAATGCGGCTTTATGAGAGCGTCGATATTGGCGCGGCGGTCATTCCTGCGGCGGACCTGATGGCCGGTCAGGCAATGGATGCCGTGCAAGGCAAGATCGTTTTCATCGGACGGCGCGGGATTGGTATGGGGGACCGCGCGACAGGCTCCATCGGCACGCTCAGACGCGGGATCGATATGCAGGTGATGGCGGCGGAACAGATCATCTCGGGCGAGTACCTGCATGTGCCACCTGCCGCGCGATGGATTGAGTTTGCGCTTATCTGGGCGGTCTGCATTGCGGTCATGCTTGCTTTGTCCTCTCGCATCCGGGCTCAGGCCGTGCGGATGGGGCTGTCCGTTCTGGCGGTCTTTGCGCCCTGGGCCATCAGCCTTTTGGCATTTTCCGCGCCGTCTTGGGCTGCGGGCACTGGATCGGCGCAGGTTCATTACCTGATCGATCCCAACGCAGCCGGTCTTGCAGGTGCGATCACCATGCTGATCGGTTTCGCCGGACGCGTCATCGAGGCAGAGATCACCAAATCCAAACTGCGGACTGAGTTTGCCCGCTACTTGTCGCCCGTCATTGTGGATGGCTTGGCGCGTCAGGGCGGGGGTCATGTGATGGAACCGGCCACGCGCGAAATTACGGTCATGTTCGTGGATGTGCGGGGGTTCACCTCGATCAGTGAAAACCTCAGCGCGGCCGACACGGTCAGCCTTGTGAACAAGTTTCTCAGCGTGATTTCAGACGTGATTTTCGCCCATGACGGCACGATTGATAAATTCCTCGGCGATGGGGTGATGGCCTTTTGGAACGCCCCGATCGATCAACCCGGTCACCGCACCATGGCGTTTGAGGCCGGGGTGGAGATTGTGCGCAAGATTGATGCGCTCAACGAAGAGGTGCAGGCTGATCCCTATTGGAAAGACATCTTAGGCGGTCGTGATCTGCGTGTGGGCGTGGGCGTCCATACTGGTAAGGCCTCTGTGGGCAATTTTGGGTCCGAAAAGCGGGTGGATTACAGTGCTGTGGGCGACACAGTGAACTCGGCCGCGCGGATTGAAAGCCAATGCAAGGACTTCTCCGCGACCTTGCTCTTGAGCGAAGAGGCCGTGCCCAAGGCGCGCATGAACAAGGATAAATTGGCCGGCACCGTAACCCTCAAAGGGCGCAAGATGGTGACACGGCTTTACAATTTCTCACCCGAGGATTGAAAATCACCGCGAAAAGGCCTTTACTGCGCTTCCGACTGTTTGAGTCCTTTTAAATACATGGTGACGGATTATGCATACTGTCAGCCTGTTCATGTCTCGGTTCCTTTTGTGTGTTGTTTTTGCCTTCGGTGCCCTCGGTGCCGCGGCGCAAACCACTGACACAAAAGGGTTTTATTCCGAGGCCGTGCTGAAGGCGAAACTCGCGCAGCTGCAGCGTGAGCCGGAGAACTTTGACCTTCTTTGGGAGGTGGCGGTCATTGCCTCCCACCAAGGCGCCTATGATGAGGCGATCACCGCGCTTGAGCGGCTTTTGGTCTATTTTCCGCGCGATCCAAAGCTGCGGATTGAGCTGGGCGTGATGTATTTTCGCCTCGGGTCCTACAATCAGGCGAAACGACAGTTTGATCTGGCCCGCACGCTCAACCCCAATGAGGATGAATTGCGCCGGATCGCCCGCTTTGATGGGGCCGTGCGCAGTGGGCAGAGCGGGGTGCGGTTTTCAAACTCTGTCACGCTCACCTTTGGCCATCGTGACAACATTCTGACCACGGCGACGGGTCCGAGCATCCTTGTGGGTGGCGTTCCGGTGCTGATCTTGCCTGAACAAAGCGGCACGTTCTACTCCGTCACAGGGTCGAGCAAGGTCACCTGGACGCTCGATACCCCCCGTGCGGACCAGATTACAGCGCGGGTCTGGGCCAGTTATTCGGATTTTGACGGCTCCTTCACGGACTTTGATCGGCAAAGCTACGGCCTGGAGCTGGGCTACCAACGGCCGGTTTTCCTCAATTTCGAAGGCTATGCACTGGATGTGCGCGGCGCATACCGGCTGGACGATACCAACCTTCTGGGCCAGCTCGGCAGTTTTGATCTGTGGGAGGCCTATATCGGCGGCATCAAACAGACGAACTATTCTCGCACCTCGCTGGGCTATGTCTACACGGAGGCTGAACAACCCTTTGGCTCTACTCTGCGCACCGGTGTTGTCCGTTTGAGCTATGCGCAGCGCATTTCCCCGCGATGGAGCGCTGTGGGTGAGGTCTATGCCGGGTTTCAGCGCGGCAACAGTCAGGCCTCCAGCGATGTCTACGGGGTCGAGGCGCGCGCAGAATATACCCACCGTTTGTTCGGTGGCAGTTTGGATGCGCTCACGCGGGTGTCGCTGGGTTATGACGTGGCCGATGCGCGCGGTGTGACGCCTGCCATCTCACCGATCATTCCGCTGGATATTGACCGGGTCACCGCGTCGATCTCAGAGGAGGTCTCTTTTGACAACGGGATTGACCTGCGCCTCAAGGTGCAGGCGATTGAGCAGGACAGCAGCCTACCCAATGGTGAGTTTGACGATTTTCTCTGGTCCATAAGCTTACGCAAGAGGTTCTGATATGCATCGTTTCCTTGCCGTTTCCGCCGTGATCAGCGCTTTGGCCCTGCCCACGGCCCCCTTGGCTCAAGACTCTGTTGGCGTTGTGGCTGGCATGCAAACCCAAGTCATTCGTGGCAATCGCCAGATGTCTGTGGGGGATCGCATTTTTCAAAATGACACGGTCCGCACCAACCGAACCGGGATTTCTCAGTTCCAGTTCTCGGATCGGTCGTCTGCGAAACTTGGCCCCAACTCTTCGATCCAGTTTTCCAGCGACATTGTCGCGCTTGCCGGGCGAGAGGCCACCATTGCGGTGCGCATGATCAGTGGGATCGCACGTTTCACCGGCTCTGACAGCACCAAATCGAAACCCATCATCGTGCGCACGCCCAATATGGCGTTGGGCGTATTGGGCGGTGTTGTGGATGTGAGTGCCGCAAACCGAGCCAATCTGCTCTCCGGGCGCATGGTCTGTGCTGTGACGGGCGAGCAGAAGTTCGTCCGCAATCCCGGCTTTTCCTGCATTGTCGGCCCGGACGGCCGCTTGCAGGTGGTCAAGACACCGACCAACTTTGCCGCTGTTCTCGATAGCACGGCTGTCCCGGATGCCGGTCAGGCGTCGGGCGCCAATGTTGCGGTGAGCAATGGGCGCTTCAACGCGCCGGATATCGACCTGCGCTGCGGCTCCGGCTCCAGTGCGCAAGATCAGCGGTGCGCGGTGGATTTTGGTGGCTATCCTCTGCCCGAGGGGCGTGGCCCGTTTGGACGCACAACCGAAGTTGGCCCAGGCGAGACAAACAACGACGATCTGCTCGACGACAATTTCAATAACGACGATTTCTAGGGCAACGCGTGCGCGCGGGCGTCGTCAAAGCCCGTCTTTGGCGATCGTACTGGCCAGCGTAGCGACCAGCTGCGCACGGCCTGTGGCGGCGGTCTGTGGGTTGACCTCTTCGATCGGCACGCTGAGGTCAAACAGATGCGCGTGATCCCGTCCGCGCCCATCCAGATCGGTCACGAAATACTGGCCTGACATTTGCATCTGCCCTTCTGAGACGAGCAATTGTTCCACCCGAACATCGACACGGGCCGACGCGCTTTCGTCAAAGGGCCATGGCTCTGGCGCCACCGTGCGACCGGTGATCTCAGTGAGGTTGCGCGACAGACCCAGTGTCACCGCGCGGGTCGGATCATCGGCCCAAAGCGCCCGGGACAGCGACAGCGATCCATCGTTTTCCAAAGCCACCTCATCGCCTGTGGCATAGTCCGGCAAGGACACTTCGAGCACTTCGATCGTGCGGAAGCTGGTTGAAACACGCTCCGTCACCTTCACCTCGGGTGATGTGATCAGCGTTTCATTGCCGCCGCAGGCCGTAAGCAGGAGCGCAGAGAATATGATGGCGAGACGTGTCATGCGTTACCGTCCGAGGATAAGGGAATTTGGATTGCGTTCAATGGTGCGGGCCAGATCACCAAGCGCCTCTGCCGCGCGACGAATTTCGCGCAAGGCGGCGGCCGTGTCGCGGCCAAAGGTGGAATCCTCGTCATAATCAGCCAGCGTGCTTTGCGCCTGACCCAAGGTGGCCCGGATCCGCACCACGAGGTTGGGCAACGTGTCGGCCGCTTTTTCAATGGCCGCCGCGGCCTCTTGGGCCGACGCCATCGTGGCATTTAGATTGGTGACCGCGCCGCCTTCACGCAGTTCCTTGAGGGCGGCGTCCATTTCTGTCAGCGCACCGGCAAGAGCGGCTGGAAGCTCCGCGTCACTGGCATCCCCAAAGAGGCGTGAGGCGGTGTTGAGCACGCTTTCCAGCTCAGTCGCCAGTTCATCCAGCTTGATCTCTTCGGCGCTGGCCGCGATGCGGTCGATGCGGGCTACGATATTGGGCACGCCGGCGACGGACACTTCGATGGCTTCTGCCGCCTCACCGGCCTCTCTCAGCGCGGTATTCAGCGCTTCCACGGTTTTGGCCTCCGACATGCCGGTCAGGATCACGGCCAGCTCATCCAATGCTTTGGTGATGGACCCAGGCACCGCTTGCATCGCCTCTGAGGCCACGAAACCGCGTGCTTCCTGTGCCAGGCCCGTGGCCTGCGCGATCATATCCTCGAGCGGCAATGCGTTGGCTTTGCCCGCCAATTGCGTTACCTGTTCGGTGAGGGCCGGAACCCCCTGCATCGCGGTGTCAAAGCTTGCGGCCGCCGTCCCGGCTGTGTCCACCGCGGCCATCAAACGCTCCACCGCCTGGGCGTCGCGCAGATCCTTTAGCAGAGCGCTCAGATCACCACTGGCGCTTTGCAAATTGGCCACCAGTGTGCGCAGCTCACCAGGCAGGGCCTGCACTTCTTCTGAGCCGATCACCCCGCGCGCGTCGGACAACAGCCCACGAATTTCACCCGGTGTTTGCTGTAGATCGTCATTGGTAACAAAGGCCGTGGCACTGTCGAGAAAGGCAATCGCGCTGTCCAAAAGCTCTTCTACCGGCAGGTTGTTGACCCGTGTGATCAGACCTTCGGCGGTGCCGCTGATATCGGGCAGATCACTGTCGGTGACCGGAAAGATCGGGAATGGATCGACATTGGCCAGGAACTGATCTTCTGGTGCGTCTTCCACCTCAAGAAGTTCGATCTTCAGCCCACCGGTCAGCAGGGACGCGTTCACAAGGCGTGCGCGCAGCCCTTCATCGACGCGGTTTGACAGAAATGCCAGCGGGTCGTCACCTTCCACGAAACCAAGCCGTGAGGGTTTCAGCTCCACCGTCGCCAAAAGGCGCACGCGGCCATCACCAAAGCGCGCTTCGTCGACAAGGCCGTTGACGCTCAGCACTTCGCCAATCGGAACACCGCGCCATTCCACGGCAGCATCACGGGTGAGGCCGCTCGCGTTATCCTCAAAGATCATCGAGACGGTCAGCGTCTCACCGTCATTGTCGTTAAAGATCGCCTCCCGCGCGGCGGCTTGGCTTTCGAAGACGTCAAAGACCATGCCATCTTGCAAGGGTTCTCCGCCCGACACCAGCGTGTCAAACGTCACGCCACCTGCGATCAGTGACGCGATAGACCCGAAATCAAGCTCCGCCCCGTTGATGCCCACAGAGAACGTAAAGCCGGAGGTGTCCCAGAACCGCGATGTGGTGAACACCAACTGATCATGGGGCTCATAGATGATCGCCTGAGAGTAAATCCATCGCCCATTGCCAGAGATTTGCGCGGGACCAATGCGGCCCACCTCGATGCCTTTGAACAGGATCGGGGAGTTGTCCGCCAGACCGCCCTCGCGGAAGGTGCGCAGCTCAAACACCGTGCCTTGGCGGTTCGCGGTTTTCAGCGGGGCGTTCTTCAACCCGGGCAGAATGCTCACCGTCTCAGAGGGGTCATTGTCCCAGGTGCCTTCGATGTAGATGCCCGAAAACACCGTATCGAGGCCCGTGATCCCGCTGGTGGAAATCTCGGGCCGGACGATCCAGAAACTGGCGTCTTCATCGACAAAGGGCGCCACGTCCTTATCTATCCGCACATCGACCAAAACGCGGGTCAGATCGTCGTTGAAGGACACGTTTTCGACCACGCCCACGGACACGTCGCGAAAGCGCACTTCGGTTTCTTTTGCGATAATGCCGGAGGCGTCGTCAAACACGATCTGCACGATCGGCCCCCGGTCCCGATACGCGGTGAGGCCCACGCTGAACGACACGATGAGCGCCGCGATGGGAACGAGCCATACAGCCGAAGCCAAACGCATCTTGTGCTCGCCCGCGCGACGGGTGTGGATTTTTGGGATCTCTTCGCTCACGTGGCGCTTTCGGCTTCTTGTTTTTCGGCCTCAATTCTATCCCAGATCAACCGGCTGTCAAAACTCTTGGCAGACAGCATGGTGAAGATCACCGACATCGCAAAGGCCAATGCCGCAATGCCCGGATTGATGGATGCGACGACGCTCAGCTGGACCAGGGATGACAAAATCGCCACGACGAAGACATCGATCATGGACCAGCGGCCGATGAACTCAACAACTTCAAAGATCACATGGCGCTGGAACGGGGTCATGGACGTGCGATGCCCCACCGACAGCGCGAGATACGCAATGGCAAAAAACTTGGCGAGCGGGATCAGCACGGACGCCACGAGAATGATGATGGCCACGCCCCACGCACCGTAAGAGGCCAGCTCAATCGCGCCCGCGATGATCGTGTCCTCCTGGTTGCGAAACAGGGTGGTGGTGATCAGCATGGGGTAGATATTGGCCGGGATATAGGCCAGCACCCCCGCAATCCACCAGGCCCATACGCGTTGCAGGCTTTTGTGATCGCGCGAGATCAGCCGCGCCCCGCAGCGGCCACAGCGCTTGGTCCCCATGGGCCAAACCTTTTCGCAGGTTCGGCATCCGACCAGACCCAGATCCTTGGCCGTCACGGTCATTGCTCAAGCGCCCGCCAAACCGACCAGCGGCAGGTAAAGGTATCTTTCACGATTACAAGGATCACCAGGGCCGCGAACATCCAAAACGCAGGGCCCAGTTCCACCCGGGCAAGATCGGTCAGCTTGACCAAGGCCACCGCCGTGCCGATCACGAAGATTTCCACCATCGACCAGGGCTTTAGGTTTTCACTCAGCCAAAAGGCGCGCCGCGCGCCGGGCCAGGGATTTCGGTCAAAAACGATCGGGGTGAGCGTGTAGATGGTCAGGCCAAGCCGGAGCGCTGGAAGGCCTACGATCAATCCGACCGTGGCCAGTGATAGCAAAATCATCGGACCATCTGAGAAGGCCAAGGCCGCGTCGAGGATCGTGGTCTCATTCTGAAAGCCCAGCCGTTGGATTTTGATGAAGGGCAAAAACATCGCGGCAAC
>JBCCDT010000091.1:0-16999 GCA_039030635.1 Pseudomonadota bacterium
AAAGACAACAAGATCGTCGTGCGCCGCGATTGGCGCAAAGACAGTGACAAGATCAAAGGCGCTTTTGCCATCGCCCGCGACCTGGCCGAAAAAGTGATCGCAGAAAAGAAGAAAGCAAAGGCTTAACCCAATGCGCGCGCATGGTTAATTCAGGATTCACTCCGCCAAAAGAAGCTCCCCATGCACATGAGGAGCTGTCACCGATGCTGTCTGTCCCACAAATCGCCAAAGAGATCGTCGCCCGCGAAGGCGGCTATGTGAATGATCCCGATGATCCCGGTGGGGCCACCAATTTTGGCGTCACCATCGGCACCATGCGGCGGCTTGGGCTTGATTTGGATCGGGACGGGGATATCGATTTGCAGGATGTGAAAATCCTGACCCGGGAACAGGCCGAAGCGATCTTTGTCCAACACTATCACGAACGGCCCGGCATCGGCCAATTGCCCGAACCACTGCAAGCCAGCGTTTTCGATATGTATGTGAATGCAGGCCACAACGCCGTCAAAATCCTGCAAAAGCTGTTGCGCCAGATGGGACAGAACATCGCCATTGACGGCGCGATCGGGCCGCAAACAGCAGAGGCCGCCCATACCGCGTTTCACGCAGCCCCCGACCATCTGGTTGACGCCTATGGGATTGCCCGACGCAACTATTACTTCCGTCTCGCGGATCGCCGCCCGTCCAGCCGAAAATTCGCGCGCACCCGGCGCGGCGGCAAGGGCGGCTGGATCAAGCGCGCCGAAGAATTCATTTCGCCCCGCTTTCACCTCACGGACGCTGAATTTCAGGCGCGGGTGGCGGAATGGGCTTGATCGGAAACCTCTTCAACTTCCTCTTTGGCAACGGCCGCAATGTGGTTGTCGACACGGCGGAAGTCTTTCGCATCAACGCCGAGGCCAGCGACAAACGCGCCGCGCTTTTGCAAGATGCGGCCCTGTCGCAATTGGCGGCAGAGTTTCAACACGGGCGCAAAGGCGGGTTTGACCGGTTCGTCGATGCCCTCAATCGCATTCCCCGCCCGGCCATGGCCTTGGGCACCATTGCCTTGTTTGTCTCAGCCATGTCGAACCCGGTTTGGTTTTCCGAACGGATGCAGGGCATTTCCCTTGTGCCCGAGCCGATGTGGTGGCTCTTGGGCGTGGTTGTCAGCTTCTATTTCGGCGCACGTCACCAGGCCAAAGGGCAAGAGTTTCAGCGCTCATTGGCCGAAACGATGGCCCGCACGCCTCAGGTCATTCGCAACATCGACAGTCTCAGACAATTGTCGGCCCGCACGCCGCAGGTCGCCAGCAGTGGCAGAGACAGCACGCTGGAGATTGACACGATTGCACCCGCCGACAATCCGGCGCTGACGGATTGGCGCAGCGAACAGAAAACCCCGTAGATCCAGAAGCAGGGTGGATCAGGCGCGGATCAGTTGTCGCTGATCCGCGTCGCCGTCAGGCCGATACCAGCCACACTGCCCACAAGCTGTGCGATGGTCTGCACGGTGGTGAAGGGTGATTCCGACATCAGCAGCGTGTCATCGGGCTGCAGCGCAAAGTTCCGCGCCGCGAAAAGCCCGTCCGCTTTGGTCAGGTCAAATGTGAACACCACCTGCTGCATATCCGGGCCACGCGGGCCCGGCGTCAGATCCCTTGGGTGGTAATCGCGCAGAATCAGAACACCGCGCGGGTTGCCGCGCCGTCCGTCTACGCCACCCGCGGCGGAAACTGCGTCCATGGCGGACATCTCTTCTTTTTCGAAAAAGATCAGTTCCTGGCGTCCGCTGGCACCCACGGAGTTAAAGCTGCGGCTGTCTTCGATGACGGCAATCACATCGCCGCCGCGCACGCGCACATTCTTGCTTGGATCTTCGAGGATGTCCTCGATCCGTGTTTCAAAAAGCTGGCCGTCACGTTGCAGCCGGACCCGTGGGTGGCGCAACTGCACGTTCACCCCGCCCGCCAGCGACAGGACGCTCAGCAATTGCATGTTGCGGCTGTCCATCGGGTAGCGGCCCGGGGCCTGCACACCTTGTGACACATCCACAGAGTTGTTGCGCCCCGGCACATGGCGCAGCTGCACCTGGGCCGCGGGAACGATCATTTCCATTTCCGCCTGGATGCGATTGCGGGCGGCCCCAGAGGTCAGACCACGGACACGCACATCGCCCACATAGGGCAAAAACACCGTGCCACCTGAGGACACGGACAACGGTGGGATCGGCGTTTGCTTTTCACCGTTCGAAATCAATGAGTTTTCCTGGTTGTCCCAGATCACGACCTCAATCGTGTCACCCGTCTGAATGATCGAATTATCCGGCGCGCGATCGGCATGGAACCACGAGCGATGTTCGTGATGCGAAGGCTTCGGCCAAGAATTGACTTGTGCGCTTGATGCGCGCGTCACCTGGACCACCTGAAATGTCGGGTTCTCCGAGGATCCTTGACTGACCACTTCTTGCTGCAAGGCGGCTGTCCGAGGCAGTGAACACGCCCCCAACGCGGTGAGCATCACGGCGACACCAATGATTTTCGCCCCGGCTTTCAAGCCCCCGTTTACGCCCTGTTTTGAGCCCCGGTTCAAGCTACGTGCACTCGACGTCACCTGCACTACCTCGCATCTTTTTTGTCTGCTGTTCAGTACCCCATGAAGTCTATATGAGACAATGCAAATTTGTCTAGGTTCCGGGCATGGGCGGCTTCATGGCACAGATTCCACGAAAAGGTTGCGCGTTGATCACAGGCGGCGGTGGCAGGCTGGGCCGTCTTTTGCGCGCCGCGCGCCCGTTCAACCCGGAATTGCAGCATGAGATGATCTTTCAGTCGCGCACGCCCAACGGGGATATCCAATGGTCTGAAGGCGACAGCCTTGACCATCTGCCGCGCTGTGACGCGGTCATCGCACTCTGGGGTCGGACATCAGGCACCGATGAGGAGCTTGCGGAAAACGCCCACCTTGCGGAATTGAGTGCGCGTGTTGCCGACCATATCGGGGCCCGTCGCGTGGTGCACATGTCCACCGCTGCCGTCTACGGACCGGGCAGACTGATGAATGAAGATCACCCCACAGGCACCGGTAATCAATACGGAAAATCCAAATTGGATATGGAACGGGCCGTCGCGCATCTGCAAGACAGGTTCGGGGGCCGCCACATCTGTCTTCGGTTGGCAAACGTGGTTGGTGCCGACAGCCTCGCCCCGGCTTTGCGCAGCCCTGATGCCGCCACGATCGACATGTTCAACGCCGACACGCGCGCCCCGCAAGGGCCACGGCGCAGTTACATCGGCGCGGGCGATCTATTGTCGGTGTTCGACGGTCTTCTGAGCGTACCGGCGGAGGATTGGCCGCCTGTTCTCAACATCGCGTGTCCGACACCGATTGCAATGGATGACCTTATATGCGCGGCTGACAAGGATGTGATCTGGCGACCGGCACCCGCGACGGCCACCGCCGAAGTGAGCCTTGACGCCTCCCGGCTTCAGGCGCTACTGCCCTCCCTCACCTTCCGCACAACCGCGCTTGAGTTGATCGACGAATGGCGGCGCCTCGTGAGCCATGGAGAGAGCCACGCATGACCTTGGGCAAACGCCTGTTGGATCTGACGCTCGCGCTGCTTTTGGCGTTGATCTTTGCCGTGCCCCTGCTGGTTGTTGCCCTGATTGTCCTGATCAAGGATGGCCGCCCGATTTTTTATGCGTCTGAGCGCATGAAAACCCCGACCCAAAGCTTTACCCTGTGGAAATTCCGCACCATGACGGTGGACCGCAACGATGCGGGCGTCTCTGGTGGGGACAAGGCCGCGCGCATCACCCCGACAGGGGCCATTCTGCGCCGCCGTCGCCTTGATGAATTGCCACAGCTGTTCAATATCCTGCGCGGCGACATGAGTTTTGTCGGCCCGCGCCCTCCTCTGCGCCGCTATGTCGACCTGCGGCCGGACGTCTACGCCGAAGTGCTGCAAAACCGACCGGGCGTCACCGGACTGGCCACGCTGCACTATCATGGACGAGAAGAGCGGCTTCTGGCGGCCTGCACGACCGCAGAAGAAACCGATCACATCTACCTCACGCGCTGCGTTCCGGCAAAGGCGCGGCTTGATCTGCTCTGGGCGCGCAACCGTTCCGTGTGCTTTGATATCGCGTTAATCTGGAGGACGAGCGCGCGGGTTTTGCTGAGATTGCGCAAAAAATAGGCAAAACTACGCTCATTTGCGCCCTATGCCCAGAATACCTTTACTTGTGTGCCGTGGGGCTTTTGCTCTATCACCAATGGGTTGAGTACGGTATTAGGGGTGGTCCGGTCCACAAAGGCGGGTTGGATTAAGGAGCGACACGTGTCGAATTTGGGGTTTCTGTATAAGCTTGCGGTGACGCTCACGCGTCAGCAAAAGCGCTATATTATCCTGACCATTGATGTTGCCTTGATCCTCGTCGCCTACCTGATGGCGCGCGGGCTGATCCTCGCAAATGGCCTGACCGACGGGTCCCCATGGTCGCCGACGCTTCCGCTGGTAACCGATCTCATTGCGCTCTTGTCGGCTGGCACGATTGCGATCGTTCTGTTGGGTCTGCACAAAATCAAGCTCAACGCCTACCAGATGCAAGGCGTGGTGGAATCGGCCTTCGTTGCAGGGGTGTTGCTGCTTGTGGGGCTGGCCAGCGCATGGTTAACGGCGCCTCAAGGCACCACCGCGAAAATCTTTGTCGTGACGGCCATGATTTTCCTGATCATGTCCGTGTCGTCGCGCCTGATCATGCGGCGCGTTTTGTTGTTCATCTATGACAAGGGCAACCCGCGTTTGCCCATCCTGATCTACGGCGCGGGCCAAACCGGTCAGCAATTGGCGACGGCCTTGGCCACCGATGACACGGTCGAGCCTCTGGCCTTCATTGATGACGACCGCCGCCTGCAAGGGCTTTTTGTTGCCGGTCTCAAGGTGCATCGCCCTGCCGAACTCAACGGGTTGATCGAAAAGCACGAGATCAAGCGCGTCGTGCTCGCCATGCCCAGCGTACAACGCAGCAAACGGGCCTACATCACCCGCCGCATCGCGCGCACCGGGTGCGAAGTGCACGCCCTGCCCTCCTTTGCCGATTTGGTGGCCAATTCCGCCAAGGATCTGGCCGACACCCGCCCTGTGAATATTGATGAGCTTCTGGGCCGTGAGCGTCTGGAAGAGGAATTGCCCGGCGTTTCAGATGCTTATGAAGGCAAGAATATTCTAATCACGGGTGCAGGCGGCTCCATTGGATCGGAGCTTTGCCGACAGCTTTTGGGGTGCAACCCGGCCTCCGTGACGCTGCTCGACCATAGCGAATTGGCGCTCTTTGAAATTGACCGAGAGCTGCGCGGCATGACCGAAGGGGCCAGCATTCATGCGGTTCTGGGCTCTGTCATCGACCGGTCCTTGGTTGAGGCCACGATGATCGAGCGCAAGATTGATATCGTGCTCCATGCCGCCGCCTACAAACATGTGCCTCTGGTGCAGCACAACGCGCTGGAAGGCATCAAGAACAACGTTTTCGGCACGAAATGCGTGGCCGATGCGGCCCGCGCCGCGGGCGTTGAACGGTTCATCCTGGTCTCTACCGACAAGGCGGTGCGCCCGTCATCCGTGATGGGTGCCTCCAAACGCTTTGCAGAGTTGCTGATCCAAGATCTGGCCACACGGGTCTCTGGCACACGGTTTTCCATGGTGCGCTTTGGCAATGTGCTGGGCTCCTCCGGGTCGGTGATCCCGCTCTTTCATGAACAGATCTCGCGTGGCGGACCTGTGACGCTGACCCATTCAGATGTCACACGGTACTTCATGACCATCCCTGAGGCCGTGCGCCTGGTGCTTTTGGCGGGCTCCTTTGCCCGCGGGGGCGACGTGTTCGTGCTGGATATGGGCCACCCGGTGCCGGTCAAGCAATTGGCGCGCAAGATGATCGAAAGCACCGGTCACACAGTTCGCGATGACGACAATCCCCACGGTGACATTGAGATCAAGATCACCGGTCTGCGCCCCGGCGAGAAGCTTCATGAAGAGTTGCTTATCGGCTCTGACATGCTGACGACACCACATCCCAAGATCATGCGCGCGCAGGAAAAGCACCTCTCTGAGATTGAAATGGCCAATGCCATGCAGGCCCTGCGCCAATCCATCGAGGCGCGCAATACTGATCAGCTGTTCCAGATCCTTGAGCAATGGATCGAAACCAACGGCAAAGACAAGATCAGGATCGCGGGCGAGTAAGCCGCTAACCGGCCTCTGCCTTTTCTGCCAAGTCCAGCCATTCTTCCTCTGCCGCCGCCAGTTTCTGCTGCCGCTCGACCAGCGCATCCGTGGCCTTCTGAAACTTCACAGGCTCCCGCGTGAAAAGACCGGCATCTGAAAGTAATTCCTCCAGCTTGGCAATTTCCGCGCTCAGCCGATCCATCTCTTCCGGCAGTTTGTCCAACCGATGCTTTTCTGAAAAACTAAGGCCTGTCTTGGCCGTCTTTTCCTTTGGCTTTTCAGTGCGTTCCGCCGGCTTCTTCGCCTTCACAGGGGCCTCAGCCCCCACGCTGCGCTGCGCTTGCATATCGCTCCAGCCTCCGGCGTAGAGCGTCACCCGTCCGCCGCCGCCAAAGCCCAGCGTCTGGGTCGCGACCCGGTCCAGAAAATCCCGGTCATGGCTCACCAGCAGGACCGTGCCGTCATAATCGTCAAGCAACTCCTGCATCAGATCGAGCGTCTCGATATCCAGGTCATTGGTCGGCTCATCCAGCACCAAAAGATTGCTTTCTCGCGCCATCAGCTTGGCCAGTAATAGCCGCGCCTTTTCTCCGCCTGAAAGCGACCGGACTGGCGCGCGCACCTGGCGCTCGTCAAACAGGAAATCCTTGAGATATCCCACCACATGCCGGGGCGTGCCGCGCACCATCACCTGATCCGACCGCCCTGAGACGGCCATGTCCCGCTCAGAGGTCATCGCATCCCACAGGCTCATGTTCGGGTCCAACCCTTCGCGCGCTTGATCAAAGATAGCCGGTACGAGGTTCGTGCCGTGTTTCACCGACCCTGCATCAGGCGCCTCAGTCTTCATCAGCAACCGCAACAGCGTGGTTTTGCCCACGCCATTGGGCCCAACCAGGGCCAACCGATCCTTCCGCGTCAGGGTCAGTGACAGATCGTTTAGGATGAGGTTATCGCCGTAGGCCTTTGAAATCCCACGTGCTTCGATCACTTTGCGACCCGACCGCTCGCCGCTATCCAACTGCATCGCGGCGGTGCCCTGCCGTCGGATCTGCGCGGCTCGCTCTGCGCGCAGGCCCTGCAATGCCCGCACCCGGCCTTGATTGCGCTTGCGTCGTGCGCTGATCCCTTCCACGGCCCAGCGCGCCTCTGCCTTGATTTTGCGGTCCAGCTTGTGGCGCGCCATGTCCTCTTCGTCCCAGACCTTGTCGCGCCAGGCCTCAAAAGCCTCAAATCCCTTTTCCTGCCGCCGCATTACGCTGCGGTCAATCCAAAGCGTCGCCCGCGTCAGCGCCCGCAAGAACGCCCGATCGTGGCTGATGATCACATAGGCCCCCCGGACCGTGCGCAACTGCTCTTCGAGCCAGCCGATGGCCTGAATGTCCAAATGGTTTGTCGGCTCATCCAAGAGCATCAGGTCCGGGCCTTCCGCCATCAATTTGGCCAGCGCCGCGCGTCGCCGCTCCCCGCCCGAGGCCGTGTCTGGCGACAGCGCGGGATCGAATCCCAGCCCTTGGCCAGCCTTCTCAACCAAATGCGCCTGCGCAGGTCCCAGCGCGCTGATGGCAAAGTCGCCCAGCGTGGCAAAGCCCGTGAAATCAGGGTCTTGCTCCATATACCCCACCGATGCGCCAGGGGGCAGCGCCCGGGTGCCGCTGTCGGCCTCTACCAGACCTGCCATCACTTTCATCAAGGTGGATTTGCCCGACCCGTTGCGCCCCACAAGGGCGGCGCGATCACCCTCTTGCACGGTCAGGGACACCGCATCAAACAGGGGATTGCCCCCGAAGGTGAGCGACACATCCGTGAGTTGGAGTAAAGGAGCGCGGGCCATGAGGGGCGTTTACGAGGTCGCGAACGGAAATCCTAGGGGGATTTCAGCGCGCGTCACTCTGCATCGGCACGCAACAGACGTTTGCGCATGGCCGGGATCGCGGCAATCTCCAGCCCGGTGAACACATGCAGCGTGTTCATCTGGCGGTCGACCACCGCATGATCGCTGACCCAGCCCCCCATCATCAGATAGGTCCGCAAAAGCGGCGGCATGCGCAGCATCGCCTGTTTCATGTCCGGTTTGCGCCCCCGCAACCGCTCCGCAAATCGAAAGACTGACGGCGCTTTGGGCCGCGGCAGCCAGTTTTGAGGGGCCAGGTGACGGTCCTTCAGCAATGCAAACGCATCGCAATAGGCGTCCGCATCCGTGCCCTGAAACGACGAACACCCAAAGAGCAGTCTGACCCCATGCGCGTCCACATACCGTGTCATCGCGGCCCACGCCACGCGCAGCACATCCACATCCCCAACCTCGGGATCCACGCAAAAGCGGCCGATCTCCACGATCGGGCCATCAAATTCATGCAATGCGGACAGGTCATAGAACTGCGCGGAATAGGTCCGTTCTATGTCGCGGCCATGGGCCAGATGCAAAATGCGAAAACAGCAGACCAACCGCCCGGTCTCTGCCTCTTCCACAAGGATATGCGCGCAGTGTGCATCAAACTGATCTCGGTCGAGCGCCGGGCCAATCTTGTCGCCATGAAAGGCACGATGCCTGAGGACCTGAGCGGCGCGCAAATCCTCTGCCGTGCTCGCCTGTCTGGAGTGATACTTGGCCGCCACGACCACCATGTCACGCATCACCGGCTCCCCCAATGATCTGCCTTGCCCCGTCATATAGAGCAACAAAGACCGGGGTCATACCGTCATGACGATTTTCACACGGGGATTTAGCTGCCAAACAGGTTGGAAGGATCAATGCTGCCGATATTGCCAAACACCTGACGCAGGAACCCGTTGCCAACAACGGAGCTGTCCGTCACCCGGCGCGTCAACGGCACGACCTGCCCGTCTTCGAGGCCAAAGCGTTCGATATTGGCGATCGTGTCATTGGCGTTGAAGCTGATCGCCAGCACTTGCCGGTCCACCACTTGCGGGCGGAAGGCGCCGTATTCGCGCACGCGGCTGCGCACATAGTAGTAATCACCTTGCGTCAGAACGCCTGAGGTCGAAGGCGCCCCGATGACCTCATCCACTGTCGCCCGCGTGTCCTTGCCCACGGTCAACTGCTTGAGCGTCTCTTCTGACGGCACATAGCCATGATTGCGAAATTGCGGCGTACACGCCATCGCGCCCATCACGGCCAATACCGCCACGCCTTTGACAATCCTACCACCCATGATGCCCGCCCTTGTTTCGGTTGCGACAAACGCATTTCATGTAGGGTTACAACAAGCTAGGAGGGAGGTTCAAGAATGCATGAGGATTTCGCGCCATGAGCACGGCCCACACCAAGTTGATCCCGGTCTCTGTCAGCAAGCTTTCGCCCAAGGCGCCGTTCACCTTTGATCTTCAGCCACGGGAGACCGATTTGGCGCGCATGCAGGGCGACCTCGGCCTCTTGGGCCTGCGCAAACTTCGGTTTTCGGGTGAAGTTGCCGCCGCCGGGGCCACGGATTGGGAAATGCAGGCCATGTTGGGCGCCACAGTCGTGCAGCCCTGTGTCGTGACGCTGGAGCCGGTGACCACCCGCATAGACACCCCCGTCACCCGCCATTTTCTGAAATCCTGGCCCGATGAGGCCGATCTGGGCGAAGAGGTGGAAATGGACGCCGATGACAGCCTGGAGAAACTGGGCGACGCCATTGATCTGCCTGCCATCCTGCAAGAGGCGTTGGCTTTGGCATTGCCGATCTATCCCCGCCTGGAGGGGGTCGAAGCAGATCACGCAGAGGCCCGCCCAGCGGGGGCTGCGCCTATCACATCGATTGACGAGACGGCAGTATCTGCACTGTCTGACCTCAAAAAGAGGCTCGAGAAAGGCCGGGATTGAACGGCGCGCCTGTGATTCCTTGTATTAGGTGCCATGCGGCCTCAACCGCCCCCCAAATCGCGGGGCTTTTTCCCCTTTTCCCCCTTGCCCCACGCGCGATTATCTGTATTTTCGCGCTCTCACCGGATTTAGGGGTTGATTGAGCAACACGCGCCGCCGTATGAGCGGTCTCAACCTGATTGAAATGATGGCCCAATCGCGGGTCGATAACAGAACAGAACCAGAGGCAGCACCATGGCCGTCCAGCAAAACAAAGTTTCCAAGTCCCGCCGCAACAACCGCCGGGCCCACGATTCGCTCGTTGCGTTTAACCCCAATGAATGCGCCAATTGTGGTGAGCTCACGCGCCCACACCACGTGTGCGCGGCATGCGGGCATTACAACGGTCGCGAAGTGATCAACATGGTCGACGAAGTCGAGCTGGAAGACGACGCAGCCTAAGCACTACGGGAACGGGCTTGGTCATGTCCGACACATCGGATCAACCGAACGCACGTTCAAACACAGGCAACAGCCGCACCATAATTTCTGTTGACGCAATGGGGGGCGATTTGGGCCCCTCTGCTGTTGTGGCAGGCCTCTACAAATCCGCCCGGAAGAACCCGGATATCGGATTTATCCTGCACGGGCCCAAAGCCAAGCTTGAGCCGCTGGTGAACAAGCGCAAAATCCTCAAAGACATCTGTGAGATCCGGGATGCCGCCGACGTGGTGTCGATGGATGACAAACCCAGCCATGTGATCCGCAACGGCAAAGAAACGTCCATGTGGTCCGCGCTCGAATCGGTGCGCCAAGGCGAGGCGACTGTCTGTGTGTCTTGCGGCAATACCGGCGCATTGATGCTGATGTCGGTGGTGCGGCTGCGTAAACTGCCCGGCATCTACCGCCCTGCCATCGCTGTTCTCTGGCCCTCACCGAACCCGCAAGGATTCAACATCATGCTCGATGGTGGTGCGGATATTCGCGCCGATGCCAAGGACCTGATGCAATACGCGCTGATGGGCGTGTCCTATGCGCGCAACGGGTTTGACCTGCCGCGCCCGCGCGTGGGGCTGTTGAATGTCGGCACGGAAGAATTCAAAGGCCGCTCTGAGCTGAAAGAGGCCTATGACCTGATCGCCGCCAATGCCCGCAATGCCGATTTCGAATTCGTGGGCTTTGTCGAAGGTCGTGACCTGCCCGGTACGCGCTGTGACGTGGTGGTGACGGATGGGTTCACCGGCAACGTCGCGCTCAAGACCGGCGAAGGCGTGGCCAAGATGATCTCCGATCAGCTCAAAGAGGCGTTCCGCTACACGCCATTGTCCCGCTTTGCCGCGATCCTCGCCTATGCCTCTCTGAGACGCCTGAAAAAGCGCATTGATCCGCGCCGCTCCAACGGGGGCGTGTTTCTGGGCCTTAACGGCACCGTCGTGAAATCCCATGGGGCGGCCGACGCCACCGGCGTGTCCGCGGCGGTGAAACTGGCGTTCCAACTGGGTCAATCCGGCTTTTCGCAAAAACTGGCGGCACGGGTTGCATCTGCGGCGATGCTTGAACAGGATGCCTCAGATGCACACGATGGTGATGATGAATGACAATACGCGCGGTTGTTGATGCTGTAGGCCACTACCTGCCGGAACGCGTCGTACCAAATTCATACTTCGAAAGCTTCCTAGACACGTCAGATGAGTGGATCCGCTCTCGCAGTGGCATCGAAAACCGCCGTTTTGCCGCCGAAGATCAAACCACATCAGACTTGGCCGTCTTGGCCGCACAAGACGCGCTTGCGCGTTCCGGCCATGCGCCAGAGGACATCGACGGCGTGCTTGTGGCCACCTCCACCCCCGATCTGACCTTTCCGTCTGTGGCCACGATGGTGCAGGCGCGGATCGGCATGACAGGCGGGTTTGCCTTTGACGTCCAAGCGGTGTGCGCGGGGTTCATCTATGCGCTGGCCAACGCCAATGCGCTGATCGTGTCGGGGCAAGCCAAGCGATTGTTGGTCATCGGTGCCGAAACCTTCAGCCGGATCATGGATTGGGAAGATCGCGGCACCTGCGTGCTCTTTGGTGACGGTGCGGGTGCATTGGTTTTGTCAGCCGAAGAGGCCTCAGGCACCAATGCCGATCGGGGCATCCTTGCCACGGACCTGAATTCTGACGGGCGGCACAAAGACATGCTTTATGTCGATGGTGGCGTCTCTTCCACCGGGACATCGGGCAAGCTGCGCATGCAGGGCAATCTGCTCTTCCGTCAGGCGGTTGAAAAACTGTCCTTCACGGCTGACACGGCGCTGAGCAAGGTCAACATGTCTCATGATGAGGTCGACTGGATCGTTCCCCATCAGGCCAACATCCGCATCATCGCGGGCACTGCGAAAAAGCTCGGCATCCCCATGGAGCGGGTGATCGTCACCGTCCAAGAGCACGGCAACACCTCTGCGGCCTCGATCCCGCTCGCCATGGCCGCGGGTGTGGAAGAGGGCAAGATCAAGCGCGGCGACGTGATGGTGTCTGAGGCCATTGGCGGCGGTCTGGCCTGGGGCTCTGTGGTTCTACGCTGGTAAACCCATACCGGGCTCCGATTCCACGCCAAATCCGTCCCAAACCCACGCTGCGCCCTTGCTTAAACTCCATCTTGCAAGTCATTGACATTGACTCGGAAAATCCTTCCGCCATAAAGTCTTGGGAAAAGGACAGGGGGATATGATGACCGAAAAGACTTTGACCCGCATGGATCTGAGTGAAGCCGTGTTCCGCGAGGTGGGCCTGTCGCGCAACGATTCCGCTCAACTGGTGGAAAGCGTCCTCAACCACATGTCTGACGCGCTGGTGGACGGCGAACAGGTTAAGATCTCATCCTTCGGGACATTCTCTGTCCGCTCTAAGACGGCCCGCGTCGGCCGCAATCCCAAAACCGGCGAGGAAGTGCCGATCAACCCGCGCCGGGTTTTGACCTTTCGCCCCTCGCACCTGATGAAAGACCGCGTGGCCGCGGGCAACAAAAAGTCCTAACGCAACACGCGAGGCATATTGAGCATGAGCAAATCCGCAGACGCGTTCCGCACGATCAGCGAAGTGGCGGAGTGGTTGGACACTCCCGCCCACGTCCTGCGCTTTTGGGAAAGCAAGTTCAACCAGGTCAAACCGGTCAAACGCGCCGGGGGCCGCCGGTATTACCGCCCGCAGGACATGATGCTGCTGGGCGGCATCAAAAAACTGCTCCATGACGACGGAATGACCATCAAACACGTGCAGAAACTGTTGCGCCAGGAAGGTGTGAAATACGTGTCTGCCATGTCATCGCACCCGTCAGACGGCATGGCCTACAGCGCAATCGCCGAAGATGACGGCACACCCGAACCGGAGCTTGAGACACCCCGTGTCGTCAGTTTCAAACCCGTGCCCACCGACGATGCGGTTTCAACCGGGCAAGAAGATGAGGGTGCTCAGACCAGCAACAAAGCGGTTTACGTGCCGCCGCTCGACGAAGCGCCGGAACCGGCCCCCGCGCCCGAGCCCGACCTCCCAGAGGCGGCTGCGCCCGAGGACGCGCCTGAACGTGAGAGCACAGACGGCGCCCTGCCCTTTCCCAGCTTTCTGTCAGGCGGCAGAGACATGCCCGCTGCGGACCTAACGCCAGAGCCTGATCCCGAGCCAGAGCCTGATCCGGAGCCTGAGCCCACACCGGAACCTGAACCGGCTATGGACGTGGCCCCAGAGGCCCAAGCAACCCCGGAGGCGGCCCAAGAGTCAGACCCTGCCCTGGACTCTGTCCAAGAGCCTGAAATCGAAGACGAACCTGCGCCACAGATTGATATTCTATCGCTATTGGCCGGTCGCTCCGTTGCCGATCTTCGCGCGCAGGAGGCTGAGTTGCGTCCGATCATGGAAAGAATAAGCGCCCATCTGGCCCGCTCTTCCTAACGCTCTTTGCCAAATCGGGCGAAAACCGCAAATTGCCCTTGCCCGCCCAATCAATTCAAGTATGAAGGCGCAATTGTCGGGCTATAGCGCAGTCTGGTAGCGCGTCCGTCTGGGGGACGGGAGGTCGCAGGTTCGAACCCTGCTAGCCCGACCATTCCACTTTCCCCAATCATTGACGCGCGGACGGCCACAAGAGGTTGGCCACAGCCATCTAACTGCGCCGATGCGGAGGGGAGCGACGATGTCAGGCGTCTTGGCCAGCCAACAGCTTCGAGTGATGATCGAAAAAGGTCACGTGTCGGCAAGCGCCCCTGTCGTTGATGGTCAAATCCAACCTGCCAGCCTCGATTTGCGCCTTGGTCAGACCGCTTACCGTGTTCGCGCGTCGTTTCTGGCAGGCGCGTCACGCAAGGTGGAGGATCGGCTGGCGGATTTCGAGATGCACCGCATTGATCTGACGGACGGTGCCGTTTTGGAAAAGGGCTGCGTCTATGTTGTCCCACTGCTCGAAAGCCTCAACCTGCCCGCGGGTGTGTCGGGGGCGGCGAGCGCGAAATCCTCCATCGGGCGGCTGGACCTTTTGACCCGGATCATCACCGACCATGGCACCGAGTTTGACCGCATTCCCGACGGGTATCGTGGCCCTCTTTACGTTGAAATTTGCCCGCAAAGTTTTTCCGTAATCGCGCAGACCGGGCAAATGCTGAACCAGGTCATCTTCCGCGACGGGGTCACCCTGATCGATGACGCGGAGCTGAAGGCCCTGCATGCACGTACGCCCATTGTCTCAGGCGATGCCATGATATCGGATGGTCTGGGCTTCTCCGTTGATCTAAAGCCAAGTTCAGGGAGCTTGGTGGGCTACCGTGCGAAACCACATACCGGCGTGATCGACCTGGGCAAACTCGCCCATTACGACGCGCGGGATTTCTGGGAAGAGGTGCACACAGACCACGGCTGGATCATTCTCGATCCGGGGGCCTTCTACATCTTGGTCAGCCGAGAGGCGATTGTGATCCCGCCCACGCATGCGGCCGAAATGGTGCCCTATGTGGCCATGGCGGGCGAGTTTCGGGTGCATTATGCGGGGTTTTTCGATCCCGGCTTTGGCTGGGCGGAGGCCGGGGGCGCGGGATCGCGCGGCGTGCTTGAGGTGCGCTGCCATGAGGCGCCATTTGTGCTGGAACACGGCCAAATCGTAGGGCGTTTGGTGTATGAACAGATGGATGAGGTGCCCCGGCAGCTCTACGGCGCGGGTATTGCGTCAAATTACCAAGGCCAAGGGCTGAAACTGTCCAAGCATTTCAAGGCCTGAGCACCCCCCCAACCGTCGAGACCCATTTTCTTTCAAAGAAAATGCCGCCAACGTTGGCGGCGAAATCTTTTCAAGATTTCGGGTGCGGTCACTGACCGGGCACTATGCCCTCAAAACCGCCCCAGCCTGCGACCCAAGCGAATGGTTTTTTGCGCCTTTTTCTGCAGCGCCCGCGTATCTGGCCCGCCTTGCCGGGATTGGCGCGGTTGACCCGGCGCATCCGGTGCTTGGTCTTTGCGACGGTTCGCCATTGCGTTCATGCCGGCATTGATCCCGCCACGCATCACGCGCCGCAAGATCATGTTGATCGCCATACTGATCAGTCTGTTCGCGTTCATCCTACTCTCCTCTGCCCCTAGGATACCATATAGGTGCGAATCATGGAATTTTGAGGGCCGAAAGCACGCTCACTCTTCGTCGAAGAGTTCATCTTGCTCACCTTCGCCGTCTTCGGCCTCCTCCAACGCCTCTGTTCCAGACCCTGGCGGCGGACGGTTTTCCAAAAGACCAGCAGCGCGCAATTCCTTCAAACCCGGCAGGTCGCGCGCGCTTTCCAGCCCGAAATGGTCGAGAAAACTCTGCGTCACCACAAATGTCACAGGCCGCCCCGGTGTCATGCGCCGTCGTCCAAACCGGATCCACTCCAGCTCGAGCAGCTGATCGACCGTACCCCGACTGACCGACACACCCCGGATTTCTTCAATTTCAGCCCGCGTCACTGGCTGGTGGTAGGCCACAATGGCCAATGTCTCGATGGCGGCACGACTTAACTTTCGCGTCTCAACCGTCTCTTTTTGCAAGAGAAACCCAAGATCGGGTGCCGTTCGCATGGCCCAGGAATCGCCCACTTTGACCACGCGCACCCCGCGCCCTTCATAGCGTTTGCGCAAATGGCTCAGCGCCTCTGCCGCGTCGCAGCCATGGGGCATCCGCGCCTGCATATCGGCGACCGTCACAGGCTCTGCCGTGGCAAAGAGAATCGCCTCGCACATACGCTCTTGCTCCGCCATGGGCGGGGCCTCAAACAGGCTGTCATTGTCGGGCGCGTCGGCCATCACGTGTCCCTTCGGCGCAGTTGAACCGGGGCAAAGGCCTCGGATTGGCGGATCTCTACCTTGCCTTCTTTGACCAGTTCAAGCGAGGCAGCAAAGGTCGAGGCCGTGGCCGACCGCCGCCGCGCGGGATCGCCACGGAAATCATCCGGCAGGAAGCTCGCAATATCCGTCCAAGTCCCTGAAAACCCGATCAAAGACCGCAACCGATCCAGCGCCTGCTCCATCGTCAAAAGCGCCTCGCGGTCCATGACGTACGGGCGGAATTCATCCTTGGTGCGGATCCGCGCATAGCCTTGCATCAGATCCAAGAGCGTTGCGGTGTAATTCACCCGCCGCACCCGGGTTACATCCTCTGGAATGCCGCGCACAAAGAAATCGCGCCCCAACTGATCGCGCGCCATGAGTTTCGCCGCCATCTGTCGCATCGCCTGCAGCCGTTCGAGCTGAAACGCCAGATGGGCGGCCAGTTCCTCACCCGAGGGGCCTTCATCCTCTGGGTCCGGCGGCAAAAGCAAACGGGATTTGAGAAACGCCAGCCACGCCGCCATGACCAGGTAATCTGCCGCAAGTTCGATGCGTAACTCTTTGGCTTTCTCAACAAATTCCAGATACTGACGCGCCAGTTGAAGCACAGAGATATGGCGCAGATCCACCTTCTGCGTCCGCCCCAACGTCAACAGCAGG
>JBCCDT010000092.1:0-16825 GCA_039030635.1 Pseudomonadota bacterium
ACGGCGTGCCCGTGGACGAATGGGGCATCCGGATGGAAGACGGCAGCTGTAACCCGGTGGGCGCGTCTGTGACCCGCGGTGGAGCGGCCAATGGCCCGGCGGCGGTCTATGCGATCCGCAAATGGGATGAATGGCTGCGCAACTATGCACCGCCCGGATCCGCGTCGTTTGACTTTTACCAGTCTCTGCCGGCGCTCAGCCAAGGCAATGTGGCGCAGCAGATTTTCTGGTACACGGCCTTTACCGCCGACATGGTGAAGCCGCAGTCGGAAGGCAACAACACCGTGGACGAAGAGGGTACGCCGCTTTGGCGGATGGCGCCCAGCCCGCATGGTCCCTACTGGGAAGAAGGCCAGAAGGTGGGCTATCAGGACGTGGGGTCCTGGACCTTCCTGAAATCCACGCCGTCGGATCGTGCACAGGCCGCGTGGCTTTATGCGCAGTTCGTCACCTCCAAGACCGTGGATGTGAAGAAATCCCATGTCGGTCTCACGTTTATCCGCGACAGCACGGTGAACCACACGTCCTTTACTGAGCGTGCACCAAAGCTGGGTGGTTTGGTGGAGTTTTACCGCTCCCCTGACCGGGTGGCGTGGTCGCCCACTGGTGTGAACGTGCCCGATTATCCCAAGCTGGCGCAGATTTGGTGGCAGCAGATCGGGGATGTGAACTCCGGTGCCTTCACCCCGCAAGAGGCGATGGACCGTCTGGCCGAGGAGATGGATATCACCATGGCCCGGATGCAGCAGGCCGATGAAGCAGCCAACGTCTACGGTGGCTGTGGCCCGCGTCTTAACGAAGAGAAGGACGCGGAATTCTGGCTGAACCAGCCGGGATCGCCAAAGGCCAAGCTTGCCAATGAAAAGCCGCAGGGCAAGACCGTCGACTATGACGAGCTTGTCGCGCGGTGGCAGCAGTAAAACGTGACTTTGAGAGGCCGCCCGTGATGGGTGGCCTCTTGAAAACGGCTTTAAGGGCGCGGGACACCCCTCTCAAATGATTGAGCTTTTTGACGTGACCAAGGTGGTTGGTCACATCACGCATATCAAACCGACCTCGCTCAAACTCGCCCCGGGCGAGTTCAATGTCGTGCTGGGGGCGACCGGATCGGGCAAGACATCGTTGATCAAGCTGATGGCTGGGCTGGACCCGATGGCCTCCGGCCGGATTGCGATGGATGGGGAGGATGTGACGCGGCTCAGCACGCAGAAGCGCAACATCAGCCTGGTGCATCAGTTTTTCGTCAACTACCCGCATATGTCGGTATTTGAAAACATCGCCTCGCCGCTGCGCGTGGCGGGTATGGCGGCCAGTGAAGTGCAAGGGCGCGTGGAGGAAGCGGCGGACTTGCTTCAACTGCGGCCGATGCTGCACCGCAAGCCGCAAGAGCTGTCCGGGGGACAGCAACAGAGGACGGCGCTGGCCCGGGCGATTGCCAAGGAAAGCCGCGCTGTGTTCCTGGATGAGCCGCTGGCGAACCTCGATTACAAACTGCGTGAGGAATTGCGAGAGCAACTGCCGGAGCTGTTTGCGGGGCGCGGGGCGGTAGTGGTCTATGCCACGTCAGAGCCGGAGGAGGCGCTGCTTTTGGGCGGCAAGACCGCGTTGATGGAGGATGGCCGCGTGACGCAATTCGGCCCGACCTCAGAGATTTATCGCAACCCTGACAATCTGAGCGCGGCGCGGGTGTTTTCCGACCCGCCGATCAACGTGATGGGGTTGACGAAGCAAGGCGACCGGGCGGTGCTGCAAAGCGGGACGGAGTTTGCGCTGAGCGGTGCGGCGAAGGATTTGGCCGATGGGGCCTACTCGGTTGCCGTGCGGCCGCATCGGGTGTTGCCCTATCGCGCGTCCGAGACGGATGTGGAGCTGACCGGACAGGTGATCGTAACGGAGCTGTCGGGGTCGGACTCCAGCGCACATTTCCAACTGGGCGATGTGGCCTGGGTGTCATTGGCCTCGGGCGTTCACGCGTTTGAAGTGGGGGAAAGCCACGCGTTTTTTCTTGATCCGACGCATTGCCGATATTTCGATCCAGACGGAAAGCGGGTGGCCTGAATGGCGGAGATCACGCTTTCGCATTTGAAACATTCCTACCTGCCAGATCCCAAAGGGCCGGAGGATTATGCGCTCAAAGAGATCGACGTGACTTGGCGCGATGGCGGGGCCTATGCGCTGCTGGGGCCGTCGGGGTGCGGGAAGTCAACGCTTTTGAACATCATTTCAGGGCTTTTGACCCCGTCGGAAGGGCGGGTGCTATTCGGGTCTGACGACGTGACAACGCTGCCGCCCGACCGTCGCAACATCGCGCAGGTGTTTCAGTTTCCGGTGATCTACGACACGATGACGGTGCGCCAGAACCTCGCCTTTCCGCTGAAAAACCGCGGGGTGGATGAGGGGACCATTGCCGCCCGCGTGGGTGAGATCGCTGAGATGCTGGATGTCACCGATATGCTGGATGTCCGTGCGGCAGGTCTGAGCCCGGACAACAAGCAGAAGATTTCCATGGGGCGCGGCCTGGTGCGCGATGATGTGAATGCGGTGATGTTTGATGAGCCGCTCACTGTGATTGACCCGCATCTGAAATGGGTTTTGCGAAGTAAACTCAAGGAGTTGCATCAGCGCGTTAAGGCAACGATGATCTATGTCACCCATGACCAGACCGAAGCGCTGACCTTTGCCGATGAGGTGGTTGTCATGCAGGACGGTGAAGTCGTTCAGATCGGCACGCCGGTGGAGTTGTTTGAGCGGCCACAGCATACCTTTGTGGGGCATTTCATTGGATCGCCGGGGATGAATGTGCTGCCCTGTGAGGCGCGCGGGGACAGAGCGGTGTTTGAAGGCCATGATGTGGCGCTGGAGGGCGCGGTGACCGGCAATGGTGGTGACGTGGCCTTGGGCGTGCGGCCAGAACATGTGAGGGTCGCGGAGGCCGGCATTCCCGCGACCGTGACCAAGGTGTCGGATGTGGGGCGGCATTTCGTGGTGGAGGCGCAAGTGGGCGCGTCCTCGCTCAAGGCCGTGCTGGAAGAGGCGCCGCCGGAAAAGGGCAGCGCGGTGCATTTGGCATTTCAACCTGAGAAAACGCGGGTCTACCGAGACGGCTGGATCGCGACGGAGGCACGGTCATGATGCGCGGTGGGCAAGAGGCCCCGGATCAAGTCCGGGGCGGGATGTGCTTTGGGGGGCTTGAGCGATGAAGACAGTCAATCAACGGGCGTGGTTCTTTGTTCTGCCGGTGCTGTTCCTAGTGGCGTTCAACGCGCTTGTTCCGATGATGACGGTGGTCAATTACTCGGTGCAGGAGACCTTTGGGAACAATAAGTTCTTCTGGCAAGGCCTTGATTGGTTTGAACAAATTCTGCGCTCAGAGCGCTTTCAAGCGGCACTTGGGCGGCAATTCCTGTTCACGGGCATTATCTTGGCCATTGAGGTGCCGCTGGGCATCATCATCGCGCTTTCGATGCCGCGCAAAGGGTTTTGGGTTCCGGTCTGCCTCGTGCTGATGGCGCTTCCGATGCTGATCCCATGGAATGTGGTGGGCGCGATGTGGAACATCTTCGCGCTGCCCAAGATCGGGATGCTGGGCTATTTCATGAATGACGTCCTTGGCGTCAATTATGATATGACGCAGGACCCGCTGGCGGCGTGGATCACGGTCGTGGTGATGGATGTGTGGCATTGGACATCGCTGGTGGTGCTCTTGTGCTATGCGGGCCTCGTGTCGATCCCGGATGCCTATTACCAAGCGGCGAAGATTGATGGCGCGTCCCCCTGGGCCGTGTTCCGCTATATTCAGCTGCCAAAGATGAAGACGGTGCTGACCATTGCGATCCTGCTGCGGTTTATGGACAGCTTTAACATCTACACGGAACCCTTTGTTTTAACAGGAGGAGGGCCGGGGAACTCGACCACGCTCTTGTCGATTGATCTGGTCAAAATCGCGCTTGGGCAGTTCGATCTGGGGCCTGCGGCGGCGATGAGCCTGATCTATTTCGCGATCACGCTTCTGGTCTCTTGGGTGTTCTACACGTTGATGACGAAGGATGATCAGCAATGAAGAAACGCGCCATTATCCCGATCCTCTACATCCTGTTTTTGATGCTGCCGATCTATTGGCTGGTCTCGATGTCGTTCAAGACGACTAATGAGATCCTGGCCGGGTTTTCTTTGTTTCCTCAGACCTTTACGCTCGACAGTTACATCGCGATCTTCACCGATCCGACATGGTATTGGGGCTACATCAATTCCATCATCTATGTGACGCTGAATACGTTTTTGTCGGTTGCGGTGGCACTGCCCGCGGCCTACGCGTTTTCGCGATATCGGTTCTTAGGCGACAAACAGCTGTTTTTCTGGTTGCTGACCAACCGGATGGCCCCGGCGGCGGTCTTTGCCTTGCCGTTTTTTCAGCTCTATTCGTCCATTCAGATCTTCGACACGCATCTGGCCGTGGCTTTGGCACACACGCTTTTCAACGTGCCTCTGGCGGTGTGGATCCTGGAAGGGTTCATGCGGGGCATCCCCAAGGAATTGGACGAAACAGCTTATGTGGATGGGTATTCGTTCCCACGATTTTTCACCAAGATCTTCCTCCCCAACATCAAGGCTGGCGTCGGCGTGGCGGCGTTTTTCTGTTTCATGTTCAGTTGGGTGGAGATGCTCCTCGCCAAAACACTCACAGCGGTGGAGGCCAAGCCGATCGCGGCCGTGATGACGCGCACGGCCTCAAGCGCGGGGTATGAGCTGGGCCTGTTGGCGGCGGCGGGGACGCTGACGATCATTCCCGGCGCAATCGTCATTTGGTTTGTGCGCAACTACATTGCGCGCGGCTTCGCGATGGGGAGGGTGTGATGACGCGACTATGGGCGTGCGCATTGTTGCTGGGTTTGCCGTTCAGTGCGGCGCAGGCGCAGAATTCCTGGGGCAGTGTGGCGCAGCAGGAAGAGAAGGGATTTTCCTGGACCGATCCGCTTTGGCCAGAGTTTTGGATGGCCTGGACACCGGCCACCTTCGCCGTGTTTGTCGGGATTTTCGGGGCGATCGCACTGATTGGCTTGCTCGAAGGGTTCAAATTTCGCGACGGAATTGAGCGTAAAGGCATCCTGGGGCTGACCACAACGCTGGGGGATCGGCTGTTCATCACGCTGCTTGGCTCTGCTTATATCTTCCTCGCCTGGCTTGGCATCGTCGGGCAACCGATCTGGACGCCGCTTTTCATAGCAGTGGCCTGGGGCGTGTTCGTGTTCTGGAAGGTTTGACTATGCGAAGCCATGAAAACATGGTTGTCTATAGCCGCTGCGCGCGACGGTAGCGAGTGAGAGCAAGAATGAGAAAGCGGAAAGCCGGAAACCTTTTAACGGATGTAGAGTTGGAGTTCATGACCGCACTTTGGGCGCTTGGTCGTGGCTCTGTCCGAGATGTATTGACCAGGCTGCCGGAGGAGCGGGGCCTTGCGTACACATCGGGCGCTACTGTTCTGAGAATATTGGAAGAAAAGGGGTTCGTGACCAGCCGCAAGAAGAACAAGACGTTGGTCTACACGCCGCTTTTGGCGAAGGATGACTATCAGATACGGTCACTCAAAAATCTGTCGCGCACGCTTTTCGATGACACGCCGGCCAGCCTCGTGGCCCGGATTGTCGATGATGCAGGGCTGACAGCGCAGGATCTGGAGGAGATCCGCGCGTTGGTGGAGAGGAGGCTGCAAAATGACGGGGATTAGGGACGTCGTTGAAGTCTATATCAATCTGAACCTGACCTTGCTGTTTGCGTTCGCGCTGTGGTGTTTGCTGCGCGCGGGGCTGGGTCGGACGCGGTTGCGACATGCCTATGGCGTGCAGTTGCGGGCGATGAAATTGTTCTTGGTTTTTGTGGCACTCAGCCCTGTTTTGTCGTTTCTGGCGACACGTATGCAGGAAATGGTCGCGCCGGGTCAAAGCCTGGTGCTGTCGGATTTCGTTGTGGCCGCCTATCTGCGCGGTGACATTCAGATCAGCGCGTTGGAGTTTGAACGTCTGCTCAACTTGCGTGCGGGCTGGACAGAGGGGGCGCTGACGCTGTCTACGCCTGTGTTTACGGTACTGGCGGTGGCGCTGTTTGGTGGTCTCATTGGGTTTGTATTGCGCTTTGGTCTGCGGGCTATCCGCGTGCGGAGCATGTTGCGCGCCTCTCATCTGATCAAGCGGATTGGCCGGATCGATGTGCGGATGTCTCAAACTGTACACGTGCCGGTGGCGGCCCGGGGTCTGACCCGCTACCACGTTGTTTTGCCCTATGAATTTGAGGCCACAGGCCTTGATCGACAAATGGCGCTGGCCCATGAGTTGCAGCATTTTCGCAACCGGGATCTTGAATGGGAAATCGGGCTTGAGATGCTGCGCCCGCTGTTTTTCTGGAACCCGGCTTTCGTTCTGTTGAAGCGGCAGTTTGATAAGCTGCGCGAGCTGAGCTGCGATGAAGCCGTGCTGGCGCGGCGTGGGTTTCAGCCGTTGGACTATGCACTCTGCCTTTTGCGGTTTTGTGAGCGCGCGGTGCTCGGGCGGCAGGGGTTGAATGTGGGCCTGGTCGCCCAAGGACGGCTGTCGGCGCGGCGTGACCTCGCGCAACGGCTTTTGTCGCTGGGTACGATGGGGGCAGGGGGCCGGGTTGGTTTTCTTCCGGCTGTTGGTTTCGCCGGTGTTCTGACGGTCGGGTTTGCGCTTTTTGCGGCTTCAATCCAAACCCATAAAGATTGGACCCATGACCGGCTGATGCTGTCGACTGTGGTCAATCTGGAGCGGTTGGAGGCGATCAACAAAGGCTTTTGATCGGGCGCGCGTCGGTTGTCACAGACAAAGCCACGCAAAGCCGGTAAGCCTGTGCCCATGTCCATTTGGAGTCGCATAACTGAGGCGCTGGCCGCCCTTGCCAATGGGGAAAGCCTGACGCAGGTGTTTGAGCATTTGCGCACGCCCCCAGAGCGGTCTGTGGCCTTTGCCATTGCTGTGATTGCGCTTGGGGCGAAAATGGCCAAGGCCGATGGGTTGGTCACGCGCGATGAGGTGACGGCGTTCCGCGAGGTGTTTCAGATTGCCGAGGCTGATCACGATGGCGCGGCGCGGGTTTTCAATCTGGCGCGGCAGGATGTGGCAGGGTTTGAGGAATATGCCACGCGGATCAAGGCGATGTTTGGTGAGGACACCCACGCGCTGAACGATCTGATGGAGGGGCTGTTTCACATCGCGGTGGCCGATGGTGTCTATCACCCCAATGAGGACACTTTTCTGGAACGGGTGGCCGATATTTTCGGTCTGCCGGAACAGGAGTTCCGCGCGCTGAGGACACGATTTGTGCCCGATGCAAAGGCGGATCCCTATGACGTTCTGGGCGTGACACGCGAGACGCCCAAAGAAGAGATCCGAGAGGCCTGGCGGCGATTGGTGCGGGAGACGCATCCCGACCGCATGCTGGCGCGAGGCGTGCCAGAGGAGGCAGTGAAGCTCGCGGAGAAGCGGCTGGTGGATATCAACCGCGCCTGGGAAGAGATCAACGGATGATGCCGCATGCCGCGCAAATGTGAATTCCTCCGCCGACACAAACGCCTTTGCATGGGCAAGCGCTGCCTCGTCTCGGCAGAGGAATTCATACCGTTGAGCAGAGCGCGGCACGCTTTAGGATGAGACTTGCGACCTACAATGTGGAATGGTTCAACGCGCTTTTTGATGATGAGGGCGCGCTTCTCGACGATGGGGAATGGTCGGCGCGGTACGACGTGACGCGCGCCGATCAGCTGGCCGCGTTGGGGATTGTGTTTTCGGCGCTGGATGCGGATGCCGTTCTGATCGTAGAGGCCCCGGATGAAAGCCGAAAGCGGCATTCTTTGCGGGCGTTGGAGAATTTTGCCGCCACGATGGGATTGCGCGCGCGCAAGGCGCTGATCGGGTTTGCCAATGACACGCAGCAAGAGATTGCACTGATGTATGATCCGGACGTGCTGACCTGTCAGCATGATCCGAAAGGCGCGCCCACAGGGCAGAAGGGCAGCCCGGATGCGCCGCGTTTTGACGGGGTGTTTCGGATTGATCTGGACATTGATGCCACCGAAGACCGTGTGATTTTTTCCAAGCCACCGCTTGAGGTTAGGATGCAAACCTCATCCGGGGTGGAGTTGCGTTTGATCGGCGCACATCTCAAATCCAAAGCGCCGCATGGGGCCAAGGATCGTGATGAGGCGATGCGCATCGGGATCGCCAATCGGCGCAAGCAACAGGCGCAGGCGGTGTGGTTAAGGCAGCGTATTGAAGCGCATCTGGCGGCGGGCGAAAGCTTGATTGTGCTGGGTGATCTCAATGACGGGCCGGGGCTGGACGCCTATGAAGAGCTGTTTGGTCGGTCATCGGTGGAGATCATCTTGGGCGAAGGGACAGACGCGGGGCCCAAGCTTTATGATCCGCATGCACGGCGGGCTTTGACGCGGAAACTCGGCGCGGTGAACACCACGGCGCGGTTTTACCTGAAAGACGAGCGGCGGTATTTGCAGGCCCTTTTGGACTACATCATGGTGTCACCGGATCTGCGAGAGAAGGCACCAACGTGGCGGATTTGGCATCCGTTTGATGATCCGACCTGCTGGAAAACGCCGGAGCTGCGGGAGGCGCTGTTGACGGCATCGGATCATTTCCCGGTAACGCTCGATATTGAGCTGTCTTAAAATCTGCACTGATATGGGCTATATTGGCTGTATGAGACGTTTGATGATCATACCTGCCCTATGCGCCGCTTTGGCGGGTCCTGCCGCGGCGGAAGAAGGGGACGCACCTACGCTTATGGAGCGGGGTGTCGAGATGTTCCTTGAAGGGCTGATGCAGGAAATGGAGCCCGCGCTCGAGGATCTGCAAGGCTTTGCCGATGAGATGGAGCCGGCCTTCCGGCAGTTTTCCGAGGCGATGGGCCCGATGGTGCGCGATCTGTTTGACAAGATTGACGACATCAACCGCTATGAACTGCCCGAGGTGCTGCCCAACGGGGATATCATCATTCGGCGCAAACCGGACGCGGAGCCATTGGAAGACGGCGAAGTCGAGATTTGACGGTGCAACGCAGTCTTTAAAAGACTACGGACGAAATCTTTTAAAGATTTTGGTGCGTTAGTCCCGGCCGATGCGCACAGTTGGTTCGGCCTGGAGCGTTTGCGCCAGCGACAGGAAGCGCGCTTCGGCCACCTCTCCGAAAAGCTCTTCTGAATCGCGCGTGAGCACCAATTCCAGCTTCTTTTTCTTGGGATACCATTTGAGACGGCCCAGACGTGGCTCTTGCGAGGGCCAGAGCATAGCGGCAAAGCGCATGGCCTTGCCCAGTACCTCGGCCTCATGCTGATCCTTTTCGGTGACCAGGTCATTGAGTTCTATAAACCGGCTCGGTTCGCGGCTGTTGGAGTAGCGGTGCAAGAGGGCAAGACCGAGATAGACACGTTCAGAATGCTTGAGACCGCCCAGGTTGGCGCGGGTGGCGTTGTCAAAGCAATCTTCGGCCCGATAATCGGGATGGGCGCGCCAGCTCACATCATGGAGAAGGCAGGCGGCCTTGATGATGCGTTTGCGTTCATCTGGGACGGATTTGAACAGCGGGTCGATGAAATTGTAGACCACTTTGCCAGAGCCGGGGATGCGGGCATCTCGGGATTCGACGAAGCTGCACGCCTCGATCAGCGGATCGCGGTCGCGCAAGCGTTGTGGCATCTGCTGGTACAACAGCCCTTCGCGGATGCCATAGCTTGAGATGGCGATGTCGCGCGGCTTGAAGGTTTTCACCACTTCTTTGAGGACTTCGGCGCAATATGGCACAAGCGCCATGCGGGCCGATGAGACACCGGCGCGGGCGCGCAATTCATCCGCGTCATTTTCGGAAATGTAGCGGATGGTTTCGCGCAGTGAACTGGCGCTCATGCGGTATTCGTGAGCCACCTTGAGGGGGTACTTGCGGCGTTCCATGTCAATCTTGGCAAGGGCCCGGAAGGAGCCGCCGACGAGGAAGAGACGATTGCGCTGTTCGCCGAGACGGTCGCTCATGGCCGCGACGTGGTCCTTGATCTGAGCTTTGCGCCCTTTCTTGCCACCTTTGAGATCGCGCAGTTTGAGCGGGCCGAGCGGCGAGGTCATGCGCCGGCCCACGCGACCGCCATCGATTTCGGCCAATTCCATGGACGAGCCGCCCATGTCGCAGACCAGCCCGTAAGAGCCGGGCCAGCCAAGCAGCACGCCCTGGGCGGAAAATGCGGCCTCTTGTTCGCCGTCGAGAACCCAGATGCGGATGCCCGTCTCGCGCAAGACATCGGCGCAAAACTCCCGTCCGTCTTCGGCGTCGCGCACCGCCGCGGTGGCCACGGCGGTCAGCGGGCCGGTTTCCATGCCCTGGCTGAGCCGATGAAAGCGTTTCATGGCAGAGAGCGCGCGCACGCGACCTTCGGGATTGAGCCGCCCGGTGCTGGCCATGCCTGCGCCCAGTTCGCACATGACTTTCTCATTGAAGAAATAGGCCGGAGAGCGGGCCGCCCCATCAAACACCACCATGCGCACGGAGTTCGACCCAATATCGATCACGCCCACGCGTTTGAGGCGACGAGACGCGGCTTCGTCAAAGAGTGGTCGGCCAAATGGCCCCCAATCTGCGTCAACTGGATCGTTGCTGCCGTCCATGTATCCCCCGGTCTCCTGACCGTTTTATGGGGCATGCGCGCGGACCGGTCAATCGTCGGTATGCGTCAGTTTCGGAACGTCAGAGGCCCCGGCTGTGCCACGGCCCGAGAGCGAGGGGTTTTCCATGAAGAAACGGTGGCAGTTGAAGGCGAATGTGCCCTCTTCCCATTCGGCGCGTTTGAAGCTGCCATCGGCAGACATGACCCAGCTTTGCGCGATATCGGCCATGTTGGCCGCCAAGATCTGGCTCACGATCTGGGCCTTCACCGTGCCATTGAGGATTTCGACCAGCGTTTCGATGCGGCGGTTGAGGTTACGGCCCATCCAATCGGCGGAGCTGATGAAGACGCGGGCCTTTTTCGACGGCAACCCCCCGCCATTGCCGAAGCAGACTATGCGAGAGTGTTCCAGGAACCGCCCGACAATCGATTTGACGCGGATGTTTTCGCTTAAGCCTTGGATGCCCGGGCGCAGACCGCAGATACCACGGATCACAAGGCTGATCTGCACGCCCGCCTGACTGGCGGCATAAAGCGCATCGATGATGTCAGGCTCGATAAGGGAGTTCATCTTGGCCCAGATCTCAGCCTTTTTGCCCGCTTTTGCGTGCTCAATCTCAGCCTCGATCATCTCCAGAAGGCTGGTTTTCAGCGAATGCGGCGAGATCGCGAGGTTTTCAAGCTGTTGCGGCAGCGCGTAGCCCGAAAGGTAGTTGAAGACGCGCGTGGCATCGCGGCCGAGGGCAGCGTCACAGGTAAACAGGCTTAGGTCTGTGTAAATGCGCGCCGTGATCGGGTGGTAATTGCCCGTGCCATAATGGGTGTAGGTGACCAAGTTGTCACCTTCGCGGCGCACCACGGTTGAGATTTTGGCGTGGGTTTTCCAATCCATAAAACCGTAGACGACATGCGCGCCCGCGCGTTCGAGGTGGCGGGATTGGCGGATATTGGCGGCCTCATCAAAGCGGGCTTTGAGCTCGACCAGAGCCGTGACAGACTTGCCGTCCTCTGCCGCCTCACACAGCGCATCGACAATGGGGGACTCGTTGGAGGTGCGGTAGAGCGTTTGTTTGATCGCCACCACATTGGGGTCGCGCGCGGCCTGCTGCAAGAAGCGGATCACCATCGAGAATGTCTCATAGGGGTGGTGCAGCAACATGTCCTTTTGCCGGATGGCGGCAAACATATCGCCGTCATGATCCTGCACGCGTTCTGGCACGCGCGGGGTGAACGACGGCCAAAGCAGATCCGGGCGGGAGTCCAGCACCAGTTCCTTGAGGTCAGCGAGCCCGATAATGCCCTGAACCTCCACGATTTCTTCGCGGATAACGCCCAGTTCTTCCATGATGATGTCACGCAGGCTGTCAGGCGCACCTGCGGTCATTTTCATGCGCACCACTTCACCGCGGCGACGGCGTTTGAGCGCCACTTCGAACTCGCGCACGAGGTCCTCGGCCTCTTCCTCCACCTCCAGATCACTGTCGCGCAAGACGCGGAAAGCGCAATGCGCTTTCATCTCATAGCCCGGAAAGATGCTGTCGATGTTGAGCAGCAACAATTCCTCCAAGGGCAGCGCGCGATGGGTGCCTTCTTCGCTGGGCAGCGTGAGAAACCGGTCAATCTGGCCGGGGATGGGCAACAGCGCCTTGAGCGTGCGCTTGCCGTCACGGGCCTTGAGTTGCAGCGCCAGCGTGTAGCCGAGGTTGGGGATGAAGGGGAACGGGTGCGCGGGGTCGATGGCAAGAGGCGAGAGCACCGGGAAGACCTTGTTCATAAACGCGCCTTCGAGGTAGGTGCGCTCGTCCTCGGTGAGGTCGTCGCGGGTCAGGATGAAGATGTTTTCATCTTCCATCTCTGCTTTGAGCGTCTCGTAGGTGTCCTGTTGGTGCTGCAACAGACGACGGGCATCTTCGTCGATCAGCTTGAGCTGTTCGGCCGGTGTCAGGCCGTCATGGGCAGGCGTTGTGTTCCCCTCCCGCGCCAATTCCCGCAGGCCCGCGACGCGCACATTGTAAAATTCGTCCAGGTTGGTGGCGGATATGGACAGAAAGCGCAGGCGTTCCAGCAGTGGCACGCGCGGGTTGCTGGCTTCCTCCAGCACGCGCCAGTTGAACCCGATCCAGCTCAGCTCCCGGTTATAAAAGCGGTCCGGTCCGGTGAGATCCAGTTCGGGCATCTCTACCGGGGCAGGCATGGGTGATTTCAAAAAGTCAGCATCCGTCATGACGGTCTAAGTGCTCAGGAAAATGTAACAAAGATATGACGAAGATGGGCGTTTGCGGCTCAGATGTCCAGCACCTCGGCCGCCAAGCGCGGTGTGATGGAACGACGGGTCTCCAATGCGGCGGCATCCAAGGCGGCCACGGCCGTGGCGGCGGCCTCATAGGAGCGGTCGATACGGGGGACGAGATAGGGGATCGTTGCGGGACTGGGAGAGAGCTGACGATCGGCGAAAAGTTTCATCAAAAGGGCGCCAAGAAGGGCGTCATCTGGCGGGCTGATATGGACCGACGGCGTGCCTTCCATGCGGCTTTTGAGATCGGGCAGGGTGGGCGGCCATTCGGACGGCGCGGTCGTGGTTGTGAACAGAACGGTGTGACCTTCGGCGAGGGCGAGGTTGTGCAGGTGAAAGAGCGCGTTCTCAGCCTCGCGCGCACCAGCGACATGGTCACAATCCTCTACCGCGATGGCGCCGGTTGCCAAGGCGGCGATGTCAGCGTCAATGAGCGCGCTGGCGGGGACAATCTGTGCACCACTCAACGCTGTCCAGACATGGGTCAAGTGGGATTTGCCCGATCCTTGCGGGCCGACCAGCATCAATTTGCGTCCGGGCCATCCTTCCCACCCTTCGATCATCGCGACCGCATGGGCGTTGGCCGGGGACACGAAGAAATCATCGCGCCCGAGAGCGGTGCGGCTGGGAAGATCGAAGCTGAGCTGTTGGGGCACTACTCTTCCGCGTCCGACAGGCCGCGGTAAAGTTTGCTGGCCGTGTATTGCGAGATGGCAAAGCGGACAAGAACGCCGATTGCGGCGGCCACGGGCACCGCGACAAGCATGCCCACAAAGCCAAACAGCGCGCCAAAGACGGACAGCGCGAAGATGAGCCAAACCGGATGCAAGCCCACGGAAGAGCCCACGAGTTTGGGGGTAAGGACATTGCCCTCCATCACCTGACCCAGCATGAAAATGCCGACGACCAGGCCGATAGAGACGGGATCGCCCCAGAACTGGAAGAGCGCGAGGCCGATGGCGAGGGCACCGCCGATGATCGCGCCAAGGTAGGGAATGAACGTGACCAGACCGGCAACCGCGCCGACCACAAGGCCAAATTGCAGCCCCACGATCATCAGCGCGATCGCGTAGTACGTGCCCAGGATCAGGCAGACCGTGCCCATGCCACGGATAAAGCTGGCGAGCGTCTCGTCGATGTCGCGCGCCAGTTTGCGGATCGTAGGCGCGTGATCGCGCGGCAAGAGGGCGTCGACCTCTGCGACCATGCGGTCCCAATCGTAAAGCAGGTAAAAAGCCACGACCGGCACGATCACCAGCAAGACCACCACATTGATCAACGATCCCACGGAGGTGAGCGCGGCCTCAAGAAACTGTGCGCCTTTGGAGCGGATGGTCTCCCCCAAAGCGGCCAGCGATTGACGGATCGTGGACCCTTCATCGACCAGCGAGGGGAAGCGTTCGACCAGAACATCTTGCAAACGGTTGAAAAGCTCGGGCGCGACCTGGAACAGATTGATGGCTTGATTGACCAGGGTCGGGATCACCAAAAGCGCCATCAGGATAAAGACAAGCACAACGACGAGTGTTATGACTGTGACGGATAAAGCCCTGGAAAGCCCCAGTTTTTCCAACCTGTCCGCGACAGGATCAAGGAAATAGGCAATCGCCATACCGAGCACGAAGGGCAATATCACGTCGCCCAGGGCCCACATCAAAATGAGAAAGACCGCAGTGGCGATGGTCCAATATTTGAGCTGTGTCGCGGCGGGCAGGGCCATGGACGTTCCCGATCAGTTGAGACCTATAGATCGTCTATGCCGCGCTGGCATGCAAGAGCCCGCCACGTGATTGGGCGGGCTCTGCTTTGTTAATTTGCAGAATTAGTGGCAAGCCGGGCGCTGACCGGGCAGGAGCACCTTGTCGATCACGTGGATCACGCCGTTGTCGGCTTTGATGTTGGCGATGATCACGTTGGCTGTTTCACCGGTGCCATCCGCGATGGACACGCCACCGCCCGCTTTGGTGATGCACAGACGCTGGGACGTCAGCAGCGGCTTGAAGTAATTGGAGCCCGACGGGATTTTTTCTGCCGTCAGTTTGCGGTCATCCACGTGGTAGAGCAGCACATCGGTCAGCTGACCTTTGTTTTCCGGCTTCAGAAGCGTGTCCACCGTGCCAGCGGGCAGGGCGTCAAACGCGGCGTTCACAGGTGCATACACAGTGAACGGGCCGGGGCCTGCCAGCGTGTCCGCGAGCCCTGCTGCCGTGACGGCGGCCACGAGCGTTGAGAAGCGCTCGTCACCGACGGCGATCTCTGTGATGCTTGCGGCTTTGGCGCCTGTTGCCAGAGCGGCAACGGTGGCAACGGTGGCTGCGAGTTTTGTGAAAGTCTTCATGGAATAAATCCTCCTGTTCAAAAAAGCGCGTTTCCTCAGCGCTAAGTGATGAGGGGTACGCGGCGTAAAGCGAAATGGTTCACGGGGTTCACTGACCTGTGATAACGCCGTGATCGGCCATGGTGGCTTGTACGCCCTTGGGGAAGGCCCTAAACCGGTTGGGCAATAGAACACGGATCACCCCCATGCGATTGTCGAGATATTTTCTGCCTGTCCTCAAGGAAAACCCGTCGGAGGCTCAGATCGTGAGCCATCGCTTGATGCTGCGCGCAGGCATGATCAAGCAAGCCAGTGCGGGGATATATTCCTGGTTGCCGCTGGGTTTCAAGGTGCTGAGAAAGCTGGAAAATATCGTTCACGAAGAGCAGGTGCGCGCGGGTCATATTCCGGTGCTGATGCCGACGCTGCAATCTGCGGATCTGTGGCGCGAAAGCGGGCGCTATGATGCCTATGGCGAAGAGCTGTTGCGCATTCGCGACCGGCAGGACCGCGACATGCTCTATGGGCCGACCAATGAAGAGATGATCACCGATATCTTCCGGTCTCATGTGGGCAGTTACAAAGACCTGCCGATGACGCTTTATCACATCCAGTGGAAGTTTCGCGATGAGATCCGGCCGCGTTTTGGCGTGATGCGGGGGCGGGAATTCCTGATGAAGGATGGCTATAATTTCGATCTGACCAAGGAAGACGCGCTGCACGCCTATAACCGCCATTTGGTGAGTTATCTGCGTACCTATGAGCGTATGGGGCTGCAAGCCATCCCGATGCGCGCCGACAGTGGCCCGATCGGGGGCGATGACACGCATGAGTTTCTCGTGCTGGCGGAGACGGGCGAGTCAGAGGTGTTTTACGACAGCGCGGTCACCGATCTGAGCTTTGGCGACCGTGAGATTGACTACGATGATCACGCGCAGTGTCAGGCGATACTGGAGGAGTTCACGTCGAAATATGCGCGGACGGATGAAACCCATGATGAGGCCAAGTTCAATGAGATCCCCGAGGAACGCCGCCGTGTCGCACGGGGGATTGAAGTGGGGCAGATCTTTTATTTCGGAACCAAGTATTCTGAGCCGATGGGTGCCACCGTGCAGGGCCCGGATGGTAAGCCCACGCCGGTGCATATGGGCAGCCACGGGATCGGGGTGAGCCGTCTGGTGGGCGCCATCATTGAGGCGAGCCATGACGATAAAGGCATCATCTGGCCCGAAGGTGTGACGCCCTATCACGCGGGCATTGTGAACCTCAAACAAGGCGATGCAGAGGCGGATGCGGCTTGTGAGGCGCTTTATGCGTCTTTGACGGCGCTGGGGTTGGAGCCGCTTTATGATGACCGCGATGAGCGGGCAGGGGGCAAGTTTGCGACGATGGACCTTGTGGGCTTGCCGTGGCGGATTACGGTGGGGCCAAGGGGCCTCAAGAACGGTGTGGTAGAGCTTACGTCTCGCCGGACGGGGGAGAGCGAAGAGCTGCCGCCAGAGCAGGCCGTAGAGCGGATCGCGGGGATTTATGGGGTGGC
>JBCCDT010000093.1:0-16468 GCA_039030635.1 Pseudomonadota bacterium
CCCAAAAGTCCTGGCCTGCCGTGTCGCCCCCGGCCTCTCGCCGGACAGAGACAGTGGCCACAGACGCGCCGGATCGGCGGAAGGCCTCCGCCAAGACAGCAGGTGAGGGATATTGCGATGTGCCGAGCATAAGAGGGGACGTCAGCTCTACGCCATAAAACTTTCGCATCTTATCCTCCCTGCCGTGGGGCCACGATTTCGACGCGGTCGCCGTTGGCCAAGGCGTGTGTGTCGCGGGCGGATGTAGGCACGAAGGCTTCATTCACAGCGGTGGCAACTTTGGCTGTCGCCTTGCCCTGTTCGACCAACAGCTGCGCCAATGTGGTGGCGGCGGTTTCAACGGCTGCGCCGTTAACGGTGATCTTCATACCAATCCTCCGGGTCTTGCCCATCCAGCAACAGCTTCGTGGTCATGCGCGCCAAAGTCGGGGCCAAAAGGAACCCGTGCCGAAACAGCCCATTGGCATAGATGCGATCTGCGGTCCGGCGAATGCGCGGTTGGTTGTCGGGGAAGGCCGGGCGGGCATCGACGCCGATCTCCAACAGTTCTGCCTCGCCAAAGGCGGGATGCAGGGCGTAGGCGGCATTGAGCAGCTCCATCACTGACCGGACCGTCGCGCGCCCGCGCTCACCGCTTTCGATCTGCGTGGCCCCAAGCATGAACACCGATCCCTCCCGCGGCACGATATAAAGCGGGAAGCGCGGGTGCAGCAGACGTACGGGCCGCGTCAGCGTGACATCCGGGCAGCGCACGACGACCATCTCCCCTTTGACCCCGCGCAAATCGGGCAGCTCCGTACGCGCGCTGAGCCCGCGACAATCAATCAGCGTGCCCTTAACCGATGCATCGCTGCAAATGACTGTGCCGGTCCCTGACAATTGGCCGTGCAGATGCGCCAGGGTGGCCCGGGGATCAAGATGCGCCTCGTTGCGCAGATAGAGACCCTGACGAAAACGACCCTCCAGATCCGGCTCTAAATCCGCGATCTGTGAGGCATCCAATCCTTCGGCCGCTGGCACGCGGCGCTGAAACATGCGCAGCTCGCTGGTGTCCCGGCCCAGGGCCACGACCAATGTGCCGTTGCGGATAACCTGCGCACCATGCCCTTCCCACCAATCGGCGGCGGCGCGCCCGTGATGCACAATCGCAGGCTCGGTCAACGCACCTTCGCATTCCGGGGCGAGCATGCCGCCCGCCCACCAGCTGCAGGCGTGATCACCCGGCGCGCCAGCGGGATCGATCATCTGAACCTTGGCTCCGCGCGCGGTCAACTCTGTCGCCATCGCGAGCCCTGCGACGCCAGCGCCCAGAATAGTGAACTCCGCCGCCATCCTTGTCAGCCCCACATCTGGTAGAAGTGATGCACCGGACCATGGCCATGACCGACGTTCAGTTCATCGGCGCGCGTGATGGCGCCGTGGAGCCAGTCATGGGCTTGCCCGACCGCGTCTTGCAGCGTTGTGCCCTTGGCCAGCAGGGCCGCAATCGCGGAGGAATAGCTGCACCCTGTGCCATGGGTGTTTTGTGTCGCGATCCGGGGCGCGCTGAATGTATCGCTGCGGCCCTGTTGCACCAGTAGGTCCGTGCAGGTTTCGCCATCCGCATGTCCGCCTTTCATCAACACCGCTTTGGCGCCCAATGCCAAAAGCGCCTCTGCCTGCGCCTCCGCGTCTGCGGGTGTATCGGTGGGGTGATCCAACAGTTTGCCCGCCTCGGGCAGGTTTGGGGTCAGAAGGTCGGCGCGCGGCAGCAAAACGCGGCGCAGCGCGTCGATGGCACTGTCGTGCAAAAGCGCGTCACCGGATTTGGCGACCATGACAGGATCCAGCACCACCGGCCCCGAAAACCCGGCAATAGCATCTGCCACAGCCTGCATCAGTGACGGCGTGCCCAGCATGCCGATCTTGATCGCGCCAATATCGATGTCATCCAGAACCGCCCTGATCTGTTTGGCCACCACATCATCGGGGATGGGATGCACGGCTGTGACGGCCGTTGTGTTCTGCGCGGTGATGGCGGTGATCACGCTGGCGCCGAACACGCCCATGGCCGAAAACGCCTTGAGATCGGCCTGTATTCCTGCGCCGCCGCCACTGTCGGATCCGGCAATTGTCAAGGCTTTGGCCACCACGGATGCGCGTCCTTTCTGGTCTCCGGGTTCAACCGAACAGAAGACAAAGCACCGCAAGGGATGATCATGATGCTCTGTTTCCTCCGCCGGTACTAACCGGGTCAGGTTCAGTGGGTTCGCTTTCGCATCTCAGCCCGGACAACGGGCACCCCAACAGATGTGGCCTCAGACGTAGCCGACAGGGCGCGGGACTGCAATCCCTTGATGGGTGCGAGAGTGCGGCCTGTTTTGGGTGCGATCCCGCTTGCGCGGGTTGCAAAGGTCAGAGTGGGGCAAGAACCCCCTTGTCATGTTGTGACCTCTGCGTGTCATTATGGCCCAGGTGTGCAAAGGGGGAATCAATGCAAGGGTACTTGGTCGCTGAGACAGACGAGCGCGGTAAAGTTGAGTGGGTGTGGCTGCATCAGACGCACCGCAGAACCCCCAAACCGGTCACCAAAGGTCAGCTTAAGATCTCTGACCTCAAGGGCTTGCCGGTTCATGGCGCCTCGCATCAGGCGGTCATCGATTGGTTGGTGCCAGACCACAAAGATCTGCAGGACGCGTCGCGCTGATGGATCTGGACGCCCCTTTGGTTGGGGGGGATGTCGCCTAATACCTCAGGTGCTGCGGCACCCTGAAAGGGAATGTAACAGCCCTTATTTGAGTGCGCCCGCTATTATGCGTCGCAGTGCAGAGGTCATTGCACGGCCCTCGAAGACGGATTTTTCGTCCTTGGCTTGGCAGTCTGCGATAGGTCCGATACGCCTTTGAACATTCCCAGCCCAGTCCTTGAATCGGAGCAACCCACGTGACCCAATTGAACGCCCTGGATGGTTCTGCGGCCTCTGCCCTTTGTTTTGGCTGCATGCAGTTCGGAGGCGCTGCAGATGCCACTGATAGTCGCGCGATGTTTGAGGCGTGCCGCATGGCGGGCGTCAATTTCTTTGACACCGCACACACGTATATGAGCGGGGCCTCCGATCAGATGCTCGGGGGATTTGTGGGTCAGGACCGTGACCGGCTGATCATTGCGACCAAGGTTGGCTATACCGGGGGCAGTGGTCGGGCCAACATTCTGCAGCAGTTTGAGGAAAGCCGCTCACGGCTGAACCTCGACATGGTGGATATTCTTTATTTGCACCGTTGGGATCCCGATACGCCCCTTGAAGAGACATTCGAGGCGTTGCACGAGCTGCAAAGCGCAGGACAGATCCGATATATCGGTGTCTCAAACTTCGCCGCGTGGCAGGTGATGAAGGCCCAATATGTCGCGCAGAGCCTCGGCACGCGGATCGACATTCTTCAACCGATGTACTCCTTGGTGAAACGACAAGCCGAGGTGGAGTTGTTCCCGATGGCCTTGTCCGAAGGCATCGCTGTGGCCGCCTACTCACCCTTGGGTGGCGGGCTTTTGTCCGGCAAGTATCACTCTGGCGGGACGGGTCGCCTGTCGCAGGATAAACGCTACGCGGCGCGCTACGGACAAGAGTGGATGCACCAGACCGCCCATGATCTTGTGGAGGTGGCAGCGGACTTGGCAGTGGAGCCAACAATGTTGGCCGTGGCTTGGGCCGCCAAGAACCCGGCCGTGACCGCGCCGATCATCAGCGCACGCAATGCCGCGCAGCTTAAGCCTTCCCTCGATGCCTTGGGCTTTGACTTAAATACTGAGGTGTGTGCCCGACTAGACGCCCTGTCGCCGCGTCCGGCCCCCGCGACGGACCGTTTGGAGGAAACCGCGCCTTAAGCCGGCCCTGTCATGTCGCTTTGCCAATGATCCCCCATGGCGACAATGCACGATGTGCCATTGGCATAGTTTTGCACAATCAGCCACGCGCCGTTTGACCCGGCCACCCAGACCTCAAGCATCGTGTCCGGGTCGCGCAGGCCCATGCCTTGCCTCTCAGCGCCGATCACGTTCTTCAGGGTATGCGTCATGCGCGTGCTGTCATCGCATTGCAGATCGCCGATCTGAGCCTGGCTAATCGCGGGCGCCGCAAGTGCGACGGCAAGGGTGAGAGCAAAGCAATGTTGCATATACAATTGATAACGCGGCCCATTGGCGAAAGTAACAGTTTTATGACAGCCTGTGGATAAACCTGAGCGGGTGTTGTCCTGGCGACATGATAAGCCGCTTGGCGCTGCGCATATGGCCCTATCGTCTGTCATTTTTCCGTTACGAAACTGTAATGGGGCCGCAATAAATCTGTCGCAACACTGTCTTGTTTGAGCCTTACCACGCCCCAAAACCTGGGGGTAATATGCTGCAGATCGATGCGCTGACCAAGCGGTTCGGGGACAATACAGCGGTGGATGCCGCGACGATCTCCGTTGAGAAACCCACGATGATTGGGATCATTGGGCGATCTGGTGCGGGCAAATCCACGCTGTTGCGCATGGTCAACCGGCTGAGCGATTCCACGGCCGGCACCATCATGTTTGAGGGCGAAGAAATCACCGCCTTGAAGGGCGCGGCCAAACGGTTTTGGCAATCGCGCTGTGCCATGATTTTTCAGCAGTTCAATCTGGTTCCGCGCATGGATGTGGTCTCAAACGTGCTGCATGGCACGCTGAACAGGCGCTCAACCTTTGCGACGATGTTCGATCTGTATCCGCAGGCTGATATCCATACTGCGATCGAAATTCTTGACCGTCTGGGCATTGCTGAACAAGCGCCCAAGCGTGCCGAAGCGCTGTCAGGCGGTCAACAGCAGCGCGTCGCCATTGCCCGCGCCCTGATGCAGGACCCTAAGATCATCCTGGCCGATGAGCCGATCGCGTCACTCGACCCGATGAATGCGCAAGTGGTCATGCAATCGCTGCGGGACATCCACGAAGAAGACGGACGCATGGTGATTGCCAACCTTCACACGCTGGACACCGCGCGCCGCTATTGTGACCGGGTCATTGGCATGCGCGACGGTCGGATCGTGTTTGACGGCACGCCGGAACAACTGACCACCGGCGCCGCGCGCGACATCTATGGCGCTGGCGCGGATTTCTCTGAGGCCGCCACATCCACCGAGATTGAAACACTGGACAGGTCAGGATCTGAAAAAGTCTTTGCCTGAGCCAGCTGCCACCCCGCGCGCGGCGCGGGCCCCCTTCATCAACCCATGCCCAACAAGTGCCGCGATGCGGTCGGGCAAAATCACTACGGAGACACAGATGAAAAAGACCCTAGTCCTGGCGCTTGCCGCCACAACAGCTCTGAGCACTGGCGCATTTGCCGAAGAGATCACCGAATTCCGCATCGGCATCCTTGGCGGTGAAAACGCGCAAGACCGGATGAACTCTTACCAATGTCTGGCGGATTACACGTCCGAAGAGCTGGGCGTCGAAACCAAGCTCTTTGCGCCGGCTGACTACAACGGTGTGATCCAGGGCCTCTTGGGTGGCACGATCGACATGGCTTGGCTGGGTGCCTCCTCTTACGCGGCCACCTTTCTGCAAGACCCCGAAGCGGTTGAGCCCGTGCTGATCAAGGTCAATGTGGACGGCTCCATCGGGTACCATTCCATCGGTTTTGCCCGCAAGGACAGCGGTGTCACCTCGATCGACGACATGGAAGGCAAGGTATTTGGCTTTGGTGATCCGAACTCCACCTCGGGTTACCTGATCCCGTCGATTGAAATTCCCCAGTACAAAGACGGTGTGACCATGGAGTCCGGCGAGTACTTTGGCGAAGTGAAATTCACCGGCGGTCATGAACAGACCATCGTGGCGGTCAACAATGGCGACATCGATGCCGGTGTGACCTGGGCCGATGGTCAGGGCAACTGGGAAGATGGTTACAACTCCGGCGCGCTGCGCAAGGCCGTGGATGCGGGTCTGGTGGACATGAACGAGATGGTCCAGATCTGGAAATCCAATGTGATCCCCGAAGGCCCTGTTGTGCTGCGCAAAGCACTGCCCGAAGATGTGCGCACGCGCATGACCGCGCTGGTCGACGGCCTGCATGAGCGTGATGCCGATTGTGCCTATGGTGTGGCCGCGGGCGACACGCTGGGTTTCCAGCCGGTGACCCATGACACCTACATTTCCATCGTTGAGGCCCGCAAAGCCAAGATCGGTGGCTAAGCCATTTTTATGACGCATCCGGTGGCCTTTCGGGGCCGCCGGACATTTTATGGGCACTGGGGGCAGAATGGCGGAGATTTCACTCAGCGGCGCGCCGCACAGCGTGGACAGCATCAAGTCCAGCTACATGGCGCAGGTTCAAAGACGCAGGCTCTATGGCGGTCTGACCTTGCTGATTTTCGTCGTGCTGATGGTGTCTGGCTTCAACGTCGCCGATGACCGAAACGCCGGTGGCTTCTGGGAAGGTTTGCATCAGATCGGGGATTACCCCGCCGATGTGCTGTCAGAGGCATGGGCCAAGCGCGCGGAGTTGCCGGGCCTGATTGCCAAATATTTCCCGGCTTTAGTCGAGACCATCAATATTGCCGCTGTCTCCACTCTGATCGGCGCGATAGGTGGTTTGTTCCTGTCGCTCTTGGGCACGCGCGGGCTGGCCAAATGGCCACGCCTTATCCCGCTCTTTCGCCGCATCTCAGATATCATGCGCGCGGTGCCGGAGATTGTGATCGCGCTGATGCTGATTTTCGTGCTGGGCGGCGGGCCCGTGCCAGCCATGATTGCCATTGCCATCCACACCGCCGGTGCCCTGGGCAAAATGTTTTCTGAGGTGGCTGAAAATGCCGATCTCAAACCGGTCGAAGGCCTTCATTCCACCGGCGCAAACTGGTCGCAGCGGATGCTGTTGGGGGTCATGCCGCAGGTCGCACCCAATTACATCAGCTACACATTGCTGCGCTTTGAGATCAACATCCGCGCCTCCGCGATCCTGGGCTTTGTGGGCGCAGGCGGGCTGGGCTATGAGCTGCGCAACGCCATGGCCTGGGGGCCGGGGCGGTTTGATGAGGCCGGTGCGATCTTTATCCTGCTCTTTGGCACGATCGTATTTTTTGATCAGGTCTCAAGCCGCTACCGCAATCGCCTGACCGAAGGACAAGGCCAATGAGTGCTGTCGATCTCAACGCGGCCAAGGATCATGCGGACAAGCTGTTTCAGCGCAAGCGCATGATCGGATTTGGAATTCCTGCCGTCATCGCGGTCTATCTCGTCTATATCTTCTTTGCCTTCGATCTGCCCGGTCTGGCGCAGCGGGCCAATCTTGATAACGCCGTGACACTTGCCTCCGACAGTTGGTCCCACAAGGTGCATGTCACCCGGGACAACCGCAGCGGAGAGATCAGATACGCCGTCGAAGGGGAGCGCAAAGGCACCTATCCCGAAGGTCTGCGGCCCGATTGGGTGAGCGGGGATGACATCCTCACCATAGATCTGGGCGAGGGGCACATCGTGCGCTATTTGCCGGACAATCGCACAGAGATCGACATCCCCGATTATCCATTGATTGAGGTGCAGGCCGAAGGGCGCACCCTGATCAGCAACCTCCCCGACGAGCTGCCGGATTGGATTTCCGCCTCCGACCGTCGGATCGGGATCACCACGCCGGAAGGGCGCATCACGCTCACCGGTGCGCGCACCGAGGTGTTCAATTACTTCCCGGGGTGGGAGCTCTTCTGGTTCACCCTCGACAGCCCCTATCATGGCAAATCCCTCAGCACCCTGCTTTTCGGCGACCGCGTGGTGGCGGAGCAATCGAACCTCTCCGGGGCCATCTCGGACTGGTGGAACAATGCGATGTGGCGGCACAAGGATGTGGCCTGGGCCATTGGTGAGACGGTCTTGATGGCGTTTCTGGGCACAATGGGCGCGGCGATTATCGCGCTGCCATTGGCGTTCTTGGCAGCAAAGCGGTTTTCACCCTTCATGCTCTTGCGGGCGACCACGCGGCGGTTGTTTGATTTCGTGCGCGGTGTGGATGCGCTGATCTGGACGGTGGTTTTGGCCCGTGCCTTTGGTCCAGGGCCTCTCACCGGGGCCTTGGCGATTTTGATCACGGACACCGGAACCTTCGGCAAGATCTTTTCGGAGGCTTTGGAAAATGTGGACGAAAAGCAGATCGAAGGCGTCTCCTCCACCGGGGCCAAGCCGTTGCAGCGCTACCGCTTTGGCGTGATCCCGCAAGTGGTGCCGGTGCTTTTGGCGCAGATCCTGTATTTTCTCGAATCCAACACCCGGTCGGCCACGATCATCGGGGCCATCACGGGCGGCGGGATCGGCCTGATGCTGACCCAGGCGATCCAGACCCAAAAGGATTGGGAAGAGGTGGCCTATTACATAGTCCTGATCGTGGTTATGGTCATGTTCATGGATTGGTTCTCTGGCTGGCTGCGCGGAAAGCTTGTTGGGCGCAAAGAGTGATGGCGCGGCTCACACCCGACGCGCCCTTCATTCATCCCGAATGTGAGATTGTCGACAGCACCTTTGGGGCGTTCGTCGAGATCGGCAAAGGCAGTCGCGTGCAAAACTCAACTTGGGGCGACTACAGTTATTGCGACCGGTATGCCGACATCGCCAATGCAGAGATCGGGAAGTTTTCCAACATCGCCGCCTTTGCCCGTATCGGCGCCACGGATCACCCGCTGCACACCGCGTCTTGCCACCATTTCCTCTACCGATCAGATGACTATTGGGAGGACGCCCCGCGGGATGAGGCCTTTTTTGCCCATCGCAAATCTCGCACCGCGCGCATCGGGCATGACACGTGGATCGGTGCGGGTGCGATGATCAAGCCAGAGGTGACACTGGGCCACGGTGCCGTTGTGGGCGCGGGCGCGCTGGTGACCAAGGATGTAGATCCTTACACGATTGTGGCGGGCACCCCGGCCACGCCCCTGCGTTTGCGCCAACCGCCTGAGATTGCCGACCGGCTGATGGCCTTGGCGTGGTGGGATTGGTCGCACGAGGCTTTGCGCGCCGCGTTGGAGGATTTCCGCACGCTGGAGGCCGAGGCCTTTTTGGAGAAATATGAGCGCTAACCCTCAAGCGTGAGCGTCACCCGATCCCCCACAAACCATGTGCGCCCGTATTCCACAGGCTCACCCGCGTCGTTGATATTCACACCGGATGACTTGATAAGCGGATCGCCCTCAGACACCTGCAGGTGCAGCGCATGGGTGGGTGAGGCCCGCACTGCGGTCAGCCGCGTGGAGGCGCGAGTGAAATCCGTGACGCCCACCGCCTGCAAAGCTTCCGTGACGCTGCTGGTCCTGGTCAAAGCCGCGCCGATGCCTGCGGTGCGGCTGGTCGGAAAGAGGCTCTCAAACACCGCGATGGGCTGTTCATCGGCCAAGGACAATCCGTGATAGGCGCATACCGGATCCCCCGCTGCGATCATCAGCGCCCGCGCCTCCCCATCCGTGGCGGCCCGGTCTTCGACCTGGAGAACGCGCTTTTGCGGAATGCGCCCGGCAGCGATCAGGTTTTCATGAAACCGCACCCGCCTGCCAATGGGATAATCTGTTGGCGTGGCCGCGACAAAGGCACCCGCGCCCCGCCGGGTGCGCACCAGACCCTCTTCCACCAATGCGGACAGGCCATGGCGGACCGTGTGCCGGTTGACACCAAACCGGTCGCCCAACGCGGCTTCTGTCGGGAGTTTGTCGCCCGGCATGTATCGGCCTTCGGCGATGTCGTTGCGCAAGGCATTGGCGATCGCCCGCCAGACAGGCGTTTTGCCAGAGCGATCTGCGGAGGTGGTTGGTGACGTGTCACGCAAGCTTCACAAAATTCCTCTGTTGTCTGGGGCGCAATCTGGTAGAATATGTATAGTTGTATAGTATATGGAAAAGTTGTCGAGATGAAAGACGAGATCGACAAGAATGAGGATCGCAAAGCCTGGATGAGCCTTTTGGCCAAGGCGCCCGAGGGCCGTGTGGCCGCGATGCTTGATGCCGCGATGGCGCGCCCGGAATTCACCTGGCTGAGACCGCCGGAGATCGGCAGCACCATGGTGCGCGGCCGCGCGGGTGGCACAGGTGCGCCCTTTAACCTGGGCGAGGTGACAGTCACGCGTTGCGCGCTCACCTTGCAAAGCGGTGAAGTGGGTCACGCCTATCTTCAAGGGCGGCGCAAGGCAGATGCGGAAGCCGCGGCCCTGGTGGATGCCCTGATGCAAGGGCCCTCATCCGACACGGTTCGCGCCGCAATCCTGGAGCCGCTGGCGCTGGAATGTGCCGCCTCCAGCACCGCGCGTGCCGCCAAAGCCGCCGCAACCAAAGTTGAATTCTTCACCATGACAAGAGGGGAAGATTGATGCAGGCAGATACCCTGACCGGCGGGTTTGACAGCCCCGCGATCCAATCGGCCCACGCGTTCCGCAGTGTCATGGGCGCGATGGCGCGTCCCGGCACCGTGCACAGCATCAGTGGAGCAGAGCCACCTGCGCCGCTCTCCAAGGCGGCAGGGTGCGTTTTGTTGACCCTCTGCGACGCGGACACGCCGGTGTATTTGGCGGGCGAGGCGGACACCGCCGAGATCCGCAAATGGCTGGCCTTTCACACAGGCGCGCCCGCGACCGGCCCGTCCCATTGCATGTTTGCGATTGGCACGTGGGATGCACTGATGCCGCTCTCGAGCTACCCCGTTGGCACACCGGATTACCCTGATCGCTCTGCCACTTTGATCGTGGAATGCCCTACGCTTGACCAAAAAGGCGCAACGCTCACGGGGCCGGGCATCAAGACCAGTGCCACCCTGTCCCTGCCCGAGGTGGCGGCGTTTCAGAACAATCGGGCGCTCTTTCCGCTAGGGCTTGATTTCATTCTGACCTGCGAGAGCGAGGTTGCAGCGCTGCCCAGAACGACGGAGGTGCTCTGATGTATGTTGCGGTCAAAGGGGGCGAGCGCGCCATCCAAAACGCCCATGCCTGGCTGGCCGAAGAGCGCCGGGGTGATCGAGATGTGGCTGAGCTGAGCATTGCGCAAATCCGCGAGCAGCTGAAGCTGGCCGTGGATCGCGTGATGGCCGAGGGCTCGCTCTATGATCCCGATCTGGCCGCTTTGGCGATCAAACAGGCGCGCGGGGATCTCATTGAAGCGATTTTTCTGATCCGGGCCTACCGCACGACGCTGCCCCGGTTTGGCGCGTCGCAGCCGGTGGACACGGGCGCAATGGCCTGTGACCGGCGCATCTCGGCCACGTTCAAGGATTTGCCGGGCGGGCAGGTGCTGGGCCCGACCTTTGATTACACGCACCGTTTGCTGGATTTCAAACTCGCCGCGGATGGTGAGATGCCAGAGGCCCCCTCGGCCCAAGCCGATCTCGCGGAGGTGCCCCATGTGACCGCCTTCTTGAACCAAGAGGGGCTCATCGAAGAGGCCCGCCATGACGACACGCAGCCGCCCGATTTGACGCGTGAGCCTTTGGAAATGCCCGCCGATCGCGCCCTGCGTTTGCAGGCGCTGACCCGCTCGGATGAAGGGTTTACCCTGGGCCTCGCCTATTCCACGCAGCGCGGATACGCGCGCAACCACGCCTTCGTGGGGGAGTTGCGCATTGGGACGGTTGCGGTGGAGCTGGATATCCCTGAACTGGGTTTTTCTGTTGAGATCGGGGAGGTGACGCTGACCGAATGCGAAACGGTCAATCAGTTCAAAGGCTCCAAAACCGAGCCGCCGCAATTCACGCGCGGCTATGGGTTGGTCTTTGGTCAGTCAGAGCGCAAGGCGATCTCGATGGCGCTGGTCGACCGCGCGCTGAGGTGGGAAGAACTGGGTGAGGACAACGTGGGCGCACCCGCGCAGGACACGGAGTTCGTGCTCTATCACGCCGACAACATTCAGGCGACGGGGTTCCTCGAACACATCAAGCTACCCCATTACGTCGATTTCCAATCAGAGCTGGAGTTGGTGCGCAAATTGCGACGCGAGGCTGGTGTGGATCAGGTGCAGGAGGCGGCGGAATGACCCTAATCGCTTCCACCCGCCCCATCGCCAAAGTCATCAAAATGGCGGTTCGAAACCCGCTCATCTTGTGCGTAGTCCCCGTTTCCCCGGACATCATGGCGCGACGGGCGGAATGCAAAAGCGGCCGCAACTGCCACCAGAGCCAGCCCGATGCCCACACCCAACAGTATCTCCCAAACTGTCATGTTTTGAAGGCTCCAAGCCATGTCTGACTACAACTTCGCATATCTCGACGAACAGACCAAGCGTATGATCCGGCGCGCCATCCTGAAGGGGTTGGCCATCCCGGGCTATCAGGTGCCTTTCGCCTCTCGCGAGATGCCGATGCCCTATGGATGGGGCACAGGCGGGGTGCAGGTTTCGGCGGCGGTGCTGACGCCGGATGATACATTGAAAGTCATCGATCAGGGCGCGGATGACACGACCAACGCGGTCTCGATCCGGTCTTTCTTTGAACGGACAGCCGGGGTGGAGACCACCACAAACACCCAAGAGGCGACCGTGATCCAGACCCGCCACCGCATCCCCGAAGAGCCTTTGAGCGAGGATCAGGTCCTTGTCTATCAGGTGCCCATCCCCGAACCCCTGCGCTTTCTGGAGCCGCGCGAAAGCGAAACCCGCAAGATGCACGCGTTGGAAGAATATGGGCTGATGCATGTGAAGCTCTATGAGGACATCGCGCGGCACGGCCATATCGCGACCTCTTATGCCTATCCGGTGAAGGTGGAAGGGCGTTATGTCATGGATCCCTCACCCATTCCGAAATTCGACAACCCGAAACTGGGTGACATGCCGGCCATTCAGCTTTTCGGCGCGGGGCGCGAACAGCGGATTTATGCGCTGCCGCCTTACACCCAGGTGGTCAGTCTTGATTTTCAGGATCACCCGTTTGAAGCCTCCAAGGCCGATCAGGTCTGTGGGCTTTGCGGGGCCGAAGACAGTTATCTTGACGAGGTGATCATCGACGACAAGGGCGGGCGGCTTTTCTGCTGTTCGGACACAGATTACTGCGAGGGGCGACGCGCGCGCGGCTACAAAGGGCCGGCCTTTCCGGGCAGTGAGGTGGCGGCATGACACCGTTGCTGTCTGTTCAGGGCGTGACCAAGCATTACGGTGCGCATATCGGCTGTGCGGATGTCTCCTTTGATCTCTATCCCGGCGAGGTGATGGGCATTGTAGGCGAAAGCGGCTCCGGCAAATCTACGCTTTTGAACTGCATGGCGGGGCATCTGCCACCCGACGCAGGTCAGGTGATCTTTGACACGCGCGGCGATGGACCGCGGGACACGCTGACCATGTCAGAGCCTGAGCGCCGGATGCTGGGCCGCACGGATTGGGCCTTTGTTCACCAACATGCCCGCGACGGGCTGCGCATGGGTGTCTCCGCTGGGGGCAATGTGGGGGAGCGTTTGATGGCGGTCGGTGCGCGCCACTACGGCGACATTCGGGAACGGGCCACGGATTGGCTTGACCGCGTAGAGATCGACAGCGACCGCGTGGATGACCGGCCGACGACATTTTCCGGCGGGATGCAGCAGCGATTGCAAATTGCCCGCAATCTGGTCACCGGGCCGCGGCTTGTCTTTATGGATGAACCGACAGGCGGGCTTGATGTCTCTGTGCAGGCGCGGCTCTTGGATCTGTTGCGTGGATTGGTGCGCGATATGGGGCTGTCTGCGATCATCGTCACCCATGATCTGGCCGTGGTCCGTCTTTTGGCGGATCGCCTGATGGTGATGAAATCCGGCCGTGTGGTCGAAGCGGGGCTGACCGATCAGGTGCTGGATGATCCCCAGCATCCCTACAGTCAGCTTCTTGTCAGTTCTGTTTTGCAGGTGTGAGCGATGATTGAGCTTCAAGATGTGTCCAAAACCTTCACCCTGCACAATCAGGGCAGCGCGGTGATCGAAGTGATCAGCGGCGTGTCCTTCACCGTGGCGTCGGGGGAATGCGTGGCCCTGACCGGGGCCTCGGGGGCGGGAAAATCCACGCTCATGCGGATGATCTATGGCAACTACCTGACACAGTCAGGTGCCATCCGGATCGGCGGCGTCGATTTGGTTCAGGCCGAACCGCGCGAGGTGATTGCCCTGCGCCGCGATGTGCTGGGCTATGTCAGTCAGTTTTTGCGCGTGGTGCCCCGTGTGCCCACCCTTGACGTGGTGGCAGAACCGTTGCGCGCCTTGGGCGTACCGGTGGAAGAGGCACAGGCGCGGGCACAAGATCTGCTCAGTCAGCTTAACATCCCGCAGCGGCTTTGGTCCTTGTCGCCGACCACCTTTTCGGGTGGGGAACAACAGCGGGTGAACATCGCGCGCGGCTTTGCCCATGCCTACCCGGCCATGCTCTTGGATGAACCCACGGCGAGCCTTGATGCGGAGAACCGCGAAATCGTGCTGTCCCTGATAGAAGATGCACGCGCGCGGGGTGCGGCAATCATTGGCATCTTTCATGATGAGGCCGCCCGCGCCCGGGTCTGCAACCGGGAAATTGACGTCTCGCGCTTTACGCCCGAGGTGGCAGCGTGACCCATGATCACGGGGCACCCGGGCGCATGATCGCCGTGGTGGGCCCATCCGGCGTGGGCAAGGACAGTGTGATGCAAGGCCTTTTTGATGCGATCCCCAACATGCATTTGGTGCGCCGGGTGATCACGCGCGCGCCAGAATTGGGCGGCGAGGTCTATGATGCGGTCACCGTGGCGGAGTTCGAAGACATGGCCAAAAACGGCGCATTTGCCGTGCATTGGGGCGCGCACGGGTTGCATTACGGCATTCCAGTCACTGTGAAGTATCACTTGAACCGCGGCACCGACTGCCTTGCCAATTTCTCACGTACGGCCTTGGCAGAGGCATCCCATCTTTTTGCCCATCTGCTGGTCCTCAACATCACGGCACGCCCCGAAACCTTGGTCGCGCGGTTATCCGCACGCGGACGCGAAACCGACGAGGAGATCGCGCGCCGCCTGTCAGAGGCCGAAAAACCCCTGCCCGAGGGATTGGATGTGATCACCGTATCCAATGACGGATCGCTGTTTCAAACCGTGGCCCGCGCCAAGGCCATGCTGTGCCCCGCGCCAGTCAGCTTGAGGAACATCCCATGAATTCTCCGCTGTCGACTCTGTCCCTTGCGGCATCAGGGGACCACAATCCACGCGCGGATCTGTGCTTGGCCAATGCGCGATTGGTTCTGCCGGACCGCGTCGTCTTGGGCTCCATCACCATTGAAAACGGCGTCATTGCGGATCTGTCTGAAGGGGATCACGTGCCGGATGGTGCGATCGATTGCGCGACTGACTACGTGCTGCCCGGTTTGGTGGAGCTTCATACCGACAACGTCGAACGTCACATCGAACCCCGCCCAGAAGTGGATTGGCCGCATCTGCCTGCGCTGCTGGCCCATGATGCCGAACTGGCGAGCGCGGGCATCACTACGGTCTTTGACGCCATGCGGGTTGGGTCCATCCACCGCGGCAAAGGCCGCTACATCGATTACGCCCGCCAATTGGCGAGTGAACTGCTTGCAGCGCGCGCGCACGGATTGTTCAAGATCAGCCATTTCCTACACCTTCGGGCAGAGATCTGTTCTGAAACGTTACTGGAAGAGCTGGCCGCCTTTGGTGTGGAAGACCGCGTCGGGATCGTCAGCTTGATGGATCATACCCCCGGACAGCGCCAGTTTCGCGATTTGAGCGCGTTGAAAACATATGTGGCCAAGAAACGCGGCATGAATGACGAAGAGTTCGCGGCTCATGTGGATCACCTTTTGTCGCTGCAAGAGCAGTTCGGCGCGGCGCATGAGGCCGGTGCGGTGGAAGAAGCAAACCGCCTGGGCGCTGTTCTGGCCAGCCATGATGACACAACCGCGGAACAAGTTGCGGCCTCAGCGAAAAACGGCGTTGGGTTTGCAGAGTTCCCAACCACGCTGGAGGCCGCGCAAGCCTGTCGCGACCATGGCATCGCGGTGATGATGGGGGCGCCCAACCTGATCCGGGGCGGGTCCCATTCTGGCAATGTTGCAGCCAAGGACCTGGCTGAGAGAGACCACCTTGATATCGTGTCCTCAGATTATGTGCCCTCTGCGCTTTTGTTGTCTGCTTTCCATGTGGCCCGGATTTGGCAGGATGTCCCCCGCGCAGTGGCGACCGTGACCCAAAACCCGGCTCAAGCGGCCAAGCTGCATGATCGCGGGGCGTTGCTGCAAGGATTGCGTGGCGATGTGCTGCGCGTGCGCGAATTTGGGCAAACACCTTTGCTGCGCGGCGTCTGGAGCCAAGGCAACAAGGTCGGTTAACGCAAGGGTTGCCCACTTAATGAAAGCCAATGGGCACTGCCGGGACGACGATCTAGGGTCAAACCAGCCTCAAGTAGCGCTCCGCGCGATAGGCCAACTAAAACGGCCCCAAATAGCGCTCCGCGCGATAGGCCAGCTTAAGTTGGCGCGGGTGAGAGAAGAAGCCTAGAACCGGTACCCAAG
>JBCCDT010000094.1:0-16280 GCA_039030635.1 Pseudomonadota bacterium
AAGCTGTTGCAGCCCTTGCCCATACCGCTCTTTCAGGGTGAAAATATCTGCAGGTTCGGCGATCCAGCCGTCGCGGTAGAACTGCTCCACCTGTTTGGATCCAAGCCCCTCAATGTCAAACGCTGCGCGCGAGACGAAATGCTTCATCCGCTCTACCGCTTGCGCCGGGCAGGCCAGCCCGCCGGTGCACCGGCGCACAGAATCGCCCTCCTCCCGAACCGCGAGCGACCCGCATTCGGGGCACACTGTCGGAAAGTCATAGGGCACCGCGTCCTTCGGCCGCTTTGACATGTCCACATCCGCCACTTTCGGGATCACATCGCCCGCGCGGTAAACCTGCACCCAATCGCCCACGCGGATGTCCTTGCCGTCCCGAATGGGATTGCCCTTGGAGTCGCGCCCCGCGATGTAATCCTCATTGTGCAGCGTGGCGTTCGACACCACCACGCCGCCCACCGTCACCGGCGTCAGCCGCGCCACAGGCGACAGCGCGCCGGTGCGGCCCACTTGAATGTCGATCGCCTCAAGTCTGGTCCAGGCCAGTTCGGCGGGAAATTTATGCGCGGTGGCCCAGCGCGGCGTGGTGGAGCGGAACCCCAGCCGCCCTTGCAGGGCCAGATCATCGACCTTGTAAACCACACCATCAATGTCATAGCCCAGCGTCGCGCGCGCCTGTTCGATGCCGCGGTAATGGGCCAGCATCGCATCGACCCCGTCGCACAGCGCGGTCAGGGGGTTGGTCTGAAATCCCATCTCAGCCATGCGATGGATCGCGCCCATCTGCGTCTGTGCGAGCGGTTCGCTCACCTCACCCCAGGCATAGGCGAAGAATTTCAACGGCCGCGACCGCGTGATCGTGGCATCCAACTGGCGCAAAGAACCGGCGGCGGCGTTGCGCGGGTTGGCAAAGGTTTTCCCCCCTGCCTCGGTCTGGCGTGCGTTGAGGGCCTCGAAATCCGCGTGGCTCATATACACCTCGCCTCGGATCTCAAGGACGTCGGGTGCGCCGCTGATCTCATCTGGGACATCGGCGATGGTGCGCGCGTTGGCGGTGACATTTTCGCCCACCTCCCCATCGCCACGGGTGGCGGCCTGCACCAAACGCCCGTTTTCGTAGCGCAAAGACAGGCTCAGCCCGTCGATCTTGGGTTCGGCCGTAAAGCTCAGCCCCGTGTCATCACTCAGCCCCAGATAGCGTCGGATGCGGGTGTCAAACTCGGTCACATCCGCATCGTCAAACGCGTTTGACAGGCTGAGCATGCGCACCGCATGGGTGACCTTGGAAAACGCCTCTGACGGGGCGGCGCCGACCTGTTCGGACGGGCTATCCGCGCGCTTGAGGTCTGGAAATTGCGCTTCGATGGCGCGGTTGCGGGCCTTGAGCGCGTCATATTCGGCGTCAGAAATCTCTGGTGCATCGTCGCGATGATAGGCCGCGTTGGCCGCCTCCAGCGCTTTCGCAAGGCGGGCGAGCTCCGTGCGGGCGTCGTCCGGGCTCAGCGCTGTCACGTCTATGGTGGTCAAATCCTTGCCGCGCATGGTTGGGCCTCATCTTCATCGGGCCGTCATGCATGGCCCGGTCGTATAGTTCGGAACGCGGCGAAAAAAATACGCCCCATCACTGCGTAGTGATAGGGCGCGTGTTGCGGTTGGTCCAGCCGATCAGCCTATGACAAAACGATGTTGCGGTCGTTTATGCCCGGACCGGGCTGTGTTCCTCTTAGGCTCCGATGGCGATGGGGGCGGTGTCGTCCGCCGCCGGATCGGGATCGCGCAGCACATAGCCACGGCCCCAGACCGTTTCGATGTAGTTTTCGCCATCCGTCGCCTCGGACAGTTTCTTGCGCAACTTGCAGATGAACACGTCGATGATCTTGAGCTCTGGTTCGTCCATCCCGCCATAGAGATGATTGAGGAACATCTCCTTGGTCAGCGTCGTGCCTTTGCGCAGGCTCAAAAGCTCCAGCATCTGGTATTCTTTGCCGGTCAGATGCACGGTGCGACCACCCACCTCAACGGTTTTGGCGTCCAGATTGACATTGATCTTGCCGGTGCGAATGACCGATTGCGAATGGCCTTTGGACCGGCGAATGATCGCATGAATGCGCGCCACCAGCTCTTCGCGATGGAAGGGTTTGGTGAGGTAATCATCGGCCCCAAATCCAAAGCCTTTGATCTTATTCTCAGTGTCCACTTCGCCGCTAAGGATCAGAATAGGCGTGTCGATTCGCGCCAGGCGCAATTGTCGCAACACTTCGTGCCCATTCATGTCCGGCAGCCCAAGATCCAGTAAGATCAGATCGTAATCATAGAGTTTGGCGAGATCGATACCCTCTTCGCCAAGATCTGTCGTATAGACGTTGAGATTGGCATGAGTGAGCATCAACTCTATGCTTTTCGACGTCGTCGGGTCGTCTTCCACAAGAAGCACGCGCATTCTATGTCTCCGCTACTAACCGTCCTCTTCAGCACTACCATGACGAGATTTGGTTAATCACAGGTTACCGATAGACGAGAAAGTGACGTATCTACCTCTGGTTGTCTAGGCCTCACGTTTTTTTGCCTTAACGCTGTGTCGCTTTGAGCCCATCTGCGCCGTGTTCTGACAAGGATGTCAGCCATTCTTCAAATTCTTCCTGGCTGAGGCGATAGAGTTTGAGGGCCTCCTCCTGCCCGATCAGCCCGTGCATGACACCGCGCACCACGGCCAGCTTGCGTGACGCAACCCAGCGCGAGGTGTTTTCGGGGGGCAAATCTGCACGGGTCATCACCGTCCCATCGGGAAGCTTCACAGCCCGTGGCCCATCGACTTTCTTGAGATACATGGCGCAACTCTCTTTGAACGACGATCACTGTGGACAATTTCACTTAACACCGGGTGAAGCCTGGACGCTTTGGGGCTTGAGAGTAATTAGGATTTTCCTATATTCCGCATCACTTCCTTCCGGCATTGTTAAAGATATGGCGCTCGATACCAAACTCAACTCCCTGGGCCTGGCCAAGGCCCCAGCCGACACCCGCGTCGTGGTGGCGATGTCGGGCGGCGTGGACAGCTCCGTTGTCGCGGCCATGCTGGCGGAGGAAGGCTATGACGTGGTGGGCGTCACGCTACAGCTTTATGATCACGGCGCGGCGCTTGCCAAAAAAGGCGCGTGTTGCGCGGGCGTGGATATCCACGACGCCCGGCGCGTCTCTGAGGCGATGGGCTTTCCGCATTACGTCTTGGATTATGAGAACATCTTCAAAGACGCGGTGATTGATGAATTTGCCGACAGCTATCTTGCCGGGGCGACGCCGGTGCCGTGTATCCGGTGTAATGAGCGGGTGAAATTCAAGGACCTTTTGGAAACGGCCCGCGATCTGGAGGCCGATTGCATGGCGACCGGGCACTACATTCAGCGCAAACTGGGCGCAGGCGGGCCAGAGCTGCACTGCGCGGAGGATGCAGGGCGCGATCAAAGCTATTTCCTGTTCTCCACCACGCCTGAACAGCTAGAGTTTCTGCGCTTCCCGTTGGGTCACCTGCCCTCCAAGGACGCCACCCGCGAGCTTGCGGCGCGTTATGGCCTGGCGGTGGCAGACAAGCCCGACAGTCAGGACATTTGTTTCGTGCCCAACGGCAATTATGCGGCTGTGATCGAGAAACTGCGCCCCGGGGCCGCAGAGCCCGGTGAGATCGTCGATATGGACGGCCGCGTCCTGGGCCATCACGAGGGGGTCATCCACTACACGATCGGCCAACGGCGCGGCCTTGGCATCGGTGGTCTTTCTGAGCCGCTTTACGTGGTCAAACTCGACGTCGACACCCGCCGCGTGATCGTGGGCGGCAAGGAGCATCTGGCCACCCGAACCGTCCCTTTGCGTGAGATCAACTGGCTGGGCGATGCCCCGCTGACATCTCAGGACGCATGGCACGTCTCGGTCAAAGTCCGCTCCACCAGGCCCCCGCGCGAGGCGATCCTGCGCCCTCTGTCCGCGACCGAGGCAGAAGTGGAGCTGCTCACACCCGAAGAGGGTATCTCCCCCGGTCAGGCTTGCGTCTTCTACGAAACGGGCGGATCCCGCATCTTGGGCGGCGGCTGGATCTGGCGCGGCGCTTAGATCAGGTGGACGGGCTTAATTTTCCCGCCTGGCTGTCGTAGAGCGCTTTGGCGCGATCAAGTTCGGGAAAATTTTGCTCCGCCCAGCGATCGAGCGTGATCAACGCCGCGCTCAAAGACTGGCCCACTGGGGTGAGCCGGTAGGTCACATGAGGTGGGATCGTTTGCCGATCCTCGCGCAGGACCAGCCCGTTGCGTTCCAGCTCTCGCAAAGTTTGGGTCAGCATCTTTTGCGATATCCCATCGATCCGGCGCAGCAACGCGCCATTGCGCATCGGCGCCTCCGCCAGGGCCGACAGGATCAGAATGGCCCATTTGCTCGCGATCAATTCTAGCGCATGGCGGGCGGAACACGCCGCGTCGAACACGCTGGGGATCGTGCTGTCTTTGGTCTGCATCTCGCCTCACATAGTTACCAAAAGGTGCGTACTTGCCCAAGGGTCACCACCCTCTATACGCTGGTGACACATCCCCTCACAAGACGGAGACCCCGGCATGAAAGCTCTCGTCCTCACCTCCAGCCCGCGACAGACCGGCAATTCGACCCTTTTGGCGCAAAGCGCTGCGTCCGGCTTGCAAGAGGCCGGCCACGACGTCACTCAGCGCGATCTGAGCACCATCCTTGGGGGCTTTCTGCGCGACTGTCGTCAATGTCGTCGTGCCGATGGCCGCTGCGGGATCGATGACGGGTACGGGGCGCTGTTCGAGGATGATTTTCTGCCCGCCGATGGGGTGATCCTGGCGACACCGATCTACTGGTACGGCATGTCGGCGCAACTCAAGGCGTTTTTCGACCGGATGTTTTGCTATGTGGCGGCCTCCTACCCTGCATCGCCGCGCGTGCTGACGGGGATCCAAAACAAACGCATTGGCCTTTTGCTGAGCTCGGAAGAAAGTTTTCCGACCGTCTCCCACGGCATCCTGCATCAGGTGCAGGAATTCAGCCGCTACACCGGATCGAGCTTTGTGGGCGTCGTCCACGGCCACGGCAATGCCCGCGGAGATGTGCAGCGCGATCCGCAAGGCCCAATGCAGGCCGCCCATGCGTTTGGACGGGAATTCTTTGCGCGCCATGCAACAGATTACAAAATCGACACGCCGCGTCCGGGCAAAATGTGGACCGACCCAGCCCCAACGCATATGTCGTGACGGCCTATGGCGCCCGCGGTTGGGCCCGGTGCTCCCTGTGTTCGAAACCTGCGCAGGCCGCACGCACAGGTGCCTCCGGCGGGAGTATTTCTGGAAAGATGAAACAGGGGACATGTCCTCATATTCATCTTGCCAAAAATACTCCGGGGGAGGCGTCGAAACCCTGGGGTTTCGATGGTGGGGGCAGCGCCCCCCGGGGTCGCGATGTTACATGCGCAGACGTTGGCCTTTGGGGTCAAACGGCGGCTCAGCCAGGATCCGCGCGCGATGCGGTTGACCCAGCACCATCACCTCGACCACATCCCCGGGCAGCGCTGTGCCCGCTTTCACATATCCCATGGCCAGCGACATCCCCACCGAATAGCCATAAGCGCCAGATGTCACACGCCCGATGCCTGCGCCTTCAAAGAAGATCGGCTCGCCGCCTGTGGCATCCGCACCTGAGGATGTCACATCCGCCTCATCCAGCTGCATCAGCACCAAAGCCTCTCGCGGGGCGGCCTCCATCGCCTTTTGCGCGGCCTCTTTGTGGAGGAAGTCCTTGTCCATCTTACACAGCCGCTCAAACCCCACCTCATGGGGCCAGTATTCCGGGCTGTATTCCCGGCTCCAGGAGCCATAGCCTTTCTCCAGCCTCAGCGACATCAGCGCCCTGCCCCCGACCGGCCCTGCACCCACGGCCTCGCCCGCCTCAAGCAACGCGCGGTAAAGCGCCTCTTGATCCTCGGCGGCGCAATGCAGCTCCCAGCCCAGATCGCCGGTAAAGCTGACGCGCAAGGCCAGGCATTCCAGACCGGCCAGCTCAATCACGCGCGAGCGCATGAACGGGAAATCCTCATTGCTGAGGCTCGTATTGGTCAGCCGTTGCAGCATGTCGCGCGATTTGGGCCCGGCCACGTTGAAGCCACAATGGGTTTCTGTGAGGCTCTCAAACGTGGTGCCCTCGGGCAGCGGCACCATCTGGTAGAACCGGCTTTGATAGCGCTCCGCCATGCCCGATGAGATCACCCAGAACGCGTCTTCGGCCACGCGGGTGACCGTCGCATCCCCGGCAATACCGCCCCGTACGGAAATCAGCGGCGTCAAACAGGACCGCCCCACCGATTTTGGCATCCGGTTGGCAAACACGGCGTTGAGCCAGTCTTCCGCCCCCGGCCCTGTCACGCGGTATTTGGCAAAGTTCGAAATATCTATGATGCCTGCCGTCTCGCGCAACATCTTGCATTCCGCGCCCACCGGTCCCCACCATTTCTGGCGCGTGAACCCGTTGGTATCCTCCACGCCCGGCTTGTCCGCAAACCACAGCGGATGTTCCCAACCATAGTTCAGCCCAAAGACTGCGCCCATCTCGCGCTGCATGGCGTAGGCGGGCCGGGTCTTTAACGGTCGCCCGGCTGCGCGTTCCTCATTGGGATAATGAATGGCAAAGCGATGGGTGTAGACATCCTCGACCTTGGCCTTCACGAAGGCTTTGTCATTGGCCCACGCCCCGTAGCGCGCCACATCCCAGGGGAACATGTCATAGGCCATCTCACCCTCGATGATCCACTGCGCGACCATGAGGCCCATCCCGGCGGATTGAGAGAAGCCCGGAATGATTCCCCCGCACATGAAGTAATTCTTCAACTCGGGCACAGGGCCGAGGATCACATTGCTGTCGGGCGACCAGATCATCGGCCCATTGATCACCCGCTTGATCCCTGCGGTTTCGGCCACCGGCACGCGGGTCATGGCGCGCATGACATTCTCGGCGATCCGCTCCAGATCATCGGGGAACAGATCATGGGCGAAATCGAGCGGTGTGCCCCCTTCGGCCCAGAACCGCATGTCCCGCTCATAGGCGCCGATCAGCAGGCCCTTGCCTTCTTGGCGCAGGTAATATTCTCCATCCCGGTCCGCGACGGAGGGGAGCCGCCGGCCCACCGCCTCAATCTCCGGAATGGTTTCTGTGACGAAATACTGATGCTCGGTGGGTTGCAGCGGCACTTCGATGCCGGCCATCGCGGCCACCTCCCGCCCCCAGAGGCCGGCGGCATTGATCACCCATTCGGTCTGGATCTCGCCTTTGGGCGTCTCCACCACCCAGGTGCCATCGGGCTGCGGGCGCGTGCCTGTCACGGGCGTAAACCGCTCAATCTCTGCCCCCATCTGGCGCGCGCCAATGGCATAGGCGTGGGTCACGCCCGAGGGATCCACATTGCCGCCATTGCTTTCCCACATGATGCAGCGCACGCCATCGAAATTCACCAGCGGGTGCTTGTCTTCCGCCTCCTCGCGGCTGATTTCGTGGAAATCCATGTTGTAGAGCCGCGCTTTGGCGGCCTGAAGCTTGAGCTGATGCTCCCGGTTTTCGGTCTGCGCGAGGTAGAGAGAGCCCGGCTGAAACACCCCGCAGCTTTGCCCGGTTTCCTGCTCCAGCTCCTTGTAAAGGTTCATCGTGTAATGCTGGATGCGGCTGATATTGGCGCTGTCATGAAGCCCGTGAATGCCCGCCGCCGCGTGCCAAGTGGAGCCCGATGTCAGCTCATCGCGTTCCAGCAGCACCACATCCGTCCAGCCCATCTTGGCCAGATGATAGAGGATAGAACAGCCAATCAAACCGCCCCCGATTACAACCGCTTGCGCATGGGTTTTCATGGTGTGCTACCTCTCTGACCTGCCTGCATCCTGAAGCGCCTTCGGCCCGTGCAATTGCCCATTTGCGACATGTTTCGTCGCGCATGGAAGGGGGTCCGTGCTAAACTCTTTCGGGTCCAACCGTTGCTGCAATGGAAACGGAGCGTTTTCCCATTATGGTGATTTAATTTTGCATAATTCTTGCTATGGTTGTTTTCCAAGCGCCAGATCGGAGACGTCTATGGGTTTCAGCCTGCTTGCACTCTTGGGCCTTGGGCTGACAACGTGGCTGATCCTCGATGACGAGGACGACACCCCGGTGCGCCGCGATCCCGCTTCAGATGAAGACCCCCCCATGCAGGACATGCCCGACATGCCTGACGACCCAAGCGACCCGCCGCCGGATCCCTTGGCCGGCACGGGTGACGACACGGTCACGGGTGATTTTCGCGACGACCGGTTTGAGCTGTCAGACAACGCCGTAGGGTTCGGCGAGGCCGGGGAGGATACGTTTGACCTGTCCGACCGTGCCCAAGGCTTCGGCGGGCCCGGAAATGACGTCTTCGCTATTCAGGATAACGCCACAGGCCGTGGTGGAGCCGGGGAGGATACATTCGATGCCACAGGTTCCATTTCGCAATCCTTTGGCGACGCGGGCGATGATGTCCTTACGTTGGGCGGCCAGGCGGAGGGATTTGGCGGGGATGGCAATGACCGGATCATTGCCACAGGGCGCGCCGATGCTGATGGGGATAACGGCGAGGATACGATCACGGCGTCCAACTTTTCGCGGGTCGATGGTGGGCCGGGTGCCGACACTATTGACGTGCAAGATGAGGCGACGGCGCGCGGCGGGGATGGCGACGATGTGATCACGGCCTCCGGCATGACCGAAGGTTTTGGCGGAAACGGCAATGACGTTCTGACTGCGCGCGATGGGGCGTCGATTTTCGGCGAAGATGGCGATGACACCCTGTCGATCAGCTTCAACACTTTGGGCGACGGTGGCGATGGCGATGACGTGATCGAAGCGGATGGCGGGACAGGACGCGGAGGCGCAGGGGATGACATCCTGACCGCGATCGACAACTCCCCCAGTTTTTTCGGGGATGAGGGCAATGACACGATCACCGCGCCCATCGCCTCGTTCGTGTCAGGCGGACAGGGCAATGATGTTATCACAGCGGGAAACTCCTCCACCGTCACCGGCGGTGACGGCGACGACACGCTCAACCTGACCGGCGGGTCACGTGGTCTTGGCGACGCAGGCAATGACGTCATCCTCGCCAATACCAGCGCCTTCGGTGACGGAGGGGCGGGAGACGACACGCTTGAGGCACGCAACGAAGCCACGGTCCTGGGCGGCGAAGGCGATGACACGCTGCGCGGCTTTGTCAACAAGTTACAAGGCCAAGGGATCGTGCTGGGCGGCGGGGAAGGCGCCGACAGGTTTGAGATTCGGGAGGCCGAATTCGTGAACCCGCCCGGTGCCGTGTTTGAACCTGATCCTGCCAACCAGCAGCCGCGTTTGATTGTTGAAGATTTCGACCCGGACGTGGATGTCATCGCGATCCAAGGCATCACGTTTGATGAGGTCACGCTGTTGGACCCTGGCAACGGCAATACCGACCTTCTGGTCACGCGCGATGACGGCACCGGGTTCAAAGTGGGCCTGATCAGTGTCACCCCAGATGACATCGCTGACGACGCGATCCAAATCATGCCAACCTGAATGGGCCGCAGACCCTTTCATTGCCCATCCGGCCCGGACCTCATAGTGACCGCAGGGTGACCGACCTCTAAGGGAAACGACAAAATCTGTCGCTTTCGGACATGCCCTGCCCCGCCCAACAGGCAGGGTCGGACCATATGCATCTACTGAGGGCTATCTCATGAAAACCACCACCCAAGTGGCCGTGATCGGCGGCGGCGTTGTCGGCGCTTCGGTGCTTTACCACCTCACCAAACTGGGGTGGTCGGATGTCATGCTGCTGGAACGCTCTGAGCTCACTTCCGGCTCCACTTGGCACGCGGCGGGCGGGTTTCATACGCTCAATGGCGACACCAATATGGCCGCGCTTCAGGGCTACACGATCAAGCTTTACAAGGAGTTGGAGGAGATCACCGGCATGTCCTGCGGGCTGCACCATGTGGGCGGGGTGACGCTTGCCGACGATCAAGATCGCTTTGACATGCTGCTCGCCGAACGAGCCAAGCACCGCTACATGGGCCTTGAGACCGAGATCGTGGGCCCTGATGAGATCAAAAAGATCGCACCTGTGACCAACACCGATGGCATCCTGGGCGCGCTCTATGATCCCCTAGATGGCCATCTCGACCCCTCTGGCACCACCCACGCCTATGCCAAGGCCGCGCGCATGGGCGGGGCCACGATTGAGACCCATTGCATGGTGCGCGAGACCAATCCGCGCCCTGACGGCACCTGGGACGTGGTCACCGACAAAGGCACGATCCACGCCGAACATGTGGTCAATGCAGGCGGGCTTTGGGCGCGCGAGGTGGGCGCGATGGCGGGCGTTTACGTGCCGCTCTACCCGATGGAGCACCAGTACCTGGTGACCGAAGAAGTGCCGGAAATTGCAGAGATTGTGGCCGCCGGCGGCGAACATCCGCATGTCATGGATCCCGCCGGGGAAAGCTATCTGCGCCAAGAGGGCCGCGGCCTTTGCATCGGGTTTTACGAGCAGACCTGCAAACCCTGGGCCGTCGATGGCACGCCGTGGACCTTCGGCCACGAACTTTTGCCAGACGATTTCGACAAGATCGAGCATTCCATCAATTTCGCCTATCGCCGCTTTCCGTCGCTCGAACGCGCAGGTGTCAAATCCGTGATCCATGGGCCGTTCACCTTCGCCCCGGATGGCAACCCACTGGTGGGGCCGGTGCCGGGTCTGCGCAATTACTGGTCCGCCTGCGGGGTGATGGCGGGGTTCAGTCAAGGGGGCGGCGTGGGCCTGATGCTGGCGCAATGGATGGTCGAGGGCGAATGCGAACGCGATGTGACGGCGATGGATGTGGCCCGCTTTGGCGATTGGATCACGCCGGGCTACACCCTGCCCAAATCCATCGAGAACTATCAAAAACGCTTCTCCGTGGCCTATCCCAACGAAGAACTGCCCGCCGCGCGGCCCTTTAACACCACGCCGATGTATGACGTGTTCGACAATATGGGCGCGGTCTGGGGCCATCAATACGGGCTGGAGGTCGTGAACTATTTCGCCCAAGGCGATGAGCCCCGCTATGAGACCCCCTCTTTCCGCCGCTCCAACGCGTGGGAGGCCACCAAACGCGAGGTCAAAGCCGTGCGCGGCGGCGTGGGCATCAATGAGGTCCACAATTTCGGCAAGTATCTGGTGACAGGCGAAAATGCCCGCGCGTGGCTCGATCGGATCATGGCCGGGCGCATCCCCAAACAGGGTCGGATTTCGCTGACACCGATGCTGTCGCCAAAGGGACGGCTGATTGGCGATTTCACCGTGTCCTGCTTGTCCGACACGGCCTTTCAACTGACCGCAAGCTACGGCGCGCAGGCCTATCACATGCGCTGGTTTGAACGAAACGAGGCGACGGGCGTACAGGTGGACAACATCACCGATCGCCTCAACGGCTTTCAGATCGCAGGCCCAAAGGCGCGCGACGTGCTGGTCGCCTGCACCCGCGACCATGTGGCGGACATGCGTTTTATGGATGTGCGCAAGGCGACGGTAGGCATGGTCGATTGTCTCATTCAACGGGTCAGCTACACCGGCGATCTGGGCTATGAAATCTATTGCGATCCGATGTCTCAACGGGCGCTGTGGAACGTGCTGTGGGCCGAGGGTCAAAAGCACGCTATGGTGCCCTTTGGCATGCGCGCGATGATGTCGCTTAGGCTGGATCGGTTCTTTGGCGCTTGGCTGCGGGAGTTTTCGCCCGACTACACGCCCGGCGAGACCGGCATGGACCGCTTTATCAGTTTTGCAAAGAACGTGGATTTCATCGGTCGCGCCGCCGCCGAAGAGGAGCGCAGCCGAGGGTCCAAGCGCACGCTTGTGCCGTTCGAGGTGGACGCGCTCGATGCGGATGTGAACGGCTATGAACCGGTGTGGATTGACGGCAAAGTCCAGGGATTTTGCACGTCGGGGGGGTATTCCCACTTCGCCGACAAATCCATTGCCATGGCGCTGATCCCGCGGGAGGCAGCCACAGAGGTCCGCGCGGCCGAGATTGAGATCCTGGGCGAAATGCGGCCCGCGCGGATGCTGACGGAAGCGCTTTTTGACGCGGACGGCGCGCGCATGCGGGGGTAAGCACGAGGCGGATCCCTGCCTGCCCCTGGCTGACCCACGCTCTGGGTCTGGTTTGCGCCCATGCCATCCAACCGCTGCGCTGCGTCACAGGCCGATATGGGGCTATGGGCGCTTGGCGCTGCGCCGACATTTGCGCCGCGTGAGAAAGACGCGCGTGCCGCCCATGTCACGCGCGCAGGACAGACCAGACATGGAGCCGCCTCAGATGTCCAAGTCGAGGACGATCATGACCTCATCTTTGCCCTATCAAAGCGCATCTCTTGTCCACGAAGCCGCCAGCGATACGGGTCCCCCTCGCGGGTCTAGGGCCCCTAAACCGCCGCCCACCAGATGATATAATCTTGCCGGTTACGCGCGCCATTGCGAAAAAAATCATCGTTTTTGTACAGTCTCTCGATAGAATTGTACTAGTGCGGGCGTCGGAATTTGTCGCTTCATTGATCATGATCGGGTTAGCCCGATGAAAATGGGAGGACATCATGAAGAATTTTACCCTGCCCGGGGCTGCGCTTGTCGTGGCTGGGCTTGCGTCACATGCCGTGGCCGACGGTCATGGCAAGGAACTCACGATCGCCATTGTGAACAATGGCCATATGATCAACATGCAAAAGGTGGCTGCGGCCTATACCGAAGAGACGGGCGTGGCGCTGAACTGGGTGTCGCTGGAAGAGGGCGTTTTGCGCGAACAGGTGACATCGGATACCGCCACGGGCGGTGGTCAGTACGACATCATCAACATCGGCATGCAAGAGGCCCCGATCTGGGGCGCGGCAGGCTGGATTGAGCCGTTGGAGTTCGGCGCAGAGTACGACATGGATGACATGCTGCCCGCCATTCGCAACGGTCTGTCCCATGATGGCACGCTCTATGCCGCACCGTTTTATGGCGAAAGCTCAATGGTCATGTACCGCAAGGATCTGACCGACGCCGCGGGTGTCACCATTTCCGACAATGACAGCTGGGACAACATTCGCGCGGCGGCAGAAGCCATCCACAACCCCGATGAGGTCTACGGCGTGTGCCTGCGCGGCAAGCCGGGTTGGGGCGACAACATGGCGTTCATCACCACGGTCGTGAACTCATTCGGTGGCACGTGGTTTGACGCGGATTTCCGCCCGCAGCTCGACAGCGATGAATGGAAGGCGGCGATCAATTTCTACGTCGATCTGCTGGGCACTTACGGCCCTCCGGGATCGGAAGGAAACTCCTTCAACGAAATCCTCGCGCTTTATAACGAAGGCAAATGCGGCATGTGGATTGATGCCACCATCGCGGCGTCATTCCTTGAGGTCGACGGCGTGGCCTATGCGCAATCCCCGAATGCGGGCAACCCGGTGGGGGCAAACTGGCTCTGGGCGTGGGCCATGGCGGTACCATCTGGCACCGACAACGCCGATGCGGCCAAGGCCTTCATCGAATGGGCCACGTCCAAAGACTACATCCAAGCCGTGGCCGACCACCCAGAGTTTGGCTGGGGATCTGTGCCCACCGGCACGCGGACCTCAACCTATGGGTCTGCGGAGTTCAAGGCCGTAGCGGGTTTTGCTGACGCGGAACTGGCGGCCATTGAATCCGCAGCACCAGAAGCGACAGACCTGAAACCCTATGTCGGGGTTCAGTTTGCCTCGATCCCGGAGTTTCCGCAGGTCGGATCCGCTGTCGCACAGGAAATGGCGGCTGCTCTTTCGGGCGCAAAAACCGTGGAAGAGGCTTTGGAAGACGCGCAATCTGCGGCGGACGCCATCATGTCTGAGGCGGGTTACTACTAACCCGGCCCTGCTGCTGGGACGGGTCCGCCTGTCCCAGCCCAACCGCTTTTCGAAGGACACGTGATGCAAGACCGCTCGCTTGCCAGATTGTTGCAAACGCCCGCTGTCGTTTTGCTGTTGATCTGGATGCTTGTGCCGCTGGGCATGACGCTGTTCTTTTCGTTCATCCGCTACGTTCTGACCAGTCTGAACAGACCGGAATGGACCAAGCCTTCGATCGACAATTGGCGCGGTTTGGGCAATTACGAGTTTGTCTGGAAGAATGACGGCTTCTGGCTGGCCATCTATAATTCGGTCCTCATGGTGGGTTCTATACTGGTGCTGACCGTGATCCTGGGTCTGGCCATCGCCGTCTTGATCAACCGCGCGTTTCCTGGACGGGGCATCGTTCGGGTTTTGCTCATCTCCCCCTTCTTCGTGATGCCCGCCGTCAACGCCGTGCTGTGGATCAACATGATCCTCGATCCGGTGCTGGGCCTTCAGGGGCTTGCGGTGGCCGCGATGAACGACATGATGGACGGCCTGCGGACCTTCCCGGTCTTGGGCGGGTTCTTTTCGCTCTGGCCGGAGTTTGAGCCGATCTCTTTCCGCGCCACGCAAACCTCAGCCTACGCCGTCATCATGATGGTCACCTGGCAATGGACCCCTTTTGCCGTGCTGATCTTCATGACCTCACTGCAATCTGAGGATCAACAGCAAAAAGAGGCGGCTATCCTGGATGGGGCCAACGCCTGGTCGCGCTTTCGCAACCTGACACTGCCCCATTTGGGCCGACCGATTGCGATTGTGATCATGATCCAGGCGATCTTTCACCTCTCGCTTTATGCGGAGATTGAGATTGTCAGCCGGGGAAATGGCAACAAGAACCTGCCTTATCTGATCGGCGAATTTGCCTCCAACAACATCGGCGCGGCCAGTGCGACGGGCATCTACGCCGTGATCCTGGCCAACCTGATTGCGATCTTCCTGCTGCGGATGGTCGGCAAAACCTTGATGGATTGACCCCATGGCCATCGTCGCACAAGACACCAAATTCGCCCGCATCTTCTGGCCCGTTCTGGCCTGGATCGTCGCGCTGATCTTCTTCTTTCCGATCTTCTGGATGGTTCTGACCAGCTTCAAAACCGATGCCGATGCGGTGAAGCCTGAGCACCTGATCATGTTCCAGCCCACGCTGGAAAACTATCTGAACATGACCGAGAATTATGACTATTGGCGCTTTGCGATCAATTCGGTCATCACCTCCGTCTTCGCCACGATCTTTACGCTGGTCGTCGGGGTGCCCTGCGCCTATGCCATGGCCTTCAACCCGTCGCGCCACACCAAAGATGTCCTGATGTGGATGCTGTCGACCAAGATGCTGCCCGCCGCGGCGGTGCTCTATCCGATGACGTTCCTGACCAAGAATTTCCTGGGCATCTTTGACACCCATTTCCTTGTTATTCTGGTCCTCAGTCTTATCAACCTGCCCATCGTGATCTGGATGCTCTTCACCTATTTCAAAGAGATCCCCAAAGAGATCATCGAGGCGGGCAAGATGGACGGTGTGAGCACCTGGGGCGAGATCCGCGATATCCTCTTGCCGCTCGCCTTGGGCGGCGTCGCCTCAACCGCGCTTTTGTGCTTCATCTTCTGCTGGAATGAGGCCTATTGGACCGTCCGGCTGACAACAACGGACGCCGCCACCCTTTCCAAACTCATCGAAGGCAACCGCGCGCCGGAGGGCCTGTTTTTCGGGCGTCTCTCCGCCGTGTCAACCGCCGCCGTGGGGCCGATCATCGTGCTGGGGTGGTTCTGTCAGAAACAACTGGTTCAGGGCCTCACATTCGGGGCGGTAAAGTAATGTCCGTCCTCACACCAGAATTCGAATTCGTTGATCGGGCCGCGCAATCCATTCGCTACCTCGAACATGGCTGGCCGACGGACTTGTGCCGGTGGCATGCGCATGAAGAATATGAGCTTCACCTGATTGTCGCGACCGAAGGCAAGGCCTTTGTCGGTGACTATATCGGCCCGTTCGGCCCCGGTGCGCTGTTCCTGTGTGGCCCCAACCTGCCGCATAACTGGATCACCGATGAGATCGGGGAAACCGCGCCTGTCGGTTTGCGTGACATGTTGGTCCAGTTCAACCAAGAGAGCATTGATCGCCTCAAGGTCGCGTTTCCAGAGTTCTCGGCCTTCGATGACATGCTGGCGCGGTCCCGCGGTGGGATCGAGTTTATCGACTTTGACCTGTCCCAAGCGCGCCACGCCTTGGCCGGTATTCGCGACGCTTTGGGCGCAGATCGTATCCTGCGGTTCTTGCAGCTTTTGGTGAAGGTCAACGCGCATCCCAA
>JBCCDT010000095.1:0-16180 GCA_039030635.1 Pseudomonadota bacterium
CGTCGACGCAACCCGGCTGTTGCGCGATGTGTTGGATGAACTCACCGACCAAGGCGAAAGCGCCACCATCCGCACCAAGATCGAGGCGATCTTGTCGCGCATCGCCTGTCACGGGTCTATTCGCTCCGGTCGCCGCATGAGTGCAGAGGAAATGAATGCGCTCTTGCGCCAGATGGAGGCCACACCCCATTCCGGCCAATGCAATCACGGACGCCCGACCTATATTGAGCTGAAATTGTCCGACATTGAAAAACTGTTTGACCGCACATGATCGAGATGGGTGATCTCACGCTTGACCTGAGCGATCCGGTGGTCCTGGCCAGTCTCATCGCCGGATCGGTTCTGTTCATCATCTTGTGGCTCGTGATCGGCACCAACCGCACAGCGGCGCGCTCCGCCCGCATGGCCGAGCCGATGATCCACCAAATGAATGATCTTACCACCCGCGTGCAGTCGCTCAGCGACGGGCAGAACCAACTGGCGGGCGGGCTCAATCACGTGTCAGAGGCACAAGCGCAATCCCAGGCCAGCATGCTGCAACTGATGGAACGCCGTCTGGCCCAGGTGCAGGAACAAATGAATGAAAACCTGCATGGCTCCGCCCGACGCACGGCGCAGTCGCTCGGCGAGTTGCAACAGCGCCTCACCGCCATCGACAAGGCCCAGGACAACATCACCAAGCTTTCGGGCGATGTCCTAAGCCTGCAAGACATCCTGAGCAACAAACAGACACGCGGCGCCTTTGGGGAAATTCAGCTCACCGATATCGTCTCAAAGGCATTGCCCTCGGACAGCTACACGCTGCAACACACGCTGTCGAACGGCAAACGAGCGGACTGCTTGATCCACCTGCCGAACCCGCCGGGGCCCATCTGCATTGACAGCAAGTTTCCCCTTGAGGCCTATGAGGCCCTGCGCCGCGCCACCACGGATTGGGAATTGAATGAAGCCGCCAAATTCCTGCGCGCGTCCGTGAAAAAACACATCAAAGACATCTCTGAGAAATACATTCTCGATGGCGAAACCGCCGATGGGGCGCTGATGTTTCTGCCGTCCGAGGCTGTTTACGCCGAACTTCACGCCAATTTCCCCGAGCTGGTGCGCGAGGGGTTTGCGGCGCGGGTCTGGATTGTCTCGCCCACCACCTGCATGGCCACGCTCAACACGATGCGCGCCATCCTCAAAGACGCCCGCATGCGCGAACAGGCAGGTGCCATTCGCAGCGAGTTGGGCAAGCTGTTCGCCGATGTGGAGCGCCTTGGCACCCGCGTCGAAAACCTGGACCGGCATTTCAACCAGGCCTCCAAGGATATCTCGGACATCAAGATCTCTGCCGATAAGGCGGGACGACGGGCCAAGCGCCTGGACAACTTTGACTTTGAGGAACTGGCACCAGAACCTGATGAAACCGTGGTGAAGCTGACCAAGGACAACTGAGTGTCAGTGAAGCGCTAGGTTCGGCAATGCCGCGCGATCTCTCGATCCAACAGGCCGGTTTCCACCAGCAGACACCGATCCCGCGCTTCATAGTAGTACCCGCGCGCGTACCACATCACAGCGCGGTCCAGATCCCCGTCGGACACCATCCAGGCCCCGCGCAGATACTTGACCGCCCAGATCAGGTTGGTTTCCGCATCCAGCAGGTCTTCGTTCTTGCCTTGAAATCCAATGCCCCGCGCCGTGGCAGGCAGGATCTGCATCATGCCGTAATACGGGCCGTTGCGGGCACGCGGGCGATAATCACTTTCGCGCTGCACCACTTTGTGCACCAACAAGCGCGGCACCTCGTAAAAATCTGCGTACTTGTTGATGAGCACCCGCAGCTCCGGTGTTTCATTGGGAAAGAGCGCGAAATCCTGTTGCACCGGCTCTTCGACCTTGGCGCAGGCCGAGATCAAAAGACACATCAGGACAATCAGATGGGCCCGCATCACATCGTATCCAGGCAGTGCCGACGGAAAGCCCGTTTGAGCATATCAAGCTCTTCGCGCAACAGCGTCACCTCCGCTCGAATGTCGTAGCTAAGCTCTTCTCCCGCAACGATGCAAAACTGCCCTAAGGTTGTGCCGGTGTCGGTGTCATTGATCAAAAACGTCTGCACACCATCGGCAATCGCATGGGACGGCACCGGCACCCGCAAAGTCCACCCTCGCCCGTCACTCATCTTCTCAACCTGCACATCCTCAATACGCTCAAGCTGCCAGGTCACCTCAATATTCGGCGTTTCCCCCGCACCTCCCTGACGATAGAGCGCACCTTCCCAAACTCCTTCGAGAAGGCGCGTCTTGGTCAGGGTCAAATCGCTCATTGTCGTATCCTTCAGAATTCGGTGCGCAAACGGCGGCTCATGGTCAGATCGCGGATCGTAACCTGGCTCATCTGCGGGTTTTCAAAAATCAGATCAATCCAGGCCCGCTCCACCCGCTTTTCGTTGATCTTGGAATAGGCCAGATCAAATTCCACCATCAGTTGCTCTTCGTGCAAGGGCAATTCGCGCACCAATTGTTCGGTGTTTGGCCCGTGCTTGACGTTGAGCCGGATGAAAATCTCAAGAGGTTTTTCCAACTCCACAATCGTGTCGAGGCGCACAAGATGGCTGCGGTTGATATCTTGCACCGCGCCTTGCGGCAGGTCGAGGACCAGCGACAGGAAAGACCCATCAAAATTGAACACGTCCATCCGCAAACCAAAGGGGGCAAGATCGGCCTCTCTCAGGTTGCGGATCTGGCGCAAGGTGAGTTCCGATCGTTCACAATCGTGAAACAATACCACCTCTTCTCCAAGCGCCGTATTGCTCAGCGCCGAAGAACTGCCTGGCACGTCCAGCGGACGACGCCAAAGATTCGGCCGCCAGGACCAATCCGTGCCATGAGGCTTTTCAAACGCGTTGGAGCCGATCACCGGAAGCGCGAGACGGTTGTCCGCGACGGCGATGATTTCATTGAGATGATAGCGTAACTTTCGCGCAACGGAGCGTTCTTGTTGCAAGCTGTTCAGATCAAGACTGTTCACATTGCGCGACAGATGCCGCCACCGTTTCCAGGCGCGGCGTTTGACCACCCAATCCAGAACGCTGCCTCTCACTGCCACTGTAATTGTCCCAAGCTGTTCAAAACCCGCGCAGTTTCGCCGGGCTGCGTTGCCATAGCATTAACTTGAATCTGGAAACAATCCACCCAAAAGCGCGCCCAACGATCCCGGCGGCGGAGCGCCGGTTTCCTCAGCGGTGGTTGCCACAACCTGTGGGCGCACAGGGCTTGAGGATTTCGTGTTTTGCGCCAGGCGGATCAAAAGGCCCTGCCCCACATCGCCCGCCATCTGCCCGCCCCGCCGCGCATAAAGCGCAAGACCAATCAGATGCCCGTTCACTGTCATCGCCCCGCGCCAGTGTCTTGGGTCCTTGCCCGCGAGGGCTTGATCACCGCCATTGGCAAAATGCACCAGGCTCAAATCCTCACCCTCAACCGCTTTGATCACGGCCATGTCGGGCTTAGAGGCGGCAATTTGCGTGGCGGACGGTCGTGTGGCCCCTGCCCGCCCCGGCAACACCGTGAGTGTCATAATCACGGGCTCCACCTCTTGCCCGCGCACCCCACTCAGGGATTCGCAGCTGGCCAGCACCACGAACCCTTGGCTTGCGCGATCCCGCATGGAGCGGCGATCAATGCAATATCCGTCTGGCCCGCGCACCACCACATCGCCTTCATACAGCGTCACCGTGCGGATCACGTCACGCTTGACGTCACCGCCTGCACCGAAACCGGAAAAATCAGACCCCAAACACCCGGACAAACCAAACAGCCCAGCACTCACCAACACCCAACGCCGGGGCATGTCAGATATCCATGTAGACATGCCGCTCGGCCTGTCCGCCCGGATGGGTGACCGCACCTTTGTAGGTTTCCTGCACAAGCTGGGCAAATTTCCACAGCGCACCGGAGGCATAGATCGTCTCTTTCGGCCCGGGCCAGTTGGCCTTGCGCTCGGCCAACTGCGCTTCTGTCAAATCGACACTCAACTCACCGGTGATGGCATTGATCGTGATCATGTCGCCATCTTCCAAGAGAGCAATCGGCCCACCATGCGCCGCCTCAGGCCCCACATGGCCGATGCAGAACCCCCGCGTCGCGCCTGAAAAACGCCCATCAGTGATCAAGGCGACCTTCTTGCCCATGCCCTGACCCGACAGCGCCGCCGTGGTCGCCAGCATCTCACGCATACCCGGCCCACCAGAGGGGCCTTCGTTGCGGATGACCAGAACCTCGCCTTCCTTATAACCGCGCTGCTTCACGGCCTCGAACGCGTCTTCCTCACATTCAAATACCCGCGCCGGGCCTGAAAACACCTGTTCTTCAGCGCTCATCCCGGCCACTTTCACGATTGCGCCTTGCGGGGCCAGGTTGCCCTTGAGGCCGACCACACCACCGGTTTCCGTCAGCGGCGTCTCAATCGGATAGATCACTTTGCCATCGGCCTCACGCTCCACCAAGTCGATCTCTTCGCCAATGGTGCGGCCCGTGGCGGTCATGCACTCTTCGTGGATCAGCCCGGCCTTGCGCAATTCGCGCATCACGACCGGCACACCACCTGCCTCATACAGGTCTTTGGCCACATATTGCCCGCCCGGTTTCAGATCGACGAAATAGGGCGTGTCCTTGAAAATCTCACACACGTCATCAAGGAAAAACTCGAGCCCAGCCTCATGCGCGATGGCCGGCAGGTGCAACCCCGCATTGGTCGACCCCCCCGTACACGCAACCACACGCGCCGCGTTCTCAAGGCTCTTGAGCGTGACCACATCGCGGGCGCGGATGTTTTTCTCCAGAAGGTTCATCACCGCCTCGCCTGAGGCCGTGCCATAGGCATCCCGACTTTCATAAGGTGCCGGTGCACCGGAGGAGTTGGGCAAAGCCAGCCCGATGGCCTCGGACACACAGGCCATGGTGTTGGCCGTGAACTGCCCACCGCACGCGCCGGCAGACGGGCACGCCACTTTTTCCAACGCGGTCAGTTCCTCGTCAGAGTTGGCCCCGGCCTGATGGCGGCCAACCGCCTCGAACACGTCCTGCACGGTGACGTCTTGGCCCTTGTAACGGCCCGGCAGGATCGAGCCGCCATAAATGAACACGGACGGCACGTTGAGGCGCACCATCGCCATCATCATGCCCGGCAAGGATTTGTCACAGCCCGCAAGACCCACAAGCGCATCGTAGCAATGCCCGCGCATCGTCAACTCGACCGTGTCGGCAATCGCCTCCCGGCTGGCCAGTGACGACCGCATGCCCTCATGGCCCATGGCGATCCCATCCGTGACAGTGATGGTGGTGAACTCCCGCGGGGTGCCGCCCGCCTCTTTCACGCCCATCTTGACCGATTGCGCCTGCCGGTTGAGCGCGATGTTGCACGGTGCGGCCTCGTTCCAACAGGTGGCAACACCAATCAGAGGCTGGTGAATTTCATCTTCGCTCAGCCCCATGGCGTACATGTAAGACCGATGCGGCGCCCGGGCGGGGCCTTCCGTAACGTATCGGCTGGGCAGGATTTTTTTGTCAAACTTGGTCATAAAGGGGTTCCCACGTGGCTTTGACCCTACGGTCTAGGGCACAGGCCCTGAGGGGGCAAGACGCTTGTTCTGGAACGCACAGCGCACCTGCCCTTTTTCGGATGCCTCCGGCAGGAGTATTTTCAGCAAGATGAAAGACCCGTGTCCGGCTTCATCTTGCCAGAAATACTCACATCCAAAGGGTCGTCAGGGCACGACTTGTTCCATGGCCGCCCGCGCGCAGAAACACGAGGCCGCCACGGCGCGATCAGCGCGAGCCTGCGCCAGGTCGAGGCGTTGACGGACCTGGACAATTTCGACCGTGTCACCGCGCGCTTTGAGACAGTCATGCAGGCCTTTGAGCGCCCAAATATTGTCGGGGTGGACGCTTGCACGAGACAACTGACCGCCAAGGCCCAGATCCTCACGAAAGACCGCTTCGGCCTCGCGCACATGGCCTTGTTCCAACAAAAGCGCGCCCAAGGCATGGCGCGCGGGCTGCATCCAGCCCCAGGGTTCATCATATAGAAGCCCGTCATCGAGGGCGACGGACCGGCGCAGCGCGGCAAAGGCGGCGTCATAATCGCCCTGCCGATACTGGATTTCCCCGCGCAGCATCTCGGCCCCTACGGCCAAGAGATCGCGCACCGTGTTGTTATGCACCAGCCGCGTGTCTGGCACCCGTTCCATCGCCGCGAGATAGGCCGCCTCTTCTCGCAAGGCCGCGTCGACCTCGCCCAAAGCCGCATGACCCATGGCCCGCGCGTAATGCACATGGGCCGTCAGCGTGGCATAGAGCTCCTGATCGTCGGGCAGCGGAAACTCGGTCGCCTCCCGCCATTTGCCAAAGCGCACCAGAACATGCGGTTCAAAACTGAGGTAGGATTCGTAGTAATCCGCCATAGGAGGGCTTTCGATGCGCAGCATCTCTTCGGGGCAAGTGTCCCATGCCCCGCGCACGGCGCGCAAGGCCGGTTCCAACTGACCCAGAAACATCGCGCCGTAAATGATGAAGTGGTAATTGTGCAGCCGGTAGCCGCTATAGACGTTCATTGCCCCGTGTTTGCGCCAGTATTTGAGGTCCGCCACCACCGCGGCCTCATTCCAGTCCACCACGTTCTGATAATGGCCACACAGCACATCGATATGGGTCGGCATGTGGATCATGTGGCCAGCATCCGGCATCATGCGCCGCAACACATCACCGGCCTTGAGCGCCGCCTCTGGCGTGGGCGACATCTCCATCAGGTGAACGTAAAGATGCAAAAGGCCTGGGTGGTTCCAGGCATCAGGTTGCGTGGCCATCGCCTGTTCCAACGCGGTTTGCGCCTCCACGGTTGCGGCCCCTTTGGCGGGGGTTCCACTGGGCAGATCCCACATCTGCCACGGCGTGAGGTTCATCAAAGCCTCAACAAAAACCGTCCGTATTGTCAGATTTTCGGGATGCGCGTGAAAGGCCGTGCGCATGGCATCCGCAAAATCCCGGTTCCAGCCATTCATCACCTCGATATCAGTGAGCTCTTTCTGGGGAAACCGCGCGGGCAAGGCGCGCAGCATCGCGGCCTCCCACGGCAGAACGTGAGCGGTCAAGGCCGCGCCCTTGGCCGCCGCCTCGTGCCCAAGGGAGAGCGCTTTGGCACGGCCGCGATCGTCGAAATGTTCCCATTCCATGTTGTAGTTGGGCCCGGCCGCATAGGCGCGGCCCCAATGGGCCATGGCGCAATCCGGGTCGGCCTCTAGCGCGTGGTCAAAACAACTTAGCGCCTCATCATGGTTGAAACCGAACACCCAGAGGAGCCCGCGATCAAACCACAGTTGCGCCCTGTCGCTTGACGTCGTGACAGGAAATGTGAACCCGCCCAGATCAAAATAGTCGTCCATGTCCGCCCCCCAAAACCTGTCCCAAGCTTCAACCGCATTGCGCTTTGGGTCAATCCAAAGCTATGTGCGCCTATGTCCTATGAACCGCATGACAGCCTGATCCGCCCGGCCCGCTTGTCGGCCAACCCGGCGCGTTTGATCGTCGGGTCGGTCATGGTTGTGGTGATTTACCTGTCGCTGCTGTTCCTTTTCGCAAACTACCTTCCTGCGATGATTGGGACGGACAGGGTGGAACGGCTCTATGACGATGAAAGCGCGTCTTATGTCTTTCTCCTGCTGTTTCAATTCGGCTTCATGATTGTGGCGCTCAGCATGGTCTTGCGCACGATCCACCGGCGACAATTGCGCACTCTGATCGGCCGGTCTGATCGTGCGATCACCGATTTCTGGCGCTGCGCCAAATACCTTGCCCCGCTGTTCTTCTTCTTTTGGCTGATGCCCATGCCCGAAGGGTTTCAATTGGAGGCGCATCTTCGTCTGGCGCAATGGCTTTGGTTCCTGCCTCTCGGCCTGCCATTGGTTCTGATCCAGATCAGCGCCGAAGAGCTGGTGTTTCGTGGCTATCTGCAAAGCCAGCTGGCCGCGCGGTTCCGGCATCCCATCTTCTGGATGGGCATCCCCTCTGTTCTGTTCGGGCTGCTGCATTACAGCCCTGAAATGGCAGGGGAAAACGCCTGGATGCTGGTGGTTTGGTCCGGGCTTTTCGGGGTGGCGGCCGCCGATCTGACCGCGCGCAGTGGCACGCTTGGCCCGGCCATGGCCTTGCATTTTGTCAACAATGTTTTCGCCATTCTTTTTGCTGCGCCGGAAGGGGATCTCGACGGGATCGCGCTCTACACCTTTCCGCTCGCGCTCGATGCGCCGGGCCTGGCCAGCACGATCCTGCCGCTGGAGCTGATGGTCACGCTGTGCGCGTGGCTCTCGTGTCGTCTGGCGCTCAGGGTGTGATTGCAAATCATCAGACCACCGATTATGTCGAACGGACCAACGACCTAAGGGAAACCTGCCCGCATGAACTGGATCACAAACTACGTGCGCCCGCGCATCAATTCGATCTTTTCGCGCCGGGAAGTGCCGGAAAATCTCTGGGTGAAATGCGACGCCTGCGGCACGATGCTGTTCCACCGGGAGCTGTCCGACAACCACTTTGTCTGCACCAATTGCGGCCATCACCTGGCCATTACCCCTCGTCAGCGGTTTGAACGTCTTTTTGATGGTGGTCTTTTCACCGAGGTTGAGGTGCCGGAACCTGCGGTCGATCCTTTGCAGTTCCGCGATCAGAAAAAATACCCCGACCGAATGAAGGCCGCGCAAAAGGAAACCGGCGAGGCGGAGGCGATGCTGGTCGCAAGAGGTGAGATTGGCCGCACACCGATCATCGCCGCCTGTCAGGACTTTTCGTTCATGGCCGGGTCCATGGGCATGTATGTGGGCAATGCAATCATTGCGGCCGCTGAGGAGGCGGTGAAACTCAAACGCCCGCTCGTCTTGTTTTCAGCCGCCGGCGGGGCCCGGATGCAAGAGGGGATCCTGTCCCTGATGCAAATGCCGCGCACAACTGTGGCGGTGCAGATGCTAAAGGAAGCAGGCCTGCCCTATATCGTGGTTTTGACCCATCCCACCACCGGCGGGGTCACGGCCTCTTATGCCATGCTGGGCGACGTTCATATCGCGGAGCCCAATGCGCTGATTTGCTTTGCCGGGCCACGGGTGATCGAACAGACGATCCGCGAAAAACTGCCCGAAGGGTTTCAGCGCGCTGAATATCTGCTGGATCACGGCATGCTGGACCGGGTGACACCTCGCACGGTGATGCGAGAGGAGCTGATCACGATCACGCGGATGCTGTTAGGCCTGCCCCCGGCGATCCAGGGCGATTTGCCTGCGCCAGACAAAAAAGACCCACCCACAAAGACAGATGAACCCAGTGACGCGCCGCAAGCTGAGCCTGAAGCGGAATGATCGCGACCGGCTCTGACGTCATCCTCGACCGGATGATGGCGCTGCACCCAAAGATCATTGACCTGACCCTTGATCGGGTTTGGCATTTGCTGGATCGGTTGGGCAATCCCCAAGACAAACTGCCCCCTGTGATCCATATCGCGGGGACCAATGGCAAAGGCTCCACCCTCGCGATGCTGCGCGCCGGGCTGGAGGGTGCGGGGAAAAAGGTGCATGCCTATACCTCCCCCCATCTGGCGCGATTTCATGAACGGATCTATTTGGCGGGCGCGCTGATCTCTGAGGACGATCTGACCGCCATCTTGGATGAATGCTATGCCGCCAATGACGACGCGCCGATCACCTATTTTGAGATCACGACCTGTGCCGCCCTGTTAGCCATGTCCCGCATTCCGGCGGATTTCACCCTGCTTGAGGTGGGACTTGGCGGGCGGCTTGATGCCACGAATGTGGTCGCCCAACCGGCGCTGACCGTGATCACGCCTGTGTCGATGGATCATGAAGGGTTTCTGGGCGACACCCTCACCGCCATCGCCGGCGAAAAGGCCGGGATCATCAAGCGCGGCGTCACATGCGTTGTCAGCCCGCAGGCCGATGACGCGATGGATGTGATCGAGGCCCGCGCGGCCAAACTGGGCGCGCCGCTTTTGGCCCATGGGCAGCAGTGGCACGTCACCTCGGAACGCGGGTGGTTGGTGTTTCAGGATGAAACAGGCCTTCGCGATCTGCCTATGCCGAACCTGCTGGGCGCCCACCAAGTGCAAAACGCCGGTGCTGCCTTGGCCGGGCTGCGCCATCTTGGCGTGTCAGAGGTGGGTCTTGAGGCGGCGGTGTCGCAGGCCAGATGGCCCGCGCGGATGCAACGGCTGCGCTCGGGCCCTTTGATCGATGCCGCAGGTCAAGCGGAGCTTTGGCTTGATGGTGGGCATAACCCGGCGGCAGGCCAAGCGCTTGGCGCGTATCTGGCGACTTTGCCCGGGCGGCCCACGCATCTGATTTGCGGCATGATGAACACCAAAGATGTGGCAGGCTACATGGCCCCGATTGCCGCGCATGCGGCCAGCCTGACCGCGCTGTCGATCCCGGGCGAGGTGAACACGTTGCCCGCAGAGGACACCGCGCGCATCGCGGCGGAGTGCGGGATGGAGGCCTCAACCGCGCTTGATGTGGACACAGCTGTGAAGACAATCGTGGCGCAAGAACCGGACGCGCGGATCTTGATTTGCGGATCGCTTTACCTTGCTGGCGCGATCCTGCAAGAAAACGGCTGACCATCTTTCAAGAGCGCGAAATCTTTAAAAGATTTCGGTCGCATTCTTTTGAATAATGCGGTGCTCTGTTATTTCACTGCTTCGATATTCAGCGACACGAGACGCCCGTTTTCCTTGTCCATATGGGGTATGTAAGCTTGGGAATAGTCATCCATATGGGCATGTTCCGTCGCGCGCCAATCCCAAAGCCGCACCTCGGAAAACCCGATATCTGACAGCGTCGATTCAAGCGTCTGATGATCAAAAATCATGCCGTGGAAATCGTATTGATCGCGCTGCCCCCCGACCAAGAGACCGCGAACATCCTCCAACCCGCGGGGCATCTGACCGGAGAGGTAAAGCTCTGCCGCGGCCCGAAAATCCGGCACGGCGAGGCGCAAAATCCCGCCGGGCGCCAACACGCGAAACCACTCTTCCAGCGGATCACGATAGGTCTTACGCCCGAAATGTTCCAACACGTGGCAGGCATAGATCAGCTGCGCGGAATTGTCGGGAATGAACCCCAAATCCTCAACCCGGCCCACGTGATCCACATGCGGGTAGTCCAAAGCATCAACGTGAAACCACCCCTCCAGGTGTTTCACGCCGCAACCCAGATGGATCTTGTCATACTGTCCCATCACATACGTCCTTCGCTTGGCGCGGCCTGCAGGGCCTCGAATTCTTTGATACTGGTCGCGACACCATCCGCCAACGGGATGCGCGCTTTCCAGCCCAACCCATGCAAAACCGAGCTGTCCATCAGCTTGCGGGGGGTCCCGTCGGGTTTGGTTTCATCTTGAACAATCTGCCCCGTGAACCCGGCCTTTTCGACGACCAGATCGGCCAGGCCACGGATCGAAACCTCCTGCCCGGAGCCCACATTGACATGGGGCGCGTCGGAATAGTGCTCCATCAGGAAAACCAGCGCATCCGCCAGATCATCGGCATGCATAAACTCTCGCAACGGCGTGCCGGTGCCCCACATCACGATCTCGGACACGCTTGTGTCACGGGCCTCTACCACTTTCCGGATGAGCGCGGGCAGAACGTGGCTGGTTTCAAGATTGTAGTTGTCCCCGGGACCATAGAGGTTCGTGGGCATGGCAGAAATAAAGTCACAGCCATGCTGCTTGCGATAGGCCTGCGCAAGCTTGATCCCGGCGATCTTGGCCACCGCGTACCACTCATTGGTCGGCTCCAGCGGCCCGGTCAAAAGTGCATCCTCGCGCATCGGCTGTTCCGCCAATTTCGGATAGATGCAAGACGATCCCAAGAACATCAGCTTGTCCACGCCCGTGGCATGAGCAGCCTTGATGATATTGGCCTCAATCATCAGGTTGTCATAGAGAAAATCCGCTGGAAAGCTGTCATTTGCGAGGATCCCACCCACGCGCGCGGCCGCGACGAAAACGGCGTCCGGGCGATTGGCCTCAAACCACGCCTCAACCTGTGACTGACGGATAAGATCGGCCTCCGCGCGGGTCGCCGTCAGAACTTCGCAGTCCATCTGTTCGAGCCGGCGCACAATCGCGGACCCCACCATCCCGCGATGACCGGCGACATAGACGCGCTTGCCCGTCAGATCATAGAGGCGTTCAGCCACCTGATGCTGCCTCCTGCTTGGCCTCTGCAAAATCTGCCTCGGCCATTTCCCGAACAAGATCGTCAAAGCTGGTCTTTGGCGTCCACCCCAGTTTCTCTCGCGCCTTCGCGGCATCACCCAAAAGCGTTTCCACCTCCGCCGGGCGGAAATAGGTGGGGTTCACTTTTACGACAACACGGCCCTCAGCATCCTTGGCCACTTCATCCAGCCCATTGCCTTCGAAGGTGAGCGGCATATCCAGAGCTTCTGCGGCGCGGCGGACGAAATCGCGCACCGAATATTGCTCCCCGGTGGCGATGACAAAATCCTCTGCCGCGTCCTGTTGCAGCATGAGCCACATCATTTCCACATAGTCCCGCGCATGCCCCCAATCGCGCTTGGCATCCATATTGCCCAGCTCCAGCACCGTTTGCGTGCCCAGTTTGATGCGGGCCAAGGCGCGGGTGATTTTGCGGGTGACGAAGGTCTCCCCCCTGAGCGGGCTTTCGTGATTGAACAGCGTCCCGTTGCAGGCATAAAGCCCATAAGCCTCGCGGTAGTTCACGGTGATCCAATAGGCATAAAGCTTGGCCACCGCATAGGGCGAGCGGGGGTAGAACGGGGTCTTTTCGGTCTGTGGGGTCTCTTGCACCAAACCATAGAGTTCTGAGGTGGACGCCTGGTAGAACCGCGTTTTGTCTCCCAGGCCCAGAAACCGGATCGCCTCCAACAAGCGCAAGGGGCCCAGCGCGTCGGAATTGGCGGTGTATTCCGGCTCTTCAAAGGACACGGCCACATGGCTTTGTGCGGCGAGGTTATAGACCTCATCAGGCTGGGTTTTCTGCAAAATGTTCGTCAGTGACGAGCTGTCGGTCATATCACCATGATGCAGGCGGAAACGGCCATTGTGACCGGCTTCGCCTTCGATCAGGTGGTCGATCCGGGCGGTATTGAAGAGCGATGTGCGGCGTTTGATGCCGTGAACGGTATAGCCCTTGTCCAATAGAAGCTCGGCCAGATACGCGCCGTCTTGGCCGGTGATGCCGGTGATGAGTGCTGTTTTCAAAACCCTGGCCCTTTTGCCCGTCGTCTCGGAGCCCACCGGATACGCATTTTTAATGTGGAAGGGAAGGCCGCTCGTCCGCCCTTTGGGCAGTCTCGCTCATGCGACGCTCTTGTCCCGGTCTAGACGGTGTAATTCAACCCGAGCCTGCCCCCATCGACATAGATCGTCTCACCGGTGATGTAACTGGCTTTGGCACTGACCAAAAACGCCACCACATCACCGATCTCACGCGCGGCCCCGATGCGCCCCAAGGGCGTGCGAGACAGGGCCATTTTGAGCGCGGCTGGATTGGCATTCACACCCGCCATCATCGCGGTGTCGATGGAGCCCGGCCCCACCGCATTGACGCGGATGTTGTGCGGAGCCAGCGCAAGCGCTGCCGCTTTGGTCAATTGCATCACCCCGCCTTTGGAGGCGCAATAGGCGGGAATGGCCGGGATCGCCACTTGGGCATTGATCGACGACATATTGACGATCGCACCTTCGATCCCGTGGGCAATCATGGATTTTGCAGCCCGCTGCGTGGCGACAAAGACACCGCTCAAGTTCACGGCAAGCACCTTGTTGAACGTCTCCAACTCATAATCGAGGAAATCACCGGGCATCGCCACGCCAGCATTGTTGACCAAAGCCGCGATCGGGCCAATCTCGGCCTCGACCCTGTCAAACAGCGCGTGGATCGCATCGGCATCTGACATGTCGCAGATCAACCCAACACTGTCCCCGCCAAGCTGGGCCGCCGCATCCTGGACCGAGGCATTGATATCGACAAGCACGCAGCGAAACCCGTCCTCGCGCAGCGCCTCAGCACAGGCCAGACCAATGCCCTGCGCGCCGCCCGTGATCATTGCAATCTTGGTATCAGTCATCTTCCCCGTCCTTGTATCCATAAATCTCAAGGGCCTGCGCGCTTGTGATCATGCCTGCCGCCACATCTGCTGCAACAGCCTCAGATGCGCGATCCTGCGGCGCGCCATACCCACCGCCACCCGGCAAGGACAGGCGCAGGCGTTGCCCCTCTCCCACCTTTTGCCGACCCTTGCTGCGCAGCTGTGTCCCATCGGCCAAGGCCACGCCGCCCGGTGCGCCGTCTTGGCCACCCTCACGCCCCCGGGCGGGGTGCGTCACGCGGTCAAACATGGCGTTGAACCAAAACTCATACCCTGCGCGGGGTTCAATTTCGATGATCTGCCCAAGCCCGCCGCGATACATGCCCGCCCCGCCGGAACCCGGACGCAACTCCTTGGTCCAGACCACGATCGGGCCCACATGCTCAGTGGCCTCAACGCTCATGGTCGAGACCCCCGAAGGGAAGGCCGTCGCAGACAGACCATCCAGAGCGGGCCGCGCGCCCGTGCCGCCGGAATTGAACATGAGAACCTCCGCCGGGGGGCGGTTCGCCATGGGATCCGTGCTGCGCGCGCTGATCTGGATGTTCCACAGCGCAGACGCGCCTTCTGCGGGCACCACGCCGGGCAATGCCTGATGCAGGGCACCCAACACGACGTCCGGCACCAAATGGCCCAATACATGGCGCACGGAGACCGCCGCAGGCCGTTTAGCCGCAAGGATCGACCCCTCTGGCGCGGAAATCTCGAACGGATCGAGAGACCCGGTGTTGTTGGGGGCCTCCGGCGCAATGGCGCATTTGAGCGCGTAACAGGCATAAGCGCGGGTATAGACCTCGGGCACATTAACACCAAGCCGGCTCGGCCCGGATGTGCCCGTGAAATCGGCGCTGATCTGATCCCCTTTGATGGTGAGCGTGACATGGAGGTCCACCGGCGCCTCATAGCCATCAACGCGCATGTGATTGTCGTAGCGCCCATCCGGCACCTTGGCGATGGCGGCGCGGGTGGCTTTGCGACTGGCCTCAATGATATACTCCGACAGCCCGTCGATATCGCCCAGATCAAACTCATCCAGCATGGCCTGAAGCCTGCGATCGCCCGCCTCATTGCACGCCGCAAGGGAGTACATGTCCCCCACTGTCTGATCTGGTGTGCGAACATTGGCACGGACCATATGCAGCAAGAAATCGTTCACCTTGCCCCGCTCGGCGAACTTGGAAATTGGGATCAACAGGCCCTCTTCATAGACCTCACCCGCGTCCGGCCCAAAACCACGCCCGCCAATATCAACCACATGGGCCGTGCAGGCGAAAAATCCGATATGGATGCCGCGCCGAAAAACCGGCGTGACCACCGTGATGTCATGCAAATGCCCCGTGCCCATCCAAGGGTCATTGGTGATGTAGACATCGCCCTCAAAGATGTTGTCTGGGCCGATCTCGCGCACAAAGTGACCCACACTCTCGGCCATGGCGTTCACATGGCCCGGTGTGCCGGTCACGGCCTGCGCAATCATGCGCGCTTGGCGATCAAAGAGCCCAGCGGACAGATCCCCCGCCTCCCGGACCGAAGTGGAAAAGGCGGTGCGGATCAGGGTGGTCGCTTGCTCTTCGACCACGGCGATCAGGCGGTTCCACATGATCTGATAATCAATCGCGGTCGGGGTCATCGGGTGGCCTCCTTGCGGGTGATCATCAACGCGCCATCGGTCTGCATCTCAGCACGGTACGCAGCGGGGACAATGGTGGAGGTTTCGGTTTCCACAATGACCGCCGGGCCGTCGACGGCCGCGCCTGCCTCCATCGCCTCTCGCACCACTTCCTTGGCCTCAACATGGGCGCGCAAAGCGGCATCAAACACGGTCCGCATGCGCGCGACAGGCGCCTCTGTTTTGGTCTCGGGCTCTGGCACGCGGGGTGTCGGACGCTCAGATGTGGCAACCGTGAGCGACCAGTTCGTGACCTCGACGGCCAGCCCCTCAATCACCCGGCCAAAGAGCGTGCGATACGCCGCCTCAAAGGCCGTGACCAAAGCGGCCTCATC
>JBCCDT010000096.1:0-15720 GCA_039030635.1 Pseudomonadota bacterium
GATGGTGTAGTCGTAACTGGCCCACCAATCCTCCTCAGGACGCTCTGTATGAATGATCTTGGCGTCGGGGAATGCGATGGAAAGCTCATGCCAGAACACCGCGCCCGGGTTGTCAATTTGTGCCGCATAGCCGTCGAACACCTCGGCCCAATCGGGTTCCTCTCCGCGAGCGATTGCAGCCCAATGGCCGGGCTGTCCGGGGTTCTGCATCACCTCTACCATGTGGTGGCATGGTCCAAATCCCAACTCTTCCAGGGCGAGTTTTGTGGACATGGTTCCGGTTCGACCAAAGCCCGAACCAATTACTTTCAAAGACATTTTCTTTCTCCTTCTTTGCCGCTCCGTTAGCCATGGCGAAGCCGGGCGCAGGGCGTGATCGCCCTTACGTGGGGTGGCGGTGTCATTTGAGGGGTGAGCCTTTTCGCGCGGACCCGTCGCGCGTGCTTAGTCGCTTAGTCGGGCGAGAAGCTCGATAATCGGTGTCGAAAGGTCGGTGTGGTGATGGACCATGCGCCAGCCCTCATCGGACAAAGTGTAAACATTGGTCACCCTGTATTCGAGCGTGATGACTTCGCCTGCGAGAGTGGCACTACCGATCTCGACGCCAGTTTCCACTGCCGTTTCGCCGAAGACTGCAATCGCCTGATCTTGCAGCGCGACTTCTCCACCAGAGGCGAGGCTAGCCACGCCATCGAACGCGGCGACTAACGTGCCCAGACCTATATCTCGACCGCCGACAGGATGTAGGGCGGTTACGCCCTCAGCATCGAGCCAAAGCGGGGCAACATCTTGCGATATCGGTGATCCAGCTAGCATCTCATTGAGAGCTGCGTAGAATGCACCTGAAACCGCCTCGACCTCGGCCAAAGCGCTTTGTTCTGCCTGCACGGCACCTGCGGCCAGCACTGCCATTGCCACCCCACAGGATGCACCTTGCACCAAGTTTTTCAGTCCTGATCTTAACATGTGTTTTTCCTTTCTTGTCTGTCCTTGTTGCATCTGACAAGGTTGTTGAACAAAATTCAGTACAAGCATAGCGAAACGATTTCATGCACCATGAATGATATTCAGCTTCACCGACTCGACCTCAATTTGCTCGTTACTTTTGAGGCTCTTATGACAGAAGGCAGCGTCGCCAAAGCGGCCGATCGGCTGAACAAGACACCATCGGCGGTCAGCCATGCGCTTGCCCGGTTGCGCGAACAGGTGGGTGACCCACTGATGGTGAAGGTCGGTGGTAAGATGCAGCCATCACCCTTCGCAGAAAGCTTGATTGATGATGTTCGTCCCATCTTGCGCAGCATTCAAAGGGTCGTAACCCCGCCCAAACCGTTTGATCCGGCAACAAGCACACGCACATTCCGCATCGCCGTGCCCGCAATCACAGCGCTGATCGCCGAGGTATTTGCCCGGATCAACGAAGAAGCACCGGGCGTTTCGCTTGAGTGGGTGAACCTAGGACAGCATCTTTATACCGCTGTTGCGGATGAACAAATTGACTTGGCGTTGCTCGGGGCTGACAAGCCGCTCCCCGAAGGGCTTATGGAGCAAAAAATGCCGACGCTGCAGCGCTATACCTACATGCGCAGTGGGCATCCGGCAGAAGAAAACTGGAACAAACAGGCTTGGCTTGATTGGCCACATGTCATGGTAGGAATGTCAAACGCGGCGCGCCAAACCGTCGAAGATCGTGTGGCTCGGGATGGCATGGAACGCCGAATCGGGGCACATCTTCCCGAGTTTTCCGGTGTTGCACCGCTTCTGGCACGGACAAATATGCTGGGAACGACCGTTCAGCTCTTCATGGTGGAAGACGTGCGAACCTACGGTCTTCTTGCCAAAATCCCGCCGGTCGATCTTCCCGATATTACTTTTCGCTTTTTTTGGAGCGCGCGCCTTTCACAGGACCCAGGTGGCAAGTGGCTCAGGTCCCTCGTGATTGCGGCTTACGAAACGATCCATCAAAAAGCCATTGCCACAGACAAGATGACAAACGAATAATTGTGTATTTAAGGTCGTAATCAGACATTCCTGAAAAGCGCAGCATCGGTCGAAAAGGGCTCAAACCTGTCATTCGCCAAAAGACGGCAAAGCACTCGTCTGCGCCGCACGACAGCGGTCGTTTACGCCGCCAACCCCTGGCTGCCCATCTCAAGAAACTTCTTGCGCCGTCCTTGGATCAGTTGCTCCCGGCTTTGTAATTCGAGCTCTTTCAACAGCCCTTCAATCGCGATGCCCACCGACGCAATCGTCTTGCCCTTGTCCCGATGCGCCCCGCCCATGGGCTCCTGAATGATCCGGTCCGCGACACCCAGCTTCACCAGATCCTGAGCCGTGAGCCGCAGCGCTTCTGCCGCCTCGCGCATCATCTCCGCATCCTTCCACAGGATTGATGCGCAGCCCTCGGGCGAGATCACGGAATAGACCGAATGCTCCAGCATCGCGACGCGGTTCGCACTGGCAAAGGCCACGGCCCCGCCTGAGCCCCCCTCGCCAATCACCACGCTCACCAGCGGCACACCGATTTGCAAACACATCTCGGTGGAGCGCGCAATCGCCTCCGATTGCCCGCGCTCTTCCGCGCCTTTGCCGGGATAGGCCCCGGGCGTGTCGATCAGCGTGATCACCGGCAGGTTGAACTTGTCGGCCATCTGCATCAGACGAATGGCCTTGCGATAGCCCTCCGGCCGCGCCATGCCGAAATTGCGCTCGATCCGGCTTTTGGTGTCGTTGCCCTTTTCATGGCCGATCACCATCACGGGCCGATCCTCAAACCGCGCCAGCCCGCCCATCACGGCCTGATCATCGGCAAAGTTCCGGTCGCCCGCCAGCGGCGTGTACTCCGTGAACAGTGCCTCGATGTAATCCTTGCAATGGGGCCGGTCCGGATGCCGCGCCACCTGGCATTTCCGCCAGGGCGTCAGCGATTTATAGAGGTCCGCCAACATATCGGCGGCCTTCTTATCCAGCGCACCGGCCTCGGCCTCCACATCCATTTCCTCATTGGCCCGCGCCATCGCGCGCAGTTCTTCGGCCTTGCCTTCGACCTCTGCCAACGGTTTTTCGAAATCGAGATAATTGGTCATGCGCGCTCCGGCTTTTGCGTCACAGGGATATATGCCGCCCCGTCAGCCCTTTTGCAATCCGGCCCGTTGCAGCGCGGCCCGAAACGCCAATTCGGGCGAGGCCAACACCGGCACGCCCAGGTCCTGCAGCAGCGCCGCCACCCCGGCCATGGAGGCTTGCGCCAACACCACGCACCCTCCCTGCGGGGTCTCCTCGCGGATGGCCGCGGCCAAGGCCGCCTCAAACGCAGGCCCATCACCCGCTTCAAAAAGCGCCCAAGGCGCCAACAAGGGCAGGGGCCGAATATCACCCTCCGCGCCCATCGCGTCGCGCAACAGCGCCACGCTTGGGGCGCGCGTGCTGTCCAGGCAATAGGCCAGGATCACCGGCCCCCCTATCCGCGCTGCCGCCTCCATCAAGGGCCGGTCAATACGCAACGCGCCCGCCTCTTCGGCCACGGCCCCCAATGTCGTACATGTGCACAGCACCGGCCCTGACTGGGCTGCAATCCACGCGGTGATCTCGGCCCACAGGGCCTCGCCCACGCCACCTTGTGCCGCCTCCAACCAATCGGTGCGCACCACCTGTTCAAGGGCCACGTCCGGGGCAACAGCATCACGGATCGCCCCGAACCGCGCGCAATGGGCCTCTGCCGTATGGAGCAGGGTCAGCGTCACGCCGTGGGCCACAGCACCGGGATCAGCGTCGCCACCAAAAGCGCCGCCATCACCAGGTTGAACGCGCGCAGCCGCTTGGGATGGGTCAGAAGCCGCCGCATCTGTTGGCCGATGGTCGTCCAACTGGTCGTCGACACAACCGAGGCCAGTACATAGGCCGCCGCCACCCAAAGCACCGCGGGTAAATCCCGGCTCGTGGCGTAAAGCGTGATCGCCGAGAGCGCCATGCTCCACGCCTTGGGGTTCACCCATTGAAACCCTGCCGCTTGCAAGAAGGTGAGCGGTTTGCCCTCCGCCGTGCCCCCCTCAGGCGGGGCCGCATTGGCAATCTTCCACGCCAAGTAAAGCAGGTACACCACGCTAAACACCTTCAAGATCGTGTAGCTCGTGGGCCAGAGATCAAACACCTGCATCACGCCCGCACCGACCAGCAACACCATCGCCGGAAAGCCCAACCCGATGCCCAGCATATGGGGCACCGTCCGGCGAAATCCGAAATTGGCGCCCGAGGCCATCAGCATCAGGTTGTTGGGCCCCGGCGTGCCAGCGGTCACAAGGGCAAAGGTGAAGATCACAGTGAAGAATTCAAACGTCATAAACGCAACCTTATGCCGCCCAGCACCGCATGGAATTGTTTTCTTTTGCGCAGAGCGGTCAATTTTGCAATAAAATGCGGCCATGGACGCAATCAACGACCACATAGTGCAAGAACTCGGGCGCGACGGCCGGATCAGCAACCTCGATCTGGCCGAACGCGTCGGCCTGTCGCCCTCTGCCTGTCTGCGCCGGGTGCAGGATCTGGAACGTCGCGGGGTGATCCGGGGCTATCGCGCCGTGCTGGACAAGACATCGCTCGGCGTGGGGTTTGTGGCCTATGCGATGGTCGGGCTGAATACCCACACGAAGGCCAGTCAAAAAGCCTTTGAGCGCGCGATGGAGGTGGCCCCAGAAGTGGTGGAATGCCACAACATCACCGGCGCGGTGGAATATCTTCTGCGCATCGAAGTGGCGGACCTGCCCGCGTACAAAGCCTTCCACACCGATGTCATCGGCACCCTGCCACAGGTCAATTCGATTACGTCCTACGTTGTGATGGGCTCCCCCAAGGATGCCCGTGCCTGACCTGGACGTCTTGCGAGAAACGAGTTGCGCGATCATCGCGGTTCTGAGATGGATCACAGATGTTCAGTGACAATCTTGATTACCCGTCGATCGACGAAGATGCGCTTCTGGCGGCCGTGCTGCCCCGCCTTGCTGCGACTGGAAACCGCCAACTGGTTCAGGTTGGTGCCAATGAAGGCAAGTTCGAATATGCCAAACCGGATGGCAAGGATTTCATCTTTGAGTTCCTGCAAGACAACAGCGATTGGCGTGCGATCCTGATCGAACCGATCCCTGACATCTTTGACAAGCTGGTCGAAAACTACCGCGATCACAGCAATCAGATCTTCTACCTCAACTGTGCCATCACCGAAGGCGTTGAAACCCGCGACCTGATGGTGGTGGGCCGGGATGGCAAGTCGTCGACCTTGATCGAAGGGTTCCGCGATGACCGCGCCAAGGACAAAATCCGCGTGAATTGCCTACCCCTGCGCATGGCCTGTGACCTGTGCAACATGCAGGCGCCCGCGTTCCTCAAAGTGGATGCCGAACGCTATGACGAGATCATCGTCGAACAGCTTTTCACGCAGTTTGACCCCCAAGACCGTCCCGCCTTGGTGCTGTGGGAGCAAATGCCCCGCGAAACGCGTGGTCTGTCCAAGCGTTTCATTGAGGATGGGTACACCGTGTTCCGCACCGGCCAAAACAGTCGCGGCCGCTGGATGGATCTGGTGGCCGTGAAGTCAGAGTTGTTGCCTGACACCTGACCCGATTGTGCCGTCGCCTTGGCCCGAACACTCGGCCGATTGTGCACAAAACGAAACTCTCAATCTGATGCAGTCACCTCTTACTTTGAACTGGCCAGCGCCTGATTGCTTCGGTTTGTGCTATGCCTCAGCCGAGCAAGACAAATTCATCGGGACCGCCCCGCTCCTTCCGGCCAAGCATTTTGCCGGGCTCTGGGAAACTGAATCCGTTGTGCGGCGCAATGGGTTGCGTCCAGCCACCGCCATTGGCGCGAAAGATATGTGACCGCGTGTTAAAGCCATAAAACGGTGTGTCGGAGAAGTCTTCCGGCCCCATACTCGGAAGCCACCTCGTCCCAGCCAAGCCATATTGCTGTGCTTGGGCGTTGGAGAGCGCTTTGAGCGTAGGTGCCCGCCGCATCAGCCCATGTGCAGTGAATTGGATCACAGAACCATCAACGGTTGATTCCCAGATCGATGACAGGGCGCCACCGGTGATGCCGCCGTAGGCTGCGGGCGGATTTTCCGAAAGGGACAAGATGCCCTCGCCTTTGGAAACTGTAATATCTTTGATCGCAAAGCCGCGCGCAATGATCCGAAATTTTGACGACCCCGTTGCATTCAGGAACGTCAGCTTACCTTCGGAATTTGACGTTCCAACAAAAGCGGGGTTTGCTTCATCGCCATAGTCCCACATGGCCGCTCCAGAAATCGCGGTACCACTGTCACGCGACAACAGAACAAGGTTGAAATACGAATTGGTGTTTTGCGCCTGTTCCGGCGCAGCTCTAAACCCTTTCCAAGCTCCGACCACGTATGTGCGCGGATTGCCTTTTTCATCCGTACCTTCGGTGACCTTGGGCTCTGCCAGGTAATCTGTGACTTGATTGATCACGAACGTGGTGTTGAGCGTTATCGGCCCCTCACGTTCTACAACGACCCAACTTCCAATTGGAATCTCAGGGGTTTCCGGTTTCGTCTCGTCCATGCTGACCCTCCATTACTTTGGAAAAGCTACGCCTGAAAATGATGAAAAATCAACAGCTTTTCAGACCCATAGGGCCAAACCCAAGGCTCTTGCCCAATGGATCACGCCGCCGTCAAATAGCCCACGTAGATCGTGTTGGTCGATTGGTTGGCAATGTAGATCCGATGCCTGAACTGCCACGGCGCTGGGTCCCATGGGGTCCTCGGGTCATATTGTGACCCCTCATACGCGTCGACTGGCAATCCCGAAGACGGGATACATCTCTGCGACGCGTTGTAGGGCAGGTTCACATAATCAAACGCAATCGCATGCGGCCCTGACGCCGTGGCGGCGGCCGTCACACCCGTCGCAGGAACCCCCGGCGCTGGCGCAGACGCGATCTCGTCTCCGAACGGGCTGAGCACCACGATTTCATTGTTGATGCCGTCCAGCATGGTCCAGGAAAAGGGCGATGCGCTAACGCCCCGGATCAAGCGGCCCGGATATGTCCGCTCCGCAATGAAATCCCCCGCCATGGTGCGCAACTCCAACGTCTCTTGAAATCCGCGCACGAGAAAGAAACCATTGGTGCCGAAGGCGGTGGAATTGTTGAAGCCCGGATTGTCCATTTCAAAATCATGCACGACCGTCCCATCAAACGGGTTGACCGCGGTGATGTATTGATTGTTGTCGTAACTGCTGCCGCAATAGATCAACCCGTTGACCGGCGAATACCCCATGCCGGATATCGTGGGCCGGCTGGGCGGGCTCAGATATTCAATCTGAATGTCCCCCTCACATGGCCCCAAAAGAACAATGCTATCCTGACCTCCTCTTTGCGCCAACAAGGCCAGAAACGTATCGCCCTGGGTTTTGCAGATGGTCATGGCGGTATCCCCGCCCACGGGCGGACTGGGATAGGGGTAGGTTTCTGTGATGTGAAAGGACAGCTGTTGCATATGACGTTTCCAGAGACTGAGTCGTCACCAAGCCTAGGGGCTATCGCTCAATTCTCCAAACGTGACAGGTGCCGGGCCGTCAGAACATCAAGATGTGCAAAATGAGCGCTGCTTTCGGGGGTCCCATGCAGCGCCCATTTGAAGACTTACGTCAAACCCGGCCTTTCCACGGCACCAGCCATGTCTCCAGCGCGCGAATGCCCACGTCGATCAAGAACCCGATGATGCCGATCAGGATGATCCCCACGATCACGATGTCGGTCAGCTGAAACTTGGACGCGACCATGATCATCATGCCAAGTCCGCGTTCGGCCGCGACCAGCTCAGCCGCCACAACCGTGCCCCAGCAAACCCCCATCGCGACCCGCGCGCCGGTGAAGATCTCGGGCAGGGAGTTCGGAATGATCACCCGCGTCAAAATCTGCCACTTGCTCGCGCCCAGCGAATAGGCCGCATGGACCTTGGAAATGGCCACGCCCGACACGCCAGACCGCGCCGCGATCGCCATGATCCAAAGGGCGGCCAGGAACAGCAGGATCACTTTCGACGCCTCGCCAATCCCGAACCAAATGATCATCAGCGGGATCAGCGCCAAAGGTGGCACCGGGCGCATGAACTCCACAATCGGGTCAAACCACCCGCGGGACCAGTTGGTAAGGCCCATTGCATAGCCCAGCGGGATGCCCAAAAGCGCGCCGAAGAAAAACCCCTGCAACACGCGCCAAAGCGAAATCCAAGTGTGTTGCAACAAGGTGAAGTTTCGATAGCCCTCTGACCAGAGATCGCCGAAACGATCCACCGCCACTTCGGGTGCGGGCAGGTAAAGCCGCTGCATCCGCTGGCCCGTTGCGGGTGAAAACGATGGCGTGCCCTTGTCGGTCAGGCCGATCTCGCCCTCTGGGACCAGAATGGATTGTCCGGGCTGCACCGGCACGCCGTTAAAGGCCGTGATCACCGATCCGTCCGCCTTGGAGATCTCATCATTCTTGCGCACCTGGATCACCTTGAACCCGTAGCGCGGCACCACGATGCTGTCGTTTTTGGCAAAGCCATCGCCGGGCTCCACCTCTGGCGCCTCGGGGATCTGGCCGGGGTTGCCCTCTTCGTCCAATGTCTGGCTGATATCTTCGCGGTAAACGCGCACGGTCACGTCCGCCTCATCCTGTGCCCCATCGGGCGTGGTCGCCGTGTAGGTGAACGTGACATCCCCCAAGAAGGGCGAGGGCGCTTTGGGCAGTGGGAGCGTAGAATTGGTGAACCCGACCCACAGCAAAAAGATGGTCAAAACCGACAGGACAGAGGCCACGCGATTGGCCTTCACCGCGCTTTCATCGCCGAATGTCACGGTTTTGAGCGATGTGAAATCCACCCGTGCAAACGCCGCTTTGTAGACAATGGAAAAGGCGAAAAACGCCCCAAGGAATGCGCCCACATAGAGCGCGAGAACCAAAAACCCGGTCATGCGCTTTCCTCCACGCGGCCCATAATCTCTTCTTCCATGTTCCAGATCATCTCAAGGATCTCTTCCCGGCGGGTGTTGAACTCAGGGTGCTTCTTCACCTCTCGCAGGTCCTTGCCCACGCCCAGATCGGCAAAGGGCAGGCGGTATTCCTTGTGAATGCGCCCCGGCCGCGGGGCCATCACCAAAAGCCGCTCACCCAAGAGCAAGGCCTCTTCCACCGAGTGGGTGATCAAGATGATCGTCTTGCCCGTCTCTTTCCAAAGCTTCAGAACAAGCCCTTGCATCTTCTCCCGCGTCAGAGCGTCCAGCGCGCCCAGCGGTTCATCCATCAAAATCACGTCCGGATCGTTGGCCAGACAGCGGGCCAGGGCCACGCGCTGCTGCATCCCACCCGACAGCTCATAGATGGCTTTTTCCTTGAAATCCTGCAGGCCCACGATCTCCAACAGATGGTCAACATTGGGCATGTATGTCGATTTGCTCTCGCCCTTCATCCGGGGCCCAAAGCTCACATTGTCGCGCACCGACATCCATTCAAACAGCGCGCCTTGCTGAAACACCATGCCGCGTTCGGCATCCGGCCCGGTCACCTTATGCCCGTTCAATTCAATCTCGCCCTCAGTGGGCGCCAGAAACCCCGCCACGATGTTGAGAAGCGTGGTCTTGCCGCAGCCTGACGGCCCCAGCACACTCATCAGCTCGCCGGTTTTCAGCGTCAGCGCCACGTCTTTGAGCGCTTGCACATGCCCGCCATCGGGCAGGTCAAATCGCATGGAAATGTTATTGATGATCAGCTCTGACATACCGCGCCCCGCATGATGTCCCAAAAGAATGTGGCTGCAAAAAGAAACCCGTGGGCCCACGCATGCAGGCCCACGGGAAAGGTCGAACTTAGTTGGCCGCGCCGAGCGGGCCGGTGTTCACGTTCTCAGCATAGGATGCTTTGGACGCGTCGATGGAGCCCGCTTCCACAAAGACGTCCGCGACGCCCTTCATGAATTCCTGTGCACCACCGCCGAGCCACTTCTCGCTCAGCTGATCGTCAACTGCCGGGAAGATGAAGGTCGAGATCGTCGCCATCGTGTCATCCTCGGACATACCCGCGTCCTTGGCGATCACCGGCAGCATTTTGGCGTGGTTGGCTTCATCCGCCCACATCGCGTTGGCTTGGGCCGTCACGGACAGGAACTTGGCAACCATGTCTTCGTTCTCAGCGACAAAGTCGGTCGGAGCAGAGGTCACGTCAAAGACGAGAATGCCCAGCTCTTCTTTCTCTGCACCGGTCAAAAGAACATTGCCGCTCTCTTTCATACGACGCAGCGCGCCGCCCCAGCCACAGGCCATGTCAACCGCACCCTGTGCGAGCGCCGCTTGACCTTCTGCCGGGGCCATGTCGACCACCGTCAGGCTGTCAAGCGCGACACCAAAATGCGACATCTGCTTGAGGAAGCCGTAATGCGCAGCCGTACCCAGCGGAACCGCCACTTTCTTACCGGCCAGTTCCGCCGCGCTGTCCTTGTCGATCTCAAGACCAGAGGACACAACGCAGTTGTCATTGTCAGAGTAGCTCACAGCCACGTCGATGATCTGCAGGTCCTGACCAGCCGACGTTGCGACCACGAAAGGCGGCACACCCTGGCTCACGGACATCTGCACATCGCCAGAGGCCATCGCCGCGCTCATCGCGGTGCCGGTGTCAAAGCTGACCCAGTTGATCGTCTCGCCCATGGCTTCTTCATACATGCCTTCGACCTTGGCAAACTGGAACGGCATTGGCCATTCCAAGAAATAACCCACGGTGATTTCGGCGGTTGCGCTTTGTGCGCCAGCAGCCATCGCCAGACCGGCAACAGCACCCATCATTTTTGACTTGAGTGTCATTTTGATGTGTCTCCCTAAAGAATTTTGTTTTTCGTTGTCCCGAGGCGGCGATCATCTTGATCTGGTACCCGCACCCGATGCGGCGCCATCGGAGCCGAAAACGCGCGCTGAGGCAACAGAATTATGAAACGTCTCGTCTCAGTTTTGCTATCGCGAAAGTAAGTTTCGGGCAAATCGCAGGCAGTTCGGCGGATTTGGACGCGAAACGCGGCGTTTTTGAGAAACTCTCTGACGCTTTGGCCTCAAACAAAGCCCTGAACTGGCCCTATCGTTAGAGTCAGATTCGGGCTGATTACTTAACCCGTCAAAGACATTAATCCGCGCGTTGCCCGGCGTCGCGTCTTACGGACCCACCCGGCACAAACTGATGGAGCATCCCATGGACGGCAGACCTTTTGAAAACGATCTTTCCGGCGTCATTGAGGCCGACCGCGCCCACGTGTGGCACCACCTCATGCAGCACAAACCCTTTGAGGACAATGATCCCCGCATCATCGTTGAGGGCCGCGGCATGCGCGTCTGGGATCAAAAGGGCAAAGAGCATATCGATGCCGTCTCCGGCGGTGTCTGGACGGTCAATGTGGGCTACGGCCGTGAACGCATCGCCAACGCCATCCGGGACCAGCTGATCAAGCTGCCGTATTTCGCGGGGTCTGCGGGCTCCATCCCCGGCGCGCTCTTCTCGGAAAAACTGATCTCCAAGATGCCTGGCATGAGCCGTGTGTACTACACGAACTCCGGCTCCGAGGCGAATGAGAAAGCCTTCAAAATGGTCCGCCAGATCGCGCACAAGCGCTACGGCGGCAAAAAGCACAAGATCCTCTACCGCGACCGCGATTACCACGGCTCCACCATCGCCACGATGTCGGCAGGTGGTCAGGATCAGCGCAACGCGCAATATGGCCCCTTCACACCCGGTTTCGTCCGCGTGCCGCACTGCCTGGAATACCGCGCCCAGTGGGATCTGACGGGTGAAGAATACGGCATCGCTGCCGCCAACGCGATCGAAGAGGTGATCCTCGCCGAAGGTCCCGACACCGTCGGCGCGCTCTGCCTTGAGCCCGTGACCGCCGGTGGTGGCGTCATCACCCCGCCTGAGGGTTACTGGCCCCGCGTGCAGGAGATCTGCAAAAAGTACGATATCCTGCTGCACATCGATGAGGTCGTCTGCGGCATCGGGCGCACCGGCACTTGGTTCGGTTATCAGCACTACGGTGTTGAGCCCGATTTCGTGACCATGGCCAAAGGTGTGGCCTCAGGCTACGCCGCCATCGCCTGCTGCGTGACGAACGAAAAAGTCTTCGACATGTTCAAGGACGATGTCGAGGATCCGCTCAACTACTTCCGCGATATCTCCACCTTTGGCGGCTGCACCGCGGGCCCGGCGGCCGCGCTCGAAAACATGGCGATCATCGAAGAGGAAGGCCTGCTTCAGAACACCATCGATATGGGCGCCTACATGCTCGACCAGCTGCACGCGCTGCAGGACAAGCATGAGGTCATCGGCCACGTGCGCGGCAAGGGTCTCTTCCTCGGTGCCGAACTGGTCGCCGACCGCGCCAGCAAGGACCCGGTGGATGAGAAAATGGCCCAGGCCGTTGTCGGTGACTGCATGGCGCAGGGCGTTGTGATCGGTGTCACCAACCGCTCTATCCCCGGCTTCAACAACACGCTGTGCTTCTCGCCAGCGCTCATCGCCACCAAAGATGACATCGACGAGATCCTCACAGCCGTCGACGCCGCCCTGACCCGCGTGTTCGCCTAAAATCCCGAACCCCACCCTGCATGCCGTAGGGTGGGGTTCACCCCACCACCCCCGCAATGACCGGAGCCAACCCATGTGGCCCGCCCCCGTCACCCTGACCGGTAAAACCGTCACTGTCGCGCCGCTCTCCCAAGATCACGCCGCTGACCTGATCCAGGCCGCCACACATCTGCAAGGCCTCTGGTACACCATGGTCCCCACGCCCGAGGGTGTCCCCGACGAGATCGACGCCCGCCTCGCCCAACAGGCCGCAGGCACCATGCTCCCCTTCTCGCTGCTGACGCCGGATGGCCGCGCCATGGGCATGACCACCTATATGCGCATCGATGCCGTCAACAAACGCGTCGAAATCGGCTCCACCTGGATTTCGCCCGACATGCAGCGCACCGGGTTCAACACGGAAGCCAAACTGCTGATGCTCGCACACGCCTTTGACACGCTCGGCTGCATCGCCGTCGAATTCCGAACGCACGCGATGAATGTCCAATCCCGCCGCGCCATCGAACGCCTCGGCGCGAAACTCGATGGCATCCTGCGCAATCACTCCGTACTCAAAAACGGCACGATCCGTGACACGGCCGTCTACTCCATCCTGCCCAACGAATGGCCCGCTGTGCGCGCCAACCTAGACTGGCAACTCGCCAAACCCCGCAAGATGTAGGGCGGGGTTCAGCCCGCCACACTCTCATCCTCCGGCCCATTCCAAAACATATGCGCGATCACGGATGTCGCGACGACCATAACCCCGATCCAGCCAAAATCCGACAGGCCGTTATAGACCGCCCAGACCTGATCCGAAAAACCCCGCCACATCACCTCATTGGCCGCAGCCCGCATTCCCGAAATCCCGATCCAAACCCAATGCAGCGTGACCCACCCCGCATCACTCATATGGATCTTATACCCCAGCGTCCGTTTGAGCAGATTGGGCCGCATCAAAAGCCCCGCCGCGATGATCACCGCAAAGGCCAGTGACCCCACCGTGTTGCTCACCTTCACGAATGTCGTGTCATCGAAAATCAGCCCGGCGATCAGCATCACCACCGTCAGCGCAAAGATCGAAATGGCCAGCCACGGCAGGCTCCGATCCCACCGCCAGCGCAGCGCAATCGCCAGCCCCGTCGCCACCGCCGCCAGCCCCGCACCCAAGAATATCCCGCCCAGCCAATTGCCAATCAAAAAGGCAACGCCCGGCGTAAACTCCACCAATAACCGCTTGTCCAACCTGACCTCACTCTCACCGTTTCGTGAGGCTCACATAGGCACCGTAGGGTGGGGTTTCACCCCACCTCGACCGTCAATTCAAAACCCTGGCGATCAAATCCGCGCCCTTACACCCGATCATCACCGACGGCGCATTGGTATTCCCGCTCACCAGCTGCGGCATGACCGACGCATCGGCCACGAAAAGCCGTTCCACCCCGTTCACCGCCATCGTGTCCGAGTTCACCACCGCGTCTGCATCCGTCCCCATCCGTGCGGTGCCGACAGGATGGTAAATCGATTCCGCCGTCGCCCGCACATGGGCGTCCAAATCGGCATCCGTGTCCTTACCCGGCCCGGGGATCAATTCCTCCCCGGTGATCGCGGCCAGCGCCGGTTGCTGGCACAGCTCGCGCAACATCTTCAGCCCTTCGCGCATCGCCACGCGATCCTTTTCCTCAGCCAAATAATTGGGATCAATCAGCGGATAATCCTTGGGATCCCCACTCGCCAGCGTCAGCGCCCCCCGGCTCAAGGGCCGCGTCTGCGTGGTATCAATCGCAAACCCGTGCCCGCGATCCTCAGCCGTCGCCCCGTCAAAGGCCAGCGCGTTGATGAAATGCAGCTGCGTATCCGGCGCAGGCTCACTCGGGTCCAGCGTCAAAAACGCGCCCGCCTCCAACCCCTGTTGCCGCCCGGCACCCTGACCGGCCAACACATATTTCGCACCCGTCAGCAGGTAATTGGGAAACTTCGCATGGGACCAAAGCGACAGCGGCTGGGTCATACGATGCTTTACCTTCACCTCCAGATGGTCATGCAGGTTCTCGCCCACCTGCGCCCGATCCGCCACCACCTCAATCCCGTGTTCAGCCAAATGCCCCGCAGGCCCCACGCCCGACAGCATCAACAAATGCGGCGTCCCAATCGCGCCAGCACAGAGCACCACCGCGCCTGCGCTCAACGTCTCAACGCCCGTCGTGCCGGAAACCTTCACCCCCGTCGCCCGGGTGCCGTCAAACTCCACGCCCAACACCTGCACATCGGTGCGCACCGTCAGGTTCTTGCGTCCATAGGCGGGCTTCAAAAACGCATCTGCCGCGCTCCACCGCCGCCCGTTCTTGATATTGAGCTGGAACGGCCCAAACCCCGTCTGCTCCGCGCCGTTCAGATCGCCGTTGCGTGGATAGCCCATCTCAACGCCGGCCTGAATGAACGCCTCATAGGCCGCATTGCCGGACTCTGGGTTCGACACATAAAGCGGCCCGCCCGCGCCGTGAAAGGGTCCTGCGCCCAGCTCATTGTCCTCGACCTCTTTGAAATACGGCAGCACATCTTCATAACCCCAGCCCGGGCACCCCATCGCGGCCCAATTGTCATAATCCCAGGCATTGCCGCGAATATAGACCAGCGCGTTGATCGACGATGACCCGCCCAGCGTCTTGCCCCGCGGCGTCGTCAACCGCCGCCCATTCATATGCACCTGCGGTGTCGTCTCAAAATGCCAGTTGAAGCGCGTCGACCCGATGGCCTTGGCCACGCCCGCAGGCATCCGAATGAAGAGATGATTGTCCGTGGGTCCCGCCTCAATCACCGTCACATTGCGCGTGCCATCCCGCGACAGCCGCTCGGCCATGGCACAGCCCGCACTGCCCGCACCGACGATAATGACGTCTGCACTCACGCGAGCAATTCCTTGAGCGCGTCGTCGATCACCTTGGTGTCCTCAGGCACCCGGCCACCCCCGGCGTAATGCCCCCACATCGAATCGATCACGCGGCATTCCGCATTGGGCATCATCGCCACTTCCGCCTCATTATCCGCAGGCGGGAAGTAAAAATCCGTCCGCCCCGGCAAGATGATCGACTTCGCCGTGATCGCCCCATAGGCCGC
>JBCCDT010000097.1:0-15719 GCA_039030635.1 Pseudomonadota bacterium
ACGCCCATGACCATCACCGTCGGCATCAACGGCTTCGGCCGCATCGGACGGGCCACGCTGGCCTATATCGCCACCTCGGCTCGTGACGACATCAAGGTGGTCAAGGTCAACGCCACCGGCCCGTTGGAGACCGCCGCGCATCTGATCAAGTATGACAGTGTGCACGGCCGGTTTCCGGGTGAGGTAACGCTTGGTGAGGGTACCATGGATCTGGGTCGTGGTCCGATGGACATGTTTTCCACTTATGACATGAAAGAGCTCGACTGGTCCGGCGTCGATGTGGTGCTGGAATGCACGGGCAACTTCAATGACGGCGAAAAGGCCAAGGCGCATCTGGATCAGGGCGCGGGCAAGGTTCTGCTGTCGGCCCCGGGGAAAAATGTCGACCGCACAGTGGTTTACGGGGTGAATCATGAGGACCTGCAGGCCGGTGAGAAGATGATTTCCAACGGGTCCTGCACCACCAATTGCCTCGCGCCGGTGGCCAAGGTCCTGCATGAAGGCATCGGGATCGAGAGCGGCATCATGACCACGATCCACGCCTATACCGGTGATCAGCCGACGCTGGATCGGCGGCACAAGGATCTCTACCGCGCGCGGGCGGCGGCGATGTCGATGATACCGACGTCAACGGGGGCGGCGAAGGCGCTTGGGGAGGTGTTACCAGATCTGAAGGGCAAGCTGGATGGATCGGCTATTCGGGTGCCGACGCCGAATGTGTCGGCAGTGGATTTGACCTTTGTGGCCAAGAAAGATGTCACAGCGGATGATGTGAATGAGGTTGTCGCCGAGGCGGCAAGCGGCAAGCTGAAGGGCGTTCTGGGCTATGATCCGGAACCCAAGGTCAGCGTGGATTTCAACCATACTGAAGAAAGCTCCATTTTCGCGCCGGCGCAGACGCGCGTGACGGGTGGGCGGCTGGTGCGGGTGCTGGCCTGGTATGACAATGAGTGGGGCTTCTCCTGCCGGATGGCAGATGTGGCGGTGGAGATGGGCCGCATCGGGTAACGTCCGGGGACGCAAATTCTTGCAAGAATTTGCCTAAGAAAATTCGAATTTTCTTAGGCAGAATTTTTCAAAATTCTGCACCGCCAAACACAAAAAACCCCGCTCATATGGCGGGGTTTTTCTTGTTCGGTTGATACCGAAATTATTCTTCGATTTCAGCAGCTTCTTCGGCGGCGTTGCGGGCGCGGTCGGTCGCCCCTTTGGCGTCCACATCACGATCCACAAGTTCGATGATCGCCATCGGCGCCATATCACCGTAGCGAAAGCCCGCCTTCAGCACGCGGGTATACCCCCCCTTCCGCTCTGCATAGCGCGCACCCAGAACGTCGAACAGCTTGGCGACATGCATGTCCTGCTTCAGCTGCGCGGCAGCCTGACGGCGGGCGTGCAGATCACCGCGTTTGGCGAGCGTGATCAGCTTTTCGACGACGCGCTTTAACTCTTTTGCCTTGGGCAGCGTGGTCTTGATTTGCTCATGTTCGATGAGCGAGCCGGCCATGTTGGCCCAGAGCGCCTTGCGGTGTTCGTGGGTGCGGTTCAGGCGGCGGTAGCCTCTTGCGTGACGCATGATTTGGTCTCCTTACGGTTTATACTTTGTCTGGTTGGCGATGCGCGTCGCCAACTCTCCTTGGGGCGGGATTGCCCGGTTTTGGCACGTCGGTATTACGTCGGTATCGTGTCGGTATTACGTCGGTGCCAATTTCTTAGAACTGATCCTCGAATTTCTTGGCCAGATCCTCGATGTTGTCCGGCGGCCAGTCTTCGACATCCATGCCGAGGTGCAGGCCCATGCCGGAGAGCACTTCCTTGATCTCATTGAGCGACTTGCGGCCGAAGTTCGGCGTGCGCAGCATCTCGGCCTCGGTCTTTTGGATCAGATCGCCGATATAGACGATGTTGTCGTTCTTGAGGCAGTTGGCAGAGCGCACGCTGAGTTACAGCTCGTCCACTTTCTTGAGCAGGAGCGGGTTGAATTCCAGACCGTCGTCTTCGTCCTGACGGCCGGCCGCTTCGGGCTCTTCAAAGTTCACGAAGATGGACAGCTGATCTTGCAGAATGCGCGCGGCAAAGGCCACGGCATCATCGGGTGTGATCGAGCCATCGGTTTCGATCTTCATGGTCAGTTTGTCATAGTCCAGAACCTGACCTTCGCGCGTCGGCTGCACGTCATAGCTGACGCGCGTCACAGGCGAATAGATCGCATCGACCGGAATGAGGCCGATGGGCGCATCCTCAGGCTTGTTCTTGTCGGCGGCCACGTAGCCTTTGCCGGTGTTGACGGTGAGTTCCATAAAGAGGTCTGCGCCGTCATCGAGGTGGCAGATCACGTGCTCTTTGTTCAGGATCTCAATGCCCGCGCTGTCAGAGATGTCGCCCGCGGTCACAACGGAGGGACCTTTGGCCGAGATCGACAGGCGCTTGGGCCCTTCGACTTCCATTCGCAAGGCCACGCCTTTGAGGTTCAACACGATGTCGGTGACGTCTTCACGCACACCGGCAACGGAGGAAAATTCATGCAGAACATTGTCAATCTGCACCGAGGTGATGGCACCCCCCTGCAGCGACGACAGCAAAACGCGGCGCAGCGCGTTGCCCATGGTCAGACCAAAGCCGCGTTCCAGCGGTTCGGCGATGACCGTGGCCTGACGCATCGGGTCATTGCCCGGTTTGACGTCCAGCTGTGTCGGTTTGATAAGTTCTGCCCAGTTTTTGTGGATCATGCGTGCCTCCATTCTTGTTCTCTGCCTGATGATCAAAGGCCCTGAGAACGCCCGAGGTTAAAAATGCGGATTGGGGCCGTGCGCGTGCACAGGGCCCCAATAGAAATTGTGTTAGACGCGGCGACGCTTGGGCGGGCGGCATCCATTATGTGCAATCGGGGTCACGTCACGGATCGAGGTGATGTTGAACCCGATGGCCGCCAGCGCACGCAGCGCGCTTTCACGACCAGAGCCGGGGCCCTGCACCTCAACCTCGAGGGTTTTCATGCCGTGCTCTTGCGCTTTGCGACCGGCATCTTCTGCGGCCAGCTGTGCGGCGTAAGGTGTCGACTTGCGCGAGCCCTTGAAGCCCATGGTCCCGGCCGAAGACCAGGCAATCGCGTTGCCCTGCACATCGGAGATCAGAACCTTGGTGTTGTTGAACGTCGAGTTCACATGCGCCACACCGGTGGCGATGTTCTTGGAAACCTTACGTTTTTTACGTGTATCACGTGCCATAATCTCGCCCCCTTACTTTTTCTTGCCGGCGATCGGCTTGGCCGGGCCCTTGCGGGTGCGGGCGTTGGTGTGGGTGCGCTGACCACGGACCGGCAGGTTGCGACGGTGGCGCAGGCCCCGGTAGCAGCCCAGATCCATCAGGCGTTTGACGTTCATCTGCACTTCGCGGCGCAAATCGCCTTCGACAGTGTAGTTGGCATCAATGTGCTCACGGACCTTCAGGAGGTCGGCGTCAGACAGCTCATTGACGCGGCGGGTCTGGTCGATGCCAGCCGCTTCGCAGATTTCGCGGGCCGAAGCATGGCCAATTCCAGTGATATAAGTGAGGGCGATTGGGACCCGTTTGTTGGTCGGGATATTAACGCCGGCGATACGTGCCACGTGTCTTGTCCTTTCGTTGCGGTTCCGTAGCTCCAGAACCTTTTTTCACAACGTCAGCCCGAGCGTTGCCGCGTCGGGCTGCAGCTGAATGTCAGTGCTTGATCGGAAGGGTGCGATTGCACCAGACTCGAATCAAATCCTAGTTAGGGATGGTGGTCACTAGAGCGTCGTCGAGAAGGCGTCAAGGGGGTTGGCGGGTCCGTGGCAAAAAACACCCCTGCCCGCAGCAAATACTTTGGAATCACGGACGAATCCAGTCTCCGCGTCGCCCAGGATGGCCGCGTTGCCCCGACAGGCCATGCAATCAACGCGCGATTTGAAAATCAGCGCGCAACCCGCCCAGGCGCGTGCTTTCCCCCAGCACGATCGCGCCGCCGTGATTGCGGGCGATGTCGGCCGCGATGGCAAGGCCCAGCCCCACACCGCTGCCGAGGTTCTGGTTGCGCGACGTGTCCAGCCGCGAAAACGGTTTGAGCGCCTCTTCGCGCTGCGCCTGAGGAATGCCGGGGCCATCATCCTCTACCCGGATGCGCAGCATGCCCGGTGTCACGTCCAGCGACACCTCGGCCCGATTGCCATAGCGCACGGCGTTGTTGATCAGGTTCTCAACCGCCCGGCGTACGGCATCGCGGCGCAACATCACGGCACCCTGCCCGTTTTGTTCGTCTTGACCCTCTGGATTTAACAGGCGCACATCACTGCCCGCGCGCTGCGCATCTTCGACAATGCGGGTGACCAGATCCAATGGCGCCACCTCCTCCATCTCGCCCTGCTGCGCGCCGCGGGCGAAATCGAGGAATTCGGTGATCAGCCGCTCCATATCCTCCACATCGCGCTCCATCGCCGGGCGCTCTTCGGCGTCAATCATCGAGAGGCCCAGCTTCAACCGCGTGAGCGGCGTGCGCAGGTCGTGGCTCACGCCAGACAGCATCAGTGTGCGCTGTTCGATCTGACGCTCAATCCGGTCGCGCATCTCAAGAAAGGCACGGCCTGCGGCCTTCACCTCCACCGCGCCGGCGGGCCGATAGATCAGGTGCCGCCCACGGCCAAACGCCTCTGCCGCGCGGGCCAGCCGGGTGATGGGGCGCAACTGATTGCGCAAATAGAAATAGGCAATCACCGTCATCAGCGCGGCAAAGACCACCATGTTGACCAAGAGCTGATGCGGATTGGAGGCGGAGGCCCGCCTGCGATCAAAGGACATGCGCAGCGGTCCATCCTCTTGAAAAAAGTAAAGCTCGACCACCCGGTCATCGGGCAATTGCACCGACAAAAGGCGCGGCACGAACCGGCGCAATTCCCGCACGACAATGGCGCCGGTGAAATCATACCAACGCCACAGATCGGCCTCGGGCACATCGTCAAGCGCCACACGCTCCACCGTGATTTGCAGGGTGCGGGCCATTTGGGACCCGGCCAGCTCCTCCGGGGTGAGGCCGCTTTCGAGCATCAACCGCACCTCGCGCGACACGGAGTTGGTCATCTGACTGGTCACCCCGTCAAAATGGCGCTGCACGAACACGATAGAGACCACAAGCAGCACCGAGATCACCGGCAAGAGCAGGATCAAGGTGGCGCGGCCATAAAGCGTGCCCGGCATGTAGGGTTTGAGCCAGCGAAAGGTCATGCCGGCGATTTTGGGCGAATTTGACGGCAGAGGAAATGCCTGTCGGTCGAGGCGGTCAGAATTTTCCAAAATTCTGCGTAAGAAAATTCGAATTTTCTTGTGCATTTTCTTGGGAAGAAAATGGCGCGTTGGTGTAAGGACAGCCCTATGAATGATGACCCGTTTGACCCGCCTGTGGGTGTGGCCCAGCCGCTTGGACCGGGGGTGCGCCGGGTGCTGGCGCCCAATGCCTCGCCCATGACCTATCGCGGCACCAATACGTATTTGCTGGGCGCGCGCGAGATTGCGGTGATCGACCCAGGCCCCGATCACGCGGCCCATCTGGAGGCGATCCTGGGCGCGTTGGAGACAGGCCAGCGCATCACCCATATTTTCGTGACCCATTCCCATGTGGATCACGCCCCGCTGGCCCGCCGTCTGAGCGCGGTCACGGGCGCGCCGGTCCTGGCCTTTGGCCCATCGGGGAGCGGGCGCAGCGAGATCATGACGCAATTGGCGGCCACCGGCCTGTCGGATGCGGGCGAAGGCATTGATCCTGACTTTGCCCCGGATCAAGTGTTGGAGGACGGAGAGACCATCACGGGTCCGGATTGGCATCTGACCGCGATCTGGACCCCGGGCCATTTGGGAAATCACCTGAGCTTTGCGTGGAATGATGTTGTTTTTACAGGTGATTTGGTGATGGGCTGGGCCAGTTCCCTGGTGTCGCCGCCGGACGGGGATCTCACGGATTTCATGACCTCATGCCGGCGCTTGCGGGCGCGGGGCGCGAGCGTCTTTCACGCAGGTCACGGCGCGCCGATTGAAGATCCCATGGCGCGGCTGGATTGGCTGATCGAACACCGACTGTCCCGTGAGGCCGCGATTTTGAAGTGTCTGAGCGCGGGCGCGGCCACCACCTCAGAGCTGGCAGCGGCGATCTATACCGACACGCCTACCCCCCTGATCCCGGCCGCAAAACGCAACATTCTGGCCCATCTCGTTGATCTTTATGGGAAATCCCTGGTCGCACCGATGGGCCCCCTGACTGAGGCCGCGCGTTTTGAAAAGACCTGAGACCGCAGGGATATTTCGCAACAAATCCACTTTACGCTGGAGGTCACCCTTGCTATACGGCGCTTCGTGTTCCGGCGTAGCTCAGCGGTAGAGCAGTTGACTGTTAATCAATTGGTCGTAGGTTCGATCCCTACCGCCGGAGCCAAAATCCCTCCAAAATGACACCGCTTTTGCTGTGCCCGTTGACGCGTGACGGCGTGGATTGCGCGGGCGGGTGATCATCGGGGCGTGCTTGGATGGGTTTGAGAGCCGTGATCACTGCGGCTGTGTGGTGTAGAATTGCGTGACAGCCTGCATCAACCCGCTGTCGATCATGGCCTGTTGATTGAGGCGCATCAGCCCGCAGCGCTGCATGGCGGAAATCGTCGTCTCGCTCGGCGTCATCAGCTCAATCGCTTCGTCGTATTGATCGATGTTGAGCAGCGTGACCTCGGGATTGTTCTCAAGGAATGCCATGAATGTCACGCTGGCGTCGCGCATGGAGTTGTAATCGGCGATTGTGCCCGCCGCGGTCATGTCATCATGGATGCAGCCATAGGCGGTCTCAAACTCCGGGTTCCAGGGGAAATCGGGCACTTTGTCGGCCACAGACGGGTCGATGCGCGAAAAGATTTCCATGGACCCCACCCAGGAGGCCTCCGCCAGGTTGCGGGCCTCAGAGACAAAGGCGCCGCGGTTCAGGGTGGTGAAATCGACGGAGGTATCGATCTCTTGAGCAGTGCTCATGGTAGCGGCGCAGGTGGCCAGGGCGGCCAGAGGGAGGAGACGCATGGGGGGTCCTTTTTTTGATGATCCCGACTGTCCAAAACCAAGATGGGGTGACGTAGGCCAATGACAATGGCCCTGCGACAGAGCTGTTGCGCCCAGAGACCGCAGGTTAACGTCAAACCGCTATACCCCCTTTCTTATTGGCCAATTTTTGCCTAATGTCGCGCGCAAAGAGGCATAATGACCCGAGCAGATACCCCAAGGGACGCATCCATGACCACCGCATTGATCACGATGGCCTATCAGGACACGTTTTTCCTGCCTCTTTGGATTAAGTATTATGCACAGTTCGTTGATAAAAAACAGATTTACGTGCTGATCCATGGTCGCGATGAGGCGCTCGAAGAGATCGCCCAAGGGTGCAATATCATCAACATCACCCGGCCCGAGATCACCCCGCAATTTGAGGTGAACCGTTGGCTCATGCTGTCGCATTTTGCCTCCGGGTTGACCTATCAATATGACACGGTGATGTATCTCGACACCGATGAGATCGTGTTTTCTGATCCAACTGTGGCTGGTAACCCATTGGAATTTATCGATACTATTGATGCGCCGGTGATTTCGCCCCATGGCTTTGAGGTGATGCATCGCGGCGATCTGGAGCCGGCGCCCATCTCTGGCGACAAGCCGATCCTGGCGCAGCGCGAATATGCGCGCATCAACACCGCCTATTCCAAGCCCTGCATCATTCGCAAGCCGGTGCGGTGGTGTTCGGGCGGGCATGCCGCGACCCATCCCACGTTGCATCTGGCGCCGGATCTCTATCAGTTTCACCTGCGTTTCGTGGATGAAGAGATGTATCTGAGCAAAATGCGCGGGCGGCGCGAGGCAACATCAGACCCCGAGACCGGCGAACATGTGGCCGGTGTGGGCGGGGCCAATTGGAACGTGACCGATGAAAAGGCCGCAGGGATGATCCGCAAGATCCGCACCTGGCCTATTTCTGACGCCGACCGCCTGAGCGGGCTGCGCCCGTTCCGCATGTTCCAAAAGAAATTCGGGGAAAAGCGGCGCAACAGCTATCATTTCGGACCGTATTACATCCAGAAAAAGCTGATCCGGCTGCCCGACCATATTCGCACGGCGTTCTGAGCCATGAAGGAGCATTAACTTGGCCAAGGAACCTGTTGTTGTTATTGGAGGAACCGGCTTTTGCGGGCCGCATCTGGTGCGGCAGCTTTTGACCGATGGCTACCCGGTGCGGGTGATGTCGCGGCGGGGGCCAAACGGGCTGGATCCCTGGCAGCAGGAGATGCTGAAGGGTGCCGAAATTTTGCGCGGCGACATGAGCAACACGTTTGACCTGACCAATGCAATCTCGGGCGCGGAAACGGTTGTGCATGCGGCCTCGGCCTCCAAATCGCGCAACTCGGACGTGGCGATTGAGCAAGATATTGATATCAATCTCAAAGGCACGGTCAGCATCATTCAGACCGCCGGGGCCTGCGGGGCCAAGCGGTTGGTTTATCTGTCCTCGGCGGGGGCGATTTACGGGATCGGTCAGGGGCGGCCTTACATCGAATCCGACACCTGTCAGCCGCTGTCCTCTTACGGGATCGTGAAATTGGCCGCCGAAAGCTATGTGACCCATTTGGGCGCGGCGCATGGGCTGTCGACCCTGATCACGCGCATTTCGAACCCTTTTGGCCCCGGCCAGACGGGGGCGGATGGTCAGGGCATCATGGCGGTGTTTTCGCGCCTTATTGCCAAGGGTCAGCCGGTGCGCCTGTTTGGCGATGGCTCTGCGGAGCGGGACTATATCACTGTGGAAGACGCCATGCGCGCGCTGCATGAGTTGATGGCGATGGGCGAGGAAGGCATTGTCAACATCGCCTCAGGGCAGTCGAGCTCGATCTCATCCATTCTGGACATGCTGGAGAGTGTGATGGGGCAAACGGCAGAGCGCACCTATACAGAGGCCGCCCGCCCCGCCGATTTGGGGCATGTGCATATCAACAATGACAAGATGGTCGCGCGGCTGGGGTGGAAACCGGATGTGGATTTCGAACCCAAGGTGCGCGCGTTCATTGATTGGATGTCACAAAGCGATTTTGCCGCCGAGTAGATTGGGTGCCTAGGGAGTATTCCGAGGCCGCCGGGGTCACGCGCTATAGCGTTCGGCGCGCTGGAAAATCGCCACTGTGGGGCGCAACGCGGTCGACAGATCCGGCAACAACCCGGCCTTGATCATGGTTTGATAGAGCGCGCCCACCTCTTCGATATTGTCCGGTGTGGGATGGATCTCCATGATCACGAGGTCAAAAGGCGCAAGGTCAAGCACATCGAGCAAGGCAAATTCCGCGCCCTCAATGTCGCAGACTAAGACATTGGCCTTAACTTTCTTAGCCAAATCATTGATATCAATCTTTTTTATCTTTTCCTTGGACACGATATCGGGCGTGTCCGGGCTGAGCGATGAGGCCCAGAAATCACGGGAAATGTAGAAGGTCGCGCTGCCTTTGCCCTTGCCCGCGAGGCCCGTCACCAGGTTGATATCGCCATATCCGTTGATCTTGTGAATGTGCTTGATGAGGTCTTCGAGGCCTGGATTGGCCTCAACCGATGTCACCGCCTCTGCGCCCACGATGGAGGCGGCCAAGGCCCCCACAACGCCGCAGCCTGCGCCCAGATCCAGCACGTGATCGCCCGCTTTCAAGCACCGTTCGACCGCGACACGTTCGAGCCGCTCATACCGGTCCTTGGCCATCGATCGATGAAGCTTGGGGGAAAACACGCCATAGGGATCTTCGACGGTGATGCCGCTGAGGGAATATTTGGGTTTGGCCACGGGACTGCTCTCTTTTGGTTTTTTCCCATGGTTAAGCGGGCGCCGTTTGCGACACAAGATGATTTGCGCCGCGCGGGCGCGCGCCACGGCCAAGCGTGGCTTTTGAGTCTTACGTGCCGCTTGGGTTCAGCGGCTGTAGGTCAGCACATCACCACGGCCCGGATCGCGCAGGGTAAAGCCCGTGTCGCTGAGCGTATCGAGCACCATGCACAGGGCCTCAGCCGGTCTGTCATCATAGGTGACCACGATGCCCATGCCCGCGCCCGGATGGCCCGGGCAGCTTGCGGCAATGCGCCAGGAGCCGGCCCCGTTGGCGGCCCCGTCTTTGAAATCCTCAAACCGTGCGCGGGTGATTTTGGAGCTTTGGCCCGGGTTATCGTTTGACGTCCATTCCCCCAGAAGCGCCCGTTTCACCGCCGGGAAATCCAAAGGCACGGAGGTCAGCAATTCGGACGTCGGGATGTCTTTGGCTAGGGTCAGCGTGGGCGTTGGCGCGGGACCAGTGGCGGGCTGTGGCTCAGGCGCAGGTTCGGCTGCAGGTTCCGGCGTGGGTTCGGCAGCAGGCTCAGCTGCGGGCTCAGCCAGGGCGGCGGTTTCCTGTGATTTTTGCGGGGCCGTGTCCGTGGCCTCCTCCGGTTCTGCGGATTTGCGTTGGGTTTGGGCCTGTGCGGGTGGCTCGGGCGCAAGGGCCGCGGTGAGGCGCACCTCGGCTTCTCCGCTCGCGGCGATCTGCACTTCGGTAAAGCTTAGCCGGTCATGGCCGCGCGCGGCGCATTCGGTGTCGCCGATGATCGTGAACACGTCATTGACCGCGCAGAAATAGTAGTCTTCGGACTTAAACGTGCCGATTTCATTGACCGCGTGCCAATAGTAGTAGGATTGCGGTGCCGGGGCATCGACCACGGTCACGCATTGACCCGCGCCTGCGTTCCACCACCCCTCGGATGTCCATTGATCGCCGCCCAGATAGCCGATGGCGATGGAGACATTCACGTCCGTATCATTGCAAAACCTGAGTTCGGCCTGAGCGGGTGTGCTCAGCCCGATGGCCATGGTCCCTGCCCCGATCAGTGTGGCGAATGTCCGTATCATGATGTCCCCCAAGGTCTGTTTGACGCTGAGCCTATCACATAGATTTCGCTTGGCTACGGGGTTTGCACATGATTGCGTTCGCGACGCATTGATTTACGCGCGCGGCTGCGGCACGGTAAAGATACATGGCGCGGGTGTGATTTCGGGGGAATGGTGATGGCACAGGTTTGGAAACGGATCGCGGCGGGATTGGTTGTCAGCGCATTGGCCTGGCCCGTGGCGGCGGAGCCTACGGGCACATTCCGCTTTGCCCATGATGTGGGCTCGGGCGCGCTGTCGAGCCTGGACCCGATTGCCAATGGGCGCATCCTGACCATCACCGAAAAACTGATGAGCCGTCTGGTGCGCCCGGGCGTGGAGGGCATTCCGCAGCCGGATCTGGCCACGAAATGGTCGGCCAATAAGGATGGCACGGTCTGGACCTTTGCCTTGCGCGAGGGCGTGACGTTTCACGATGGCAGCACGTTTGAGGCCGCCGATGTGGTCTACTCATTAGAGCGTATTCTGGATCCGGCCTCGGACAGCCCGGCCAAATCGGTGATCGCGATGGTCACGGATGTCGAAGCCTTGGATGACATGACGGTGCAGCTGACGCTGGACTCGACCTTTGCCGATCTGCCGTTGCAGCTGATGGATCCGCGTTTGCGTATTGTGCCTGAAGGGTCCGGTGACACGATCGGTCAGACGGGCATCGGCACAGGGCCCTTCAAAGTGGAAAAATTTGACGCCGATGGGGTGACGACGCTGACCGCGTTTGAGGATTACTATGAAGGTGAGCCGCTGCTGGCGCGGATGGAGGTCTACGGCATTCCCGACGAAAAGACCCGGCTGCAGGCGTTTCTGGCCGGGCAATTGGATATGGAGCGCGGGATCAAGCCGCTGGTGCGCCGCGCGCTCAACCGCTCAGACGCTTATGTGGTGCAGGAAATCCCCACCGGGAACTGGTCGGGCCTGGTGTTCCGTACCGATGTGCCGCCCTTTGACAATGTCCGGGTGCGCCGCGCGTTGCGGATGGCCGTAGACCGCGAAGAGATGCTGAAACTGGCGCTCGATGGCGGGGGGATCGTGTCATGCGACACGCCTGTGGCGCCGTCCGATCAGTATCGCGCGGATATGGACTGCGCCCGCGATGTGGAAGGCGCCAAGGCGCTTTTGGCCGAAGCGGGCTACCCGGACGGGCTGACGATCAAACTGCATGTGGCGGCTGTGGATGCCGCGTGGGAGGCGATGGCGCTGGTGTTCCAGGATCATGTGGCCGCAGCCGGTATTAAGGTCGAGATCGTGAACGCCTCGGCCGATGGCTATTGGTCCGAGGTGTGGATGAAAAAGGATGCCTTTGCCACAAGCTGGGGCGAGCGGCCCGGGGATCAGGCGCTCAATGAGCCGTTCCAAAGCCAGGCCAAGTGGAATGAAAGCTATTTTCAGGATTACACCTTCGACGACAAGATGCGCCGCGCGCGCCAAAGCCTGGATTTCTTTGAACGGCGTACGCATTACGTGGACGCCCAGCAGTATCTGTTTGAACGCTCCGGCACGTTGATCCCGTTTCACCGCACGCAGCTGGTCGGGCTGTCACCGCGCGTGAAGGGCCTGCCGGGGTTCAAGAGCGATCGGATCCGTTGGCATCAGGTGCAGGTGGAAGATACGCCGTCCTGACCGTGCGTCTGGGCCCACGCCCTCTTGAAAAGAGGGCGCCCCCAGCGTTGGCGTAAGAATTTTTTAAAATTCTTCACTGGACTGGGTTACGTCTCGCGCAACGTCTTCGAAGGTCAAGCCGCGCTCAACGTGGGGTCAGTAATTGCCTGCCACGTATTTCGCGATGGCCGCGCCGCGGCTGTTCACGTCCAGCTTTTGATAGATCGCCTTGAGGTAATATTTCACCGTGTTTTCCGACAATCCCAACCGGGCTGAAATCTGAAAATTCGTGAGCCCGTCGACCAAAAGCGCCAGGATTTCATGTTCGCGCTTGGACAGGCTGTCGGATTTCTCAGACGTCAGTTTGCGCAAGATCTCAGTGGGCAGGATGGAATGCCCTTCCACCAGTTTGCCTAGGATTTTGGGCAGGCTGGTCAGGATCTGGCTCATCATGCAGATGGAATTGGCCCCGGATTTGATCGCCGTGCGGATGAAGGCCAGCTCTGAGTCCTCGGCCACGACCACCACCATCACATGCGGGAAGTCCTTGCGCACCAGATCCAGCGCCGCGGTCAGATCCGCATCATTGAGGCGCACACCGAGGATCAAAATGCCCTGCCCGGTGAGCGCAGACAGTGTCTTGGACAGGCCAGAGAGGTCTGTTGCAAACTCGCCCAGCCGCACTTCGGGAATTTGGGAAACAAGCGATCCAAGCCCCTGACAGACGATCAATTGGCGGTCTGCGACCACCACCTCAGGGCGGGCATCAAGAGATGTCACAGCGATCTCGGCTGTTTTTCTGAGCGCTTCCATCTGGGCAGTATACACCAAACCGCTCCTCCATTTCTCCCTAAAACTACGCTGGGACGTGGCTCAGAAGTGTCTGAAAACAAACAAAAAGGCGGTATGCAATGGCATGCTGTGCCAAAAATACGCCGGTTTGAGGGAATCGCCGCGATCTGGCCACCCGGGTGGGTGGGATTTCCCACCCGACCGGGCTGCTTGATTTCTCACTTGTTCGCAGCAGATATCCCGTCAGGCGTAGAAACCGGGGCACAGACACGAGACAAGACCCCGGCAGCGAAACGAAGGAGACGCACATGAACGGCAACCAGCACCTATTCATTCCGGGACCCACCAATGTCCCCGAACCCATCCGTCAATCGATGAACGTGCCCATGGAAGACATGCGCGCCCCCGATTTCGGCGATCTGGTGAGCGGGCTGCTGACCGACATGAAAAAGGCCTACCGGTTGGACAATGGCCGCGTCTTCATCTTCCCCTCCTCCGGCACCGGTGCGTGGGAATCCGCGATCCAGAATACGCTACAGTCTGGTGACAAGGTTCTGATGTCGCGCTTTGGACAGTTCTCCCTTCTCTGGGTCGACATGGCCGAGCGTCTGGGCCTCGACGTGGATTGTGTTGAGGTGGAATGGGGCATGGGCGTGCCGCTTGAGGAATACGCCAAGCGCCTTGAGGCCGACAAGAACCACGAGATCAAGGCGGTCTTTGCCACGCAAAACGAAACCGCGACCGGCGTGACCTCTGACATTGCGGGCGTGCGCAAGGTGCTTGATCAGCTGGATCACCCGGCGATGCTTTTTGTGGATGGCGTGTCCTCGATCGCCTCCATCGAGTTTGAAATGGAAAAATGGGGCGTGGACCTCGCGGTCTCCGGCTCTCAGAAAGGCTTCATGCTGCCCGCCGGTCTGGGCTTTTTGGGCGTGTCCGACAAAGCGCTTGAGGCCAACAAGGCGCTGAGCAATTCCGGCATGGCGCGCTGCTATTTCAGCTTTGAAGACATGATCAAGCTCAATGACACAGGGTATTTCCCTTACACGCCTGCCACGCAGCTTTTGCGCGGATTGCGCTGCTCGCTCGATATGATCCTGGAGACGGGCATGGAAAGCATCTGGGCCCGTCACAACCGGCTGGCCGAAGGTGTGCGCGCCGCTGTGGGTGCGTGGGATGGCTGCGAGCTGGTGTCGATGGGGCCGGAATGGGCCTCTGACACGGTGTCGGCGATCTATGCGCCTGAGGGCGTGGATGCGCGTGAGGTCATCTCGGGTGCCTATTACAAGTACCAGACATCGCTGGGCACGGGCCTCAACAAGCTGATGGGCAAGGCATTTCGCATTGGGCACCTTGGCTCTTTGAACCCGGTCATGCTCTGCGGTGCCATCTCGGCGGCGGAAATGGCGCTGGTGGATGCGGGTGCCAAGATTGAGCCGGGTTCCGGCGTGGCGGCGGCACAAGCGCAATATCGCGCGACAACGCCCGCCACCATGAAAGCCAGCGCGAAGGCAGCCTGACTCACATGAGCACTCAGAAGATCTTGGTCACCCGCGCCTGGCCAAAAGAAGCAGAAGACCATCTCGTCGCCCAAGGTTTGGGCGACGTCACTCTCCGTCATCCTGACACGCCCATGAGCGCCGATGAGTTCATGGCGGCGGCCGAGACATGCGACGTGATCATGCCCACCGTGTCCGACAAAATCCCGGAGGCGTTCTATCCGGCGGCGAAGGGCCGCGTGAAGATCATGGCCAATTACGGCGTGGGCTTTAACCACATCGATATTGACGCCGCGCGCGCCAATGACATCGTGGTGACGAACACGCCCGACGTTTTGACCGATTGCACGGCGGATTTGGCGATGGGGCTGATGCTCACCGCCGCGCGCCGCATTGGCGAGGGCGAGCGGGAAACGCGGGCTGGTGAATGGGCCGGATGGCGGCCCACGCACATGATCGGCAAAAAGGTGACCGGGGCGACGCTGGGTATCGTGGGATTTGGCCGGATTGGTCAGGCCATGGCGCGCCGCGCGCATTACGGGTTTGGCATGCGCGTTGTGTTCCAGGATGCCTGGCAAGTGCCGGATGATATCAAGATCCAGAACGGCAATGCCGAGCAGCTGGGCTCCATCGCCGAGGTGGCCGCGCACTCCGATTTTCTCTCCCTGCATATGCCGGGCGGGGCGGACACCTATAAGATGATCAACGCGGATGTCTTTGGCGCGTTGAAGCCAGGCGCGATCCTGGTCAATTCCGCGCGGGGCGATGTGGTGGATGAGGACGCTCTGTTTGCCGCGCTTGATTCCGGGCAATTGTCTGCGGCGGGTCTGGATGTGTTCCACAATGAGCCC